>DATBAZ010000450.1:0-26791 GCA_036271255.1 Alphaproteobacteria bacterium
TGATGCTGTTGCGGTGCGTTTCCAAATGCATCTCGATGCCCGCCGCCTCGGCCATCTCCATCAGCCGGAACAGGACCGGCGCGGCCGACGGCACGTCGATCGGCATGATCTGGCAAATGATGTCGAGGTAACGGACCTCAAGCTCTCCGGCCAGACGCAGGATTTCCGGGAAGTCGCCGAAGCGGGCCGGAAAGGCGGTCAGCGTGCAGCCGAGTTTGTGGCGGTCGATCAGCGGCTTGAGCCGCCTCGCCGTGGCCATGTCGGTGACGCTGAGGTCGATGCAGACGCCGTCATAGCCGGCGCCGGCGACCTTCTCGAACACCGCCTCCTCGCTATCCTCGATGCCGTCGGGGCGCCTGAGCTGCATGGCCCACAGGGATTGGAAAAACTCGAGCTGGAGCGGCGGCGTGGCGCTCATGCCGCGGCCTCGCGGTCGACCGCTTCGGCGCGGCGGAAGGTGCGCACCACGTCGATCTGCGCCTGGATATAGCCGCGCGTCGACGCCTCGGCGGCGTCGCTCTTCTGGCGGATATTGCGATCGAGTTCGGGCAGGCGGAAGAACGGCACGCTGGGATAGGTATGGTGCGCGGCATGGTAGGACATGTTCCAGACCAGCCAGCGCATCCAGAATGGCCCTTTCAAGGTCCGGGTGCATTTGAGCGTGTCGGGGTTGTAGCCCAGGCCTGTGTGCTCGCCCATGTTCTGGAACTGGTAGAAGACCTTCATCACCAGGAGGGGACCCAGCCAGTATTTCAACGCGATCCAGGAATGGAAGTACAGCGAGATCAGGAAGATCAGCGAATAGCCCGCGAGGTGGAATTGCGCCTCGCGCTTCATCTCCAGCCGCTCTTCATCGTTCAGCCACCAGACATAATCAGGGAAGATGCCACGCGCGGCCGAGACCATCGCCTTAGCCTGTCCAACGCCGTAGGGCAGGCCCGAGAGGCTGATCCGCCAGTCCTTCATGTTGTTGATGCCGAATGCGAGGAGCTCCGGGTCCTTCGCCGGATTCTGCGTGTTGCGGTGGTGGGCGAAGTGGAATTTCCGGTCCCATTGGGCGGGCAGGATCTCCAGAAAACCGATAATTTCCCCGACCCACAGATTCAGGGCACGCGACTTGAAGGCGGTGCGGTGGGACATCTCGTGCTGGCCGGCATAGAGGCAGTTCAGCACGATCCCCTGCGCCATGAAAGGCAGGATCACCCACCAGGTGCCGCTCAACCGGGCAATCAGCGTGGTGGTCACGGCCAGCGTTGCCATTTGGCTGAACAGATGGATCAGGCCGCGTCTGTCGGATCGGACACTCAGCTGTTTCAGCCGATCCGGCGCGACGAGCGGTCCCGAGCCCTTGTTTGTCCAATCGTCCATCGCCAACCCCTTCCGCGGCTCGTTGCTGTCACGTTCAGGCATGCACGTGACGTGCCAGACAGGCGGATATTCATAAGCATTTCAAATCAACCGGTTGCTGTGCCACCGCGCCGATATTGTTAACAATAATTCTGAATATAGTGCACATAGTTTGTGCAAGCGCGGTCGGCGTGCGCGACTTTTGGGCAGCCATCGAAAATCGGGCAGATTCAGGACGTCTCGGCCTCGAGAGAGACGTGGGCGCTGACCACCTTCCATTCGCCGTCCAGCCTGGCCCAGCTTTGGCTCTGGCGGCCGACGCGGCTTTCGCCCACGCGATGGAATTCGGTGTTGGCAGTCGCGAAATCCGTGCCGAAGGTCACGATCACGGTCTTGCCGAGCGTGCGCTGGGGCGATCCGCCGGGGCGGGCCTGGCGAAAGGCGGCGATAGCCTCATAGCCGTAGAGCCGTTCGCCGACGCCGTAGCGCAGCGCCAGCGGCGACTTCCAGAAGAATGCGTCCAGGGTGCGCAGATCGTTGCCAAGCAGCGCCGCCTCGTAACGCCGGAACGCGTCGGTGACTTCGGCCAGCACCCCGGGATCGTCGACGATCATCCGGCAGCATCCGCGACATGTGCAGGCGGCCGAACATGGGCGACGCCCATCCTTTCCAGCATAGCGGCGACCCGCAGGACGAGATCTTCGCGCCAGGGCGCGCCCACGATCTGGACGCCGATGGGCATCTGTCCGGGGATATCGACCGGAACCGTGACGATGGGCGGGCCGGCGAAGCTGAGCGGCTGGGTGTAGATGCCGATATTCGGCCTGAGCGGAACCGCGTGACCGCCGATGGTGAGCGTCGTCTGGTCGAGGCGGGGCGCCGGGCAGGGCGCGACCGGCGCCAGCAGGATGTCGCAATCCTCGAAAACGGCTCGCAGCCGGTCGCGGAAGGCCAGGCGCACGCGGCGGGCTTTGTGGAGCACCGAGGCCGGCAGCAGGGCGCCGGCAAAGAAGCGGTCGCGCGTCGCCGGGTCGAGCGCCTCGGGCCGCTTGCGAAGGTCGTCGAGACGCATGGCGCCGCCGCTCGCGGCAGTGATGCAGAAGGCGGCGGCCCGTGCCTCCGCCACGCCCGGAAGCGTGACGGTGCGCCCGCCGGCCAGGGCGGCTGCGACGCGGTCGACCGCTTCCAGCACGACGGGTTCGGCCGACTCGCGGAACCACCCGCCGAGCACACCGACCCTGATGCCCGCGACAGTGGTTTCCAGTCCCGGCAGGGTCGGTTCGACAGGCCCGAGCAAATGCGGATCGTCGGCGTCGGGGCCCTGCAGCAGGTCGTAAACCAGCGCCAGGTCGCGAACCGAGCGCGCGAAGGGCCCGACATGGTCCAGCTCGTGCACGAAGGGATAGACGCCGGTTCGCGACAGGCGCCGGAAGGTGGGTTTCAGGCCGAAAATGCCGCAGAAGCCGGCCGGGACGCGGATCGACCCGTTGGTGTCGGTCCCCAGGCTGACCGGAACGATGCCGGCCGCGACCGCCGCCGCCGAGCCGCCGGACGATCCGCCGGCGGAGCGGTCGAGATCGTGCGGATTGTGCGTCGGGCCGTAATGGGCATTCTGCGTGGTAAAGCCGTAGGCGAACTCGTCCATGTTGTTCGCGCCGACCAGCACCGCGCCGGCGGTCTTCAGCCTGGCGACGACAGTGGCATCGCGCGCCGCCGGCGGCGCATCGCGCAATACGGCCGAACCGGCGAGCGTGGTGACACCGGCCACGTCGTAGAGGTTCTTGACCGCGAAGGGCACACCGGCCAGCGGGCCGGGATCGACGCCCCGGGCGATCTTGCGGTCGATCTCGGCCGCATCCGCCATCGCCGTCTCGGCGAAGACGGCGGTGAAGGCATTCAGCGCCGGATCGAGCGTCCCGATATTCGCTATGGCGGCGCGCGCCAGAGCGGATGCGGAGATACGGCTCTGCCTCACGGCGTCCGCCAGCGCGGTGGCATCGGGCATCACGGCACAAAGTCCAGGTCGCCGCCGGGATCGTCGGTCGTTTCGGCCGCCATCACCAGCGCGGCCTGCTCCAGAAGCCGCGCGAAGGCATCGGCGACGCCTTCGCGGAAGGCTTCGGGAATGGGAACGCAGAGACGTTCGGCGAGGGCCGCAATATCGTGGGGTGCCGGACCGGTCATGATGCCCGGCAGACTAAAGCTCGACGGCGATGGCGTCGATCTCGATCAGCCAGGCCGGGTCCATCAGCCTTGGGACCCAGATCATCGTCGAGGCGGGCCGATTGTCGCCGAGGAAGGCGATGCGCGCCTTGTTGAATTCCGCCTTGGCCTCGGGGGTGAAGTCGATCTCGGGTGTCATGAAGATGCCGGTCCGCACGATGTTGGCCGACGTCATGCCGGCCGACTTCAGCACCTCCCCGATATTCACCCAGATCTGCGCGGCCTGGGCGAGAAACCCATGCGCCATCGTCCCGTCAGGGCGGGAGCCGATCTGCCCGGCGACGAAAACCATCCGTTTCGGCTGTCCGGTTTCCAGGCCCCAGCTAAGCGGCGCCCCGATGGACGGAACGGCTGGCGGGTTATGCGATACGAACATACGTCACCTCGATCGTTGGGGATGCCGATCGGATCGGCTGAGAGGTTCCGGGCAATGCAAGATTGTTGCCAAGATTTCCAAGTTTGTGTGCAATGTGGAAGAACGGCGATGTCGTCGCGTAGATGCGGCCGGCGGAAATCCGGGAGAGGCGTTGGCGATGAATGCTAGCAATGTCGGCAAGGCCGTGCGGCAATGCCGGATCGATCGGGTCGCCATGGATCACCCGGGCGACGTCAGCGGGATCGTCCGGCTGTTCGATGCAGGCGCGGTCGATCCGGCCTCGGTAGTCGCCATATTGGGCAAGACCGAGGGTAACGGTTGCGTCAACGACTTCACCCGCGCCTATGCCGTGACGGTGCTGCAGGCGACGCTCGCCGAACGGCTGGGCTGTTCGCCGGCGGAGGCGGGAAACCGGGCGTCGATGATCATGTCGGGCGGCACCGAGGGCGGCCTGTCACCGCATTTCCTGGTCTTCTCGGTCGTTCCTGCCGGCGAGACGTCGTGTGCGCCGCGCCTTGCGATCGGCACGGCCTTCACGCGCACGATCCTGCCGGAGGAGATCGGGCGTCTGCCGCAGGTCGAGGCCACAGCCGCAGCGGTCCGCGCGGCGATGGCCGAAGCATCCCTGACGTCGCCGGACGCGGTTCATTTCGTTCAGATCAAATGCCCGCTGCTGACCAATGCGCGGATGACGGAAGCCGCCGCGCGCGGCCTGACGGTCGCGACCGACGACACCTATGCCTCGATGGGCCTGTCGCGCGGCGCATCGGCGCTCGGGGTCGCGCTCGCACTGGGCGAAATCGATGCGGGCGGGCTGTCGGAGGATGCTGTTGGGCGCGATTTTTCGCTCTGGTCCGGCCGCGCCAGCGCCTCGGCCGGCATCGAGCTGATGCGCAGCGAGATCGTGGTCATGGGGAACAGCCCGGATTGGGGCGGCGACCTGACGATCGGCCACGCCGTGATGCGGGACGCCATCGACTTCCCGGCCGTTATGGCAGCCCTTGCATCCGTGGGCATCGCCGCGCCCGGCCAGATTTCCGCCGCCGACCGGGACAAGATCCGCGCCGTGCTGGTGAAGGCCGAAGCGTCGCGCAGCGGCATGATCCGGGGCAACCGCCACATCATGGCCGACGACAGCGACATCAACGCCACCCGCCACGCGCGCGCCCTGGTCGGCGGCGTGGTGGCGGCAGCGGTCGGCGGCACCGACCTGTTCGTTTCGGGCGGCGCCGAGCATCAGGGCCCGGACGGCGGCGGCCCGGTCGCGGTGATCGCCTCGCAGCCCTGACGTCGTAACCGGTTTCGAGGCGCGATCTGGCGGTTGCTGAAAACGACGGCAAATCTGTCGAGCGTGCCTATATATTGCACACACTACATAATATAATTGTTTACAATATAACTTTCTCAGGGGCGCCTATGGGTCTTCGGAGCGGCCGTGACCGAGGCGCCGGTCTTTGGCACAAAGCGTGCAAGGACCCGGAGCGCCGGACGCCGTTCGCGGCCCTGGCAAAATGTCCGATCACGCATCCGCGGGGCCTGTTGTGCCGATTTCTCCCGTACCTTTGATCGACGTGTCGGGTTCGATATCTCCGAACCGGCGCGATCGCCTGCATGTCGCCGGGCAAATTCGCCAGGCGTCGCTGGACAAAGGGTTCTTCTATATCGAGAAGCACGGGATTCCGGAGCAGCTGATCCAAGCGGTCTTCCGGGAGTCGCACGGCTTCTTCGCGTCTCCGCTGGTCGACCGGCTGGCGGTCGGCCGGTCGCACTCAAGCTGCGGTCGCGGCTTCGAGCCGCTCGGCGGGCAGGATCTGGAGCGGGTCGGCGCGCCCGACCTGAAAGAGGCGTTCGATCTCGGCGTCGATTTGCCGGTCGATGACCCCCGCGTGCTCAGGGGAACCGAGAATTGCGGGCCGAATCAGTGGCCGCGCGGCTTGCCCATGTTCCGTCCCGTGATGGAAAGCTATCTCCAGGCGATGACCGGGCTCGCGGTCCAGCTCATGCGGACCGTGGCGCTGTCGCTCGACCTTGCCGAAGACTATTTCGATCCGTTCTGCGACGAACCGGTGGCGCTGCTGCGGCTGCTGCACTATCCGCAGCAGCCCGTTCGGTCCCGGGCCGGCGAAAAAGGCTGCGGCGCGCATACCGACTGGGGTGCGATCACGCTGCTCCTGCAGGACGACGCGGGCGGGCTCCAGATCAGGGACCCGGTCTCCGGCTGGCTTCATGCACCGCCGCGCGCCGGCGCCTTCGTCGTCAATCTGGGCGATCTGATGGCGCGCTGGACCAACGACCGTTACCGGTCGACGGAGCACCGCGTGATCAATCTGTCCGGGCGGGATCGATATTCGGTCCCGTTCTTCTTCGACGGCAATCCCGATTATCTCGTGACGTGCCTGCCGGGCTGCAGCGGGCCGGCTGATCCGGCCCGCTATCCTGCGATAACTGTCGCCGGCCATACGGAGGAGATGCGGCGGCTGACGAATGTGGAAACCCCGGTCGAACGGCTTGCCCATGGCTAAGCCCGGCACACGCGCGACGGCAGGCCGCGGCATCTGTTCTGGCGGGCTTCCGTGCTTCGTACTAAATTCGAGCATATTGTACACAATATGAGTCTCGCCACTTCCGCCATGGCCGTGGATGCGTTCGACAGGTCCGCGGGCCTGACCCGCCCCCGAAGCGCCGGCCGCCGCCGCTCGGCGCTGCGCGGCTGGATAGGATCGGAGCGCGCGCCCGTTCATATCTTCGCGGCGGTCTGGGCGGCGGGCGTGCTCGCGCCGATATCGATCTCGATCGTCTTCTCCCTGCTGCGCGCCCACGGGCTGCGCATCCAGTGGACCCTGTCGCTGAGCGCCTATCAGGATATCTTCGAGAGCGGCCGGTGGGATGTGGTCGTCCGCACGATGACCGCGGCGGCCATCGTCACCACGATCTGCCTCGCTGCCGGCTTCCCATTCGCGTTATGGCTCGCCAAGCGGGTCAAGTCGCAGCGGCTGATCCGCGTCGTCTGGATGCTGCTGACCGTGCCGTTCTTCCTGGATCCGTCAGCACGGACGCTGGTCTGGCGCGGCGTGCTGGGATCGACCGGGCTCGTGAACATGGCGCTCATGCGGCTGCACCTGGTCGATGCGCCGGTCGAATGGCTGCTGTTCTCGGACTTCTCGGTCTATCTGGGCCTGATCGGGCCCTATTTCCCGAACATGGTGATGCCGGTCTATCTGTCGATTACGCTGATCGACGATTCGCTGATCCAGGCCAGCGCGGACCTGGGGGCGACCGCTGCGCAGACGCTGCGCAACATCATCGTCCCGCTCGCCATGCCGGGCATCGTCGCCGGCGTCATCTTCACTTTCGTCCCGGTGATGGGCGACAGCATCGTCCCGGCGATCCTGGGCGGCGGCAAGAAGGAGTACCTGGCCGACACGGTGATGTCGTTGTCGACCACGATGAACTATTCCGGCGCCGCTGCTTTCGCGACGATCATCCTGGCGATGACCGGCCTGCTTGGTGGCGTCTTCCTGCTGTTCCGGCGGCGAGTCCTGCTGGCCGGCGGAGGCGCCGCGTGAACGCCGCGCTGGCCTCTGCGCGTTTTACCCATCGGGCCGCGCGGCGCGAGGCACGGCTGACCTCGATCGCCGTCGGGCTGACGCTGATCGTCGGCTTCGGGTTGACGGCACTGATCTACGCGCCGGTGATCTGGCTCGGCATCCTGTCGATCAGCGGCGATCCCCTGTCGGGCCTGCCGGGGGAATTCACGCCGCGGTGGTACGCCGGCCTGTTCACCGACACGCGGTGGCTCGACCCGCTGATCGTCTCGGTTGAGATCGCCGCCGGCGTGTCGGTGCTGTGCATGATCTCGGCAACGCTCGTCGGGCGCGCTCTGCCGCGCATGCGGCGCGGCCGAGGGGTGCTGCTGGTCGCCTTCCTGCTGCCGCTCGTCGTGCCCGGCATCGTCGTCGGGATCGATGTGTTCACCTTCTTCCGGATGCTTTTCGGCATCAAGATGGGCGTCTGGTCGATCGTGCTGGTGCATTACCTGTGGGCGTTTCCCTTCGCGCTGATCGGCATGCTGGTGGTCTCCAGCCGGTTCGATGCGCGGCTGCTGGAGGCTGCCGCCGATCTTGGCGCCTCACCCTGGCGCCGTTTCTGGGACATCGAGCGGCCGCTGCTCGCCTCGGGCGTCGCCACCGCGGGGATGTTCGGCTTCCTGCTGTCGCTGACCGAGCTGCCGCGCAGCATCTTCGTCGCCGCGCGGACTCAGACACTCCCGCTTTTCACCTGGGCCGAGACGATGTCGCGTGGCTCCCACGTGTCACTGATCTACTGCCTCAACAGCCTGATCGCCGTGGTCAGCGTGGCGCTCAGCGTATTGTCGGTCTGGCTTCTGGGAAGGCGGCTGAAATCATGAGCGCGGCCGAGCGTATCGACTTTCTATCGCCGTCAGTCCGGCAGAGTGTACCGGCGCTGATCGCCGCCGGGTTGATCCATCGGTACGGCAGCGTCCTGGCGCTGAACGACGTGTCGCTGTCGGTCGACGAAGGCGAGTTCCTGACGATCCTGGGGCCCAGCGGCTCCGGCAAGACGACCTTGCTCAGGGTCATCGGTGGTTTCGAAACCCCGGCCCAGGCCGAGACGCTCGAGATCGCCGGTGTCGACGTGCGCGACCTGCCGCCCAACCATCGTGAGGTCGCGACCGTCTTCCAGCATTACGCGCTGTTCCCGCATATGACGGTGGGACAGAATGTCGAGTACGGGCTGAAGGTCCGCGCCATGATCCCGGCCGGCCGGCGTAGACGGGCCGAGGAGGCGCTGGCCCTGGTGCGGCTGTCGGACAAATACGGCCGCCGCATCGACCAGTTGAGCGGTGGCGAGAAACAGCGCGTCGCCTTTGCCCGCGCGCTGGTGACGGAGCCGCGCATCCTGCTTCTGGACGAGCCGATGGGGGCATTGGACGAGAAGCTGCGCCGTGAGATGCAGGTCGAGGTCCGCGCGCTGCAGCGCGAGCTCAAGGCGACTTTCATCCAGGTGACGCACAGCCAGGAAGAGGCGCTGACCATGAGCGACCGGGTCGCGGTGATGAATCACGGCAGGATCGAGCAGCTGGGTGCGCCTGCCGACATTTTCGACCGGCCGGCGACCCGCTTCGTCGCCGCCTTCATGGGCATGACCAACATCGTCGACGGCGTCCTGGGCGGACCGGACGGCGGCTTGGTCCGGCTGGGCGCGGCCGGACAGACGATCCACGGCGTGTGGAGCGGTGCCGGGCATGCCACGGCCGGGCAGCCGGCCTTCGCGGCAATCCATCCGCACCGTGTCGCCATCGATCCGCCGGACGATGGGGGTTGGACGCGCCTTGACGGGATCGTTCGCGCGGCCGCGTACAAAGGCGCCTATACCGAGGTCATGGTGGAAACCGCCATGGGCGGCATCACGGCGTCCGCTGCCGGACTCGCGCCGCCGGAAGGCTCGCCTGTAACCGTCGGCTGGCATGGCGGCGATTGCGCGGTCGGCCCGGCGGGGGCGGCGGCATGAGAACCTTCATCCGCAATGTCCGCGTGCTGACGATGGACGAGAACGATACCGTCATCGACCGCGCCAACATCCTGATCGACGGCGACCGGATCGTCGCCGTCGCGCCGGATGCCGCGTTTGCCGATGCCGGTCCAGTCCATGAGATCGACGGCAACGGCCGCCTGGCGATGCCGGGGCTGGTCAACGCGCATTTCCATTCGCCGGTGAACCATTTGAAGGGTTCGCTCGACAGCCTGCCGCTCGAAGTCTTCATGCTCTACGAATCGCCGGCGCTCGACGCCGCGGCGCTGAGCCCCCGCGCAGCCTATGTCCGCACCATGCTGGGCGCGCTGGAGATGCTGAAGAACGGCGTCACGTCGGTGCAGGACGATGCTTTTTTCGTGCCGTCCCCGTCACCCGAGACCATAGACGCGGTGATGCAGGCCTATGCCGACAGCGGCATCCGCGCCACGGTCGCGCTGGACCAACCCAACGTGCCGGAGCTGGAGAAGCTGCCCTTCCTCGCCGACATGCTGCCGCCCGAGCTCAAGGCCGATCTGGCCGCCCCGGCGCCGATGTGCGCTGAGGGGCTGCTCGAATGCTACCGCTACCTGATCCATCGCTGGCACGGCGCGGCGGATGGGCGGATCAGCGCGGCGGTCTCCTGCTCGGCGCCGCAACGCGTGACGGTCGATTACTTCGAGGCGCTGGATGCGCTGAGCCGCGCTCACGACCTGCCGTTCTATGTCCATATGCTGGAGACCAAGCTCCAGCGCGTATTGGGCGAGGAGAAGTTCGGCGGACGCTCGCTTGTGCGCTATGTGCACGATCTGGGCCTGCTGAGCGACCGGATGAACATCATCCACGCCGTCTGGATCGACGACCGGGACGTTGCCATGATCGCCGAGGCGGGGACGGTCGTCGCGCACAACCCGATCAGCAACCTTAGGCTCGGCAGCGGCATCATGCCGTTCCGCAGGCTGCGCGACGCGGGCGTGCCGATCTGCCTCGGTACCGACGAGGCGATCGCCGACGACGCCATCAATATGTGGCTGGTGGCGAAGATGGTCGGGCTGATCCACAACATCACCGATCCCGACTATGAGCGCTGGCCGACGGCCACCGAGGTGCTGGATTGCCTGATCCGCGGAGGCGCGAAGGCGATGCGGCAGGAGCGGCGGGTCGGGCGTCTGGCGCCGGGATACCAGGCCGACCTGATCCTTCTCGATCTCGACACGCTGCCCTTCACGCCGCTGAACGACCTGAAACGCCAGCTCGTCTATTGCGAATCCGGCGGGTCGGTGCGGATGACCATGGTGGCGGGCAAGGTGGTGGTCGAGGACGGCCGCGTGACCACGGTCGACGAGGCGGCGCTGAAGGCCGAGGCGCGGGAGCATGCGCGGCGCTTTGCCGGCAACCAGTCGGAGGTCGACCGGGCCGCCGAGGCGCTCAGCCCCTATTACCGCAAGATGTACTTGAGGGCCGCCGGCCGCGATGTCGGCATGAACCGCTGGGGCGGCGACGCCGCTCAATTCACGCAATATGGGTGACGAGACTATGGGAAAGTTGCCGGCGCACGGCCGCTACGAACATTCGTCGATCTTCAGCCGCCCGACCTATACATGGCCGAACGGCGCCCGCCTGGCGGTCTATTTCGCGCTGGGGGTGGAGCACTATGCGTTCAACGAGGGCATGGTCGAAAAGCTGGTGCCCGGCGTCCCCGACCCCGACGTGCTGAACACGTCCTGGCGGGAATACGGCAACCGGGTCGGCGCCTGGCGGGCCTTGAAGGCGTTCGCCGAATACGACCTGCCGCTTTCCATACTGCTGAACACCGCGGTCTATGACGAGGCGCCCGACCTCATGGCGGCCTGCCGCCGGGCGGGCTGCGAGATCATCGCCCATGGCCGCACCAATTCCGAGATGCTGGCCGGCCGCGACGAGGCCGACGAGGCCGCCTATATCCGCGCCGTCACCGACAGCATAGTGCGCGCCGAGGGCAAAGCGCCGGGCGGCTGGGCCAGCCCCTGGATCGCCGAGACGCTGGCCACGCCCGACATCCTCCATGAGGCGGGTTACAGCTATCTTCTGGACTGGTGCATGGACGACCAGCCGGTCTGGATGAAGACGCGGAGCGGACGGATTCTCTCGGTGCCCTACTCGCAGGAGCTGAACGACAGCTCCAGCGGCATCGGGCGGCAGCTGACCGGCAGCGACTTCGCCGACATGATCGTCGATCAGTTCGACGAGATGCTGGAATCGGCCGGCGAGACGCCCCAGGTGATGAGCGTCATTACGCATGCCTTCATCATCGGCCAACCCTTCCGCCTGCGGGCGCTGCGCCGTGCGATAGAGCACATGAAGACTCGGGCGGGCGCTGTATGGTTCACCCAGCCGGGAGCGATTGCCTCCCATGTCGCGGCGATGCAATGTGATGCGCCGGCCGTGGCGGTGAATCGATAAGGAACGGGTGGAAGCGTGGCTCCAGCAACACAAAGGAAAATGCCGGTTTCCGGGGGGAAGGTTCAGGCCGAGAAGCCGGAGTCGCCGGAAGCCGAGATCTACAACAAGATCCATCGGGCGATCGCGGAACGCCGGCTGCTGCCGGGCTCGCGCCTGGTGGAGGACCAGCTGGCCGAGGTGTTCGGCGTCAGCCGCATGCGCATCCGCTGGGTGCTGCAGTCGCTGGCGCGCGACAAGGTAGTGACGCTGCACCGCAATCGCGGCGCCACCGTGGCCAAGCCGACCGTCAAGGAGGCCAAGGAGGTCTTCGCCGCCCGCCGCCTGATCGAGGGCGCGCTTGCCCGCGAGGTCGTGCGCGCCACCGACGACAAGGCGCTGAAGCGTCTGAAGGCGCATATCAAGAAAGAAATCGCGTCGGAGAAGAGCCACGACCGGGCGATGGAGCTGAGAACCTCGCACGACTTCCACACGCTGCTGGCCGAGATCGTCGGCAACAGCGTCCTGGTCGATTTCCTGCAGGAGCTGATGGCGCGCTCGGCCCTGATCACCGCGATCTTCGAACGGCCGGATATCAGCGTCTGCTCGCACTTCACGCACTCGAAGCTGATCGAGTTGATCGAGAACCGCGACGAGCAGGGGCTCGTCGACGCCATGCTGGGCCATCTCAACGAGATCGAGAGCTATCTCTCGCTCTATGAGAAGGACGAGCAGCCGGTCGATATCAAGACCATCTTCGCGGATCTATAGGCGGTCATGGGGCCGGAAATCTGTCGCCGTATCGATGAACTGGCTGCGATCAGCGAGAGCCCCGACCGTCTGACCCGTATCTTCCTGAGTGCCGAGCAGGCCCAAGCCAGCAGGCTGGTGCTGGGCTGGATGCACGATGCCGGCATGGAGACGCGTATAGACGCGATCGGCAATGTCGTCGGCCGGTACGAGGGCGTGCGGCCCGGCCTGCCGGCCCTGGTGATGGGCTCCCATCTCGATACGGTACGCGACGCCGGCAAGTATGACGGCATGCTGGGTGTGATCGCCGCCATCGCCTGCATTGCCGAGCTCAACCGTGCCGGCCGTCGCCTGGATTTCGCTGTCACCGTCATCGGTTTCAGCGATGAGGAGGGGGTGCGTTTCGGCACCACCATGCTGGGCAGCGAGGCGGTGGCCGGCACGTTCGACCGGGCCGCGCTGAGCCGCACCGACGACTGCGGCCTGACGATGGATCAGGCGTTGCGCGCCTATGGCCTCGATCCCGAGCGGATCGGGGAGGCGGCGCTGCGGCGCGAGGACGTGCTGGCCTATGTCGAGTTCCATATCGAGCAGGGGCCGGTGCTCGAGGGCTGGGGCCTGCCCGTCGGCTGCGTCACCTCGATCAGCGGCGCCACCCGATATGAGGTGACGATCGGCGGCGAGGCCGGCCATGCCGGCACCGTGCCGATGACGGCGCGCAAGGACGCGCTGGCCGCGGCCGCCGAATGCGTGCTGGCGGTCGAGACGCGCTGCGCCGGCGAGCAGGGCCTGGTCGGCACGGTGGGGCGGATCGAGGCGAGGCCCGGCGCGATCAATGTCATCCCAGGCCATGCCGTCTTCACGATCGACGTCCGGGCGCCGGAAGACGAACAACGCGTGCAAGCCGCCGATGATGTGCTGCGCCAGCTTGACGCCATCGCCGCGAAGCGCGGGGTCACGCTGACCGCGCGCAAGATCTACGACATGGCGGCGACGCCCTGCGCGCCCTGGCTGATGGGGCAGATCGACGGCGCCATCGCCGACCAGGGCATCACTCCCTTCCACCTGCCCAGCGGCGCCGGCCATGACGGCATGGCGATGATCGCCGTCGCCGATATCGGCATGATCTTCCTGCGCTGCGAGAAGGGGATCAGTCACAACCCGGCCGAGGCGATCACGGTCGATGACGCCGAGACAGGCGCGCGGGTGCTGCTGCGCTTTATCGAGAATTTCCAGGCATCCGCATGAATTCGCTCCGGTCCTACATCGACCAGCACCACGCCGAGCAGGTCGCCTTCCTGGCGGAACTGGTGAAAGTCCCTTCCGACAACCCTCCTGGTGACTGCGCGCCCCATGCCGCCCGCGCGGCTGAGCTGCTGGAAGCGATGGGCTTTACCGTCGAGCGCCACGCCGTGCCCGCAGACACGGTCAAGGCCAACGGCATGATCACCGCCACCAACCTGGTGATCCGCCGCCGCTTCGGCCCTGGCCCGACGGTCGCACTCAACGCGCATGGGGACGTCGTGCCGCCGGGCGAGGGCTGGTCGGTCGATCCCTATGGCGGGCTGGTCAGGGACGGGGTGATGTACGGGCGCGGCGTCGCCGTGTCGAAGTCGGATTTCGCGACCTACGTCTTCGCGCTGAGGGCACTGGAGGCGAGCGGGCTCGACCTCAAGGGGACGGTGGAAATCCATCTGACCTATGACGAGGAGGCCGGCGGGTTGATCGGCCCTGGCTGGCTGCTGGCGCAGGGCATCACCAGGCCCGACTATGCGATCAGCGCCGGTTTTTCCTATAACGTGACGGTCGCCCACAACGGCTGCCTCCATCTGGAGGTGCGGGTCGAGGGCAAGTCTGCACACGCCGCGCGGCCCGATACCGGCGTCGACGCGCTGGAGGCTGCGACTACGCTGCTGACTTCGCTCTATGCGCTGCGCGAGACTTACAAGACCACGCTGTCGAGCGTGCCCGGCATAACCCATCCGACCCTGGTGGTCGGGCTGATCTCCGGCGGCATCAACACCAACGTGGTGCCGGATGTCGTCACCCTGCGCATCGACCGCCGCATCATTCCGGAAGAGAATTCTGCCGAGGCCGAGCGCGACCTGACCACTCACATCGAGCGGGCTGCGGCTGCGGTGCCCGGCATCAGGGTCTCGGTGAAACGCATCCTGCTGGCCGAGCCGTTCCGGGTGAAGCCCGGGCAGGAGAAGCTGACCGTCCTGCTCCAGAAACACGGCGAGGCGATCATGGGCGAGCCGATCCCGGCCGGCGGCGTACCGATCTATACCGATGCGCGGCTCTACAGCGAGGCCGGCGTGCCGACCGTGCTCTATGGCGCGGGGCCGCATACGCTGCTGGAGGCCAATGGCCACCGCGCCGACGAGAGACTGGTGCTAGAGGATCTGCGCAAGGCGACCCAGGTCGTCGCCCTGACATTAGCCGATCTGCTGAGCGAGGGCTGACGATGGCCGACTATCCGCGCGACATGGTGGGGTACGGCCGCAACCCGCCGCATCCGCACTGGCCGGGCGATGCCCGCGTCGCGCTCCAGATCGTCGTCAATTACGAGGAGGGCGGAGAGAATGCCGTGCTGCACGGCGACCCTGCCTCCGAGACCTTCCTGTCAGAAATCATCGGCGCCCTGCCCATGGAGGGGCGGCGCCATATGAGCATGGAATCGATCTACGAATATGGCAGCCGGGCCGGCTTCTGGCGGCTGATGCGGCTGTTCGAGGAGCGGCAACTGCCGGTTACCATGTTCGCCGTCGGCATGGCGCTGGAACGCCACCCGGACGCCGCCAAGGCGATGGTCGAGCTGGGCCATGAGATCGCGAGCCATGGCTGGCGCTGGATCAACTACGACCAGATCGATGAGGCGACCGAACGCGAGCATATGCGCCTTGCCATCGCATCAATCGAGAAACTGACCGGCCAGCGCCCGCTCGGCTGGTACACCGGCCGCACCGGCGAACGCACCCAGCGCCTGGTGGCAGAGGAAGGCGGCTTTCTCTACGACGCGGATTCCTATGCCGACGACTTGCCCTATTGGGTGAAGGTGGAGGGCAGGGACCACCTGATCGTGCCGTACACGCTGGACACGAACGATATGCGTTTCGCCACCGCGCAGGGCTTCAACTCAGGCGACCAGTTCTTCGCCTATTTGCGGGATGCCTTCGACACGCTTTACGAGGAGGGCGCGTACGCGCCCAAGATGCTGTCGGTCGGATTGCACTGCCGGCTGGCGGGGCGGCCGGGACGGATCGCGGGGCTGAAGCGGTTCCTCGACCATGTCGAACGTCATGACAAGGTGTGGGTCTGCCGGCGGGTCGACATCGCGCGGCATTGGCGTCAGGTGCATCCGTTGGGAAGTTGAGCGTTCCCGGTCAGGCCGGCGTCGGCAGCGTTTCGATATTGTCGCCGGCGATCAGGCGTTGGGTCATGCCGATGTAGTTGGCCTCCCGCTCGGCTTCGGTCAGCATCGCGGCGGCCTGGTCGAGCCGCAGGTGCGGGAATTCGGGGATGACCAGCCCGCGGTCGCGCATGGCGGCGAGGCGGGAGGTGATCGATTGCTTCTTGTAGCCGTGCGAGCCCTGCGTCTGCTCGACGCCGTCATAGCTCAAGGGATGGCTGATCGTGATCGCGCCGTCGCGGAGGGCCCCGTCCATCAGGGTCTGGCCGCGTTTGGTACGGACGATGAAGCCGTTGAAGCCAAGGCCCTCGGTGTCGGGCTTGCCGCCGGGCCAGACGTCGGCGACGGTGATGTCGGCCAAATCGCCGATCGAATCCGGGCAGATCTTGCAGCGGAACATGAGCTGCCAGCGTGCCTCGTCGTCCCACATTTCGTTGTAGCTGAACTCGAACACCTGCCCGTCGCGGCTCTTCATCAGCATCGGGCCGGGGCAGCCGTTGCCGCGATAGCGCAGATGGGCGATGTCCGGCTCGGTCAGCCCGACCTTGCGGACGTAATCCATCGTCTTGCCGAACTCCGACGCGCCGCCGCAATAGAAGTTCATCGTGTATTTCAGCAGCGCGTCGACGCGCGGGTCGAACTTGGCATAGTTGCGGATCGCGGAGATGTCGCAGGCCTTGCCGACGAAGGCGAAGGGCCGGCCGCGGTCGAGCACGCGCTTGAAATCGACCAGCGGGGCGGCGGGGCCGTAGCGCGACCCCGATCCCTCCAGCACCTGGACGGCGTCGAAGCTGAGATGGTCGACGGTACGCACCGGCTGGGACCTGGAGGCGGCGACGTGCAGGACGAAGTCGACCGCGCCGCTTTCGATCATGTAGATGCCGAGCGCCGAAAGCGCGCCGCCGGACGAGGCGTGAAAGCGCACGTCGGGGTCGGTTGCGTGGCCGGTGAACATGGCCCGGGTCGGCCCCCAGATCGGATGGATCTCGGGCGGCTCTTCCTCGGGCTCGACCCCCGTCTCGTGGACATAGCCTTCGACGTGCAGCCCCGGGCAGACGGCGTTGATCAGCCGCAGAGTCGGCTCGTCGAGCGTGCCGGTGACGACCGGGCGTTCGCCCCCCTCGGCGCTCATGACCATCTCGACATTGCCGGGGCCGGCCAGGCTCTTGCACAGGCCGCAGCCGATGCAGAGGCCTTGGGTAACGATGGTTTCGACCGAGTGGATCATCGCGCCGCCAGCTTCGTCGGGTTCGGAACGTCGTTGGCGTGGATGCTGTGATAGATCATCTGGCTGATATATTCGCCGGCGACCACCGGCTCGTATTTCGCCGGGGTATCCTCGCCGGCGCAGCCCGGCAGCACGCGGATCACGGCGTCGGCATTGGCGCCGACGAAGGTCGGGATCGAATAGCGCTCACGGCCGGTGGCGTTGAAGACCCGGTGCAGGGTCGAGGCGAAAGCGCCGTTGGTCCAACGGGCCATCAGGTCGCCGATATTGACGACGAAGGCGCCCCGGATCGGCGGCGCATCGATCCATTGGCCGCGCCGGTTGCGGACCTGCAACGCCGGAACGTCATCCTGGGCCAGGATGGTAAAGCATTCGTGGTCGGTATGGGCGCCGACCCCCATATGCGTCGGGTCCAGCGGGCCGGACTGGGTCGGATAATACATCATACGGGTCAACGCCATCGGCCTGTCCGACATCGCGGCGAAGTAGTCCTCGGGCAGATCGAGGCCGAGCGCAAAGGCCGCGAACAGGCGGCGGGCCAGCAGGCGCACGGCGACAGTGTACTCGGTCATCGTCTCGCGAAAGCCGGGCAGGTTGGCCGGCCACTGGTTGCCGGCCTTGCGGAAATCGCCTTCCATGTAACCGCCCGGCGTGTCGGCATCCTCGGCGATGAAGTCGAAGCCTTCGTGGATATCGCCCTTGCCGACGGTGGGATCGGCATTTTCCTCGCCCATGCCGATATAGCCGATCAGGTGGGACGATTTCTTGACGTGAACGGCGGTCTTCTCTTCCGCCGAGATCCGGAAGAATCGGGCGCTTTCGGCGAAGGCCCGGTCGATCACCGCCTGCGGAACGCCGTGGTTGGCGATGTAGAAGAAGCCGACATTGGTGCAGGCGTCGTTCAGCTTCGCGGCGACGTCGGCCTTCGCCGTGGGATCGTCCGTCAACATCCCACCGAAATCGATGACCGGAACGGAGTCGAAATCGGTTTGGGGCAGCCCGTTCATCCCAGTGTCCTCATGCGGATCGACATATCCATATTGTAAACAATTTGTACACGGATTGATAATAATATCCGTGACTAAAGTCCATTGCTGCGCTGCGACATATCAGCCCCTTGCGACTGGCGCCGCGCTTACTCGCACGCGGCGATCACGGTCGCCTCGCCGAGCGGAATCGCGTCCAGCGACCGCAGCTCCTGCCGGCGCAGGAAGGGCAGGGCGAGCGCCAGCAGGCCGCAGGTCACGAGACTGAGGATCGCGTCCATCAAGAGGTTGCCACTCAGGCCGCCCCAGCCGTAGCCGATGCCGTCAAGCTCCTGCATGTAGGTCGCGGGGATCAGCAACGCCGCGTTCAGCACGGCGAACTGGGTCGCGGCCAGCGCGTTGTTCTTGCCGATCGAGTCGAAGATGATCGCCGCCGCCGCAGCCATCGCTGCCGATGCGAAGAGATTCTCTCCGGCGACCGCCAGCGCCAGCGTCAGCGGCACATGCGGCAGGACGATCAGCAGCAGGGTGAACAGCGCGCCGACGGACCCGATCAGAAGATAGAGAGGCCGAAGAGCCACGCGCCGGGCGAAGAACGGCACCAGCAGGCTGCCGACCGCCGGGACGCTGGCGCCGAAGCCGAGAATGGTCGCGACCGTGCCTTCCGAGGTATGGAAATCGTTGCCGAGCGCGCTCAGCGTGTTGATGAGCGCGAAAGATGCGCAGGGTGTGATGAAGAACGGCAGCGCGGCCAGCACCGCGGGCTTCTTCAGCAGCGACAGCACGTCGCCTGAGAAGCGTGCGAAGCTTTCGCTGGCGAGGCGGCGATCCGGCGGCACCGTGGGCAGGAACGGGAACAGGATCAGGGGCAACAGAACCATGAGGCTGAGGAAGACGGCGCCGAGTGGGAAAGGGAAGGTGCGCAACACCGTGATTCCGACCATCGCGGTAGCGCCGTAGCCCGCGAAATTGCCTATCGTGACCCAGGCCCCGAGCCGTGCCTCGTCCTCCGTCCGCACCAGGCTGCCGAGCCATCCGCCGATGGCGCTACTGTAGAGCGCGACGGCGAACTGGCCGCTGAACAGCAAGGCGCCGAGCAGCGCCAGGTTGCCGGTCGACATCAGCGCCGCGAACAGCAGCAACGCGGTAACGACGCCGAGGACGTAGGCATAGGTCTTGCGGCTGAACCGGACGTCGAGGATCGGCGAGAGGAAGAAATAGAAGAAGCCGGGGCTGAGGCCGATCGCCGTAACCGAGGCGATTTCGGGTTGCGGCACGTTCTGGGCCGCCAGCAGCTGGGGGATGGCCGCAAGCATCACGCCCCCGTAGAGACCGAAAGGAAGATTGCTGAGGCCCATCACGGGTCGCAGTCGGTCTCTCATGCAGGACCTCGCTTTCGGTGAGTCATCGGAACGACACGCTCGACATGTGCGATGCCATAGTAGGGCACAAGTTCAGATTGTGTACAATCTTTGCGACCGTGCCAAGTCGTCGCTGCACTGCAGCGCGCTGGGGGGTGATGCGCCCGCGTCCTCGCCTCGCGGCCGAATATTATCGACTACCGGGAAAGCGCCTTCCAAGCTTACGGCGAGGGTTCGATTCCCGTCACCCCCTCCAAGCCCTCGGCCGTGAGTTTCCGTCCTCCGATCTTCGGGTAGGGGTAGAGCAGGCCCCAGACCGGCCCCGGCGGTGCCGCGGTCACGTTATAGCCCAGGAACAGAAACTGCTCCGGTCGGGTGCCGGCGATGGACTCCGGGGCGACCTCCGTCTCGACCCATTGTTCGAGCGCTGTGAGCGCGTCGAATGCCGCGATACCGTCGGCTCCGGCAATGCAGTGGCCCATGCCCGGGACCAGAAAGAGCCGCGCGAAGTCCGCCACGTTCCGTCCGGCAGGCAGGCATGACGCGATCGCGCCCAGATAGTCGACGGACTTCTGGGGAATGACCGTTCCATCGGCCAGGCCATGGTACATCAGCAGCTTGCCGCCCCGCGCGTTGAAGGCGGCGAGATCGGGGTTATCGGCGTCGATCAGCGCCGCTGCCTCGCGTTTGGCCTCGAAATCCTGACGCAGGTCGAACCTTGAAAGGTTCCAGCCTGCATCGCCATAGACGATGTTCTGAAACAGGGCCGGCCCGGTGCCGCCGAGCTGCTCGCCCATCAGGCCTGCCCAATCGGCCTCCGATCCCGGATACGGGCCGGGGTGGACGATTCCGCCGCCGTTGGGATCGATGACACCCGCATATATCCGCCGCACCGCCTCGACCTGTGCCGGCGTGAGGCAGGACGGGCTGTCTTCTCCGGCCCGGCAAGCGATGACCGCGGGATCGAATGTGCTGCCCCACGGCTGCGCGGCCGGATCACCCACGATCCCGTCCTGCGCATCCAGGGCCGCCGCCGCCGCCTTTCGAAGGCCAGGCAGCTTGGCCGCGGTCAGACCGCTTTCGCTCATCCGCCGCGAATGCTCGATATGCTCCAAGGCGAGATCGGTGAGGGAAATGGCCGGGCAGCCGGCCAATATTCCGTCGAACATGCCCGGATATCTCTGGGCGAAGATGAGCGCCTCGCGGCCACCGTCGGAACATCCGAGGAAGTAGGACTTTTGCGGTTCGCGGCCGTAAAAGCACGCCGTGACGCGCTTCCCGAACTCGGCGGTGACGAGATTGGCGCGCCAGGCCCAGTCGACCACCTTCTCCGGGTGATGCAAGGCCCAGCGCGCGTCGTAGCCGGTTGTCATCGGATGGCCCATGTCCGTTCCGGCAACGGCATAGCCGCGCCGAAGACAGGGGATCATGAAGGCCGCCGGAACGAAAAAGCCCCGCCCGAAGCCGCCATTGCCGGCATGGCCGAACCTGCCGTTCCAATCCGCCAGCGGCAGCCAGATTTCGATATTGACGTGCGAATCCGGGCTGGGTTTCGCCACCGCCCGCACGCGGCAGAACGGCGGTGTTTCGATCTCGTAAGGCAAGCCGATGAGGGCATTCGCCTCGGCATCGGGCGGCGCGAATTTTCCTTCGGTGACAAAAGTTGCGGTGATTTGCACGATGCCGGGCACCGAAAGGCCCGCCAGCGCCTTGCAGCGTTCGATCGGATCGGACGGCGATTTCGCGGCTCTGTCAGGTTTCATTCCCATCCCATCATTATGAACGCACGGTCGGCCGGTGTTCTCCGACGAGACGTTCAACCTGGAGATCGGCGACGGCAAGGGTAAAAACCCGGCGGTCCGGCAGAAGCCGGCGCGCGCCCCGAAATCGACAGCGCCATCGCCGAGGTGCTGGACGGCGGGCGGTTCGGTGTCGGGCGGCGGCTAGAATTCCTGGAGCCTGAGTTCGCCGCCGACAATTGGATCGGCCGAGCACGCTGATCACCAAGGATACCGAACCGCGGCAGGTTTTCCGCGCGGCCTCGACCCAGCCATCGCCGGTCCACAGCTTCCGTTTCCTCAAGATGCGGAACGATTAGCGTTTCCGATATTGCAGACGGCCTGCCCCTGAAATAGGGTAACTTCAAGCGTTTGAATTCAAAAAATATGCAGGGTGACAGCGCTTGGATCTCGTGACCGGCGGAGCTGGCTTTATCGGCAGCCATCTGGTCGATCGGCTGATCGCGGCCGGCCGGCCGGTGCGAGTGCTGGATAGTTTCGTTGTCGGCCGGCGCGCCAATCTGGAGCAGCATCGCGGCAATCCGCTGCTCGGCATCGTCGAGGCCGATATTGCCGACAAGGCGGCGGTCGACACGGCATGCGCCGGCGTGGAGCGCGTGTTCCATCTTGCCGCCCGCGCCGACATCGTGCCCTCGATCCAGGAGCCCGAGGCTTATTTCCGCGCCAATGTCGACGGGACCTTCGCGGTTCTGGAGGCGGCGCGCCGCCACGGAGTGAAGCGGCTCACCTATGTCGCGTCGTCGTCGTGCTACGGCATCCCGGATGCCTATCCGACGCCGGAAACCGCCCCGGCCGACCCGCGCTATCCCTATGCGTTGACCAAGTATCTGGGGGAGCAGCTGGTCATGCATTGGGCCCAGGTCTATGGCCTGCCGGCCAATTCGGTCAGGTTTTTCAATGTCTACGGACCGCGCGCCCGCACCAGCGGCACCTACGGCGCGGTCTTCGGCGTGTTCCTGGCGCAGCTGCTGGCCGGGAAGCCGCTTACGATCGTCGGCGACGGAGAGCAGACGCGCGACTTCACCTTCGTCGATGATGTGGTCGGTGCGCTGCTGGCGGTCGCCGGCAGCAGTAAAGCCGGCCAGATCTACAATGTCGGCAGCGGCAGGCCGGTCAGTGTCAATGAATTGGTAAGGGAATTGGGCTCACCGCCGAAAGTTCATATTCCGAAACGACCCGGAGAACCGGATTGCACTTGGGCCGATATCACTAAAATAAAAAGTGAAATCGGTTGGGCGCCGGAAGTTCCATTGAGCGCCGGCGTGAGGATTATGCTTGAAAATATCGACTATTGGCGCGACGCTCCCGTCTGGACTCAGTCCAGCATAGAAGTCGCAACAAAAGACTGGTTCAAGTTTCTGGGAGGGACGCAATCCGAATGACCGCGACATCGAGGATCGATGGACGCTAGCCTGCCCCCGATGGACAGTCGGCCGGCGGCCGGAAAAGACCCGCGCGACAAGGTCCGCACTATCGGCGAACTCGCCGATCTGGTCGCGCGGGCGCGGAACGAGGGCAGGACCGTGGTGCAGGCCCACGGAACCTTCGATCTCCTCCATCTCGGCCATGTCAGGCATCTCGAAGCGGCCCGCGCGCTGGGCGACGTCCTGATCGTCACCATCACGGCCGACCGGTTCGTCAATAAAGGGCCCGGGCGGCCGGTTTTCGGCGAGACGCTGCGCGCCGAGATGCTGGCCAATCTCCAGCATGTCGACTGGGTCGGCATCAACGATTCCTCCGACGCGGTGAGCGCGCTCGAGCTCATCGGGCCCAGCATCTATGTCAAAGGGCAGGATTACCAGGACCCGCAAGGGGACGTGACCGGCAAGATATTGCTGGAGCGCGCGGCCGTCGAATCGCGTGGCGGTTCCATCCATTTCACAGAGGAGATCACCTTCAGCTCGACCGAGCTGATCAACCGACATTTCAATGTCTTCGAGCCGCATGTCCGCGACCATCTCGACGGCCTGCGCGCGGATAACGGCCTCGCCGGCCTGATCGATCTGATCGACAGCGTGCGCGACTGGCGCGTCGTGCTTGTCGGCGATGCGATCATCGACGAGTACCAATATGTGCTGCCGATCGGAAAGCCGCCCAAGGAAAGCATCATCGCGGCGCGCTTCCAGGATCATGAGATCTTCGCCGGCGGGGTTTTCGCCGCCGCCAACCACGTGGCCTCGTTCTGCGCCGAGGTGGATGTCATCACCAGCCTGGGCGCCGGCGATCCGCACGAGGCGCTGATCCGCAAAAGCCTGAAGCCGAACGTGCGCCTGCATGCGCTCGAGCGCCCCGGCGTGCCGACGACCTTGAAGCGGCGCTTCGTCGATCCGTCCTATATGCGCAAGCTGTTCGAAGTCTATGTCATGGACGACGAGCCGTTGACGCGAGACCACCAGGACCGGATCGACGGGCTGATCCGCAAGCTGGCCCCCGGCGCCAACCTGGTCATCGCGACCGACTTCGGCCATGGGCTGATCGGACCGACGACAGTTGAGACCCTGCTCGATACCGCGCCGTTCCTGGCGGTGAATACCCAGAGCAACAGCGCCAATATGGGCTACAATCTGATCACCAAGTACGCGCGCGCCGACTATGTCTGTATCGACGCGCCCGAGGCGCGGCTGGCGATGACCGACCGGGTGTCGAAGATCGGCGACATCGCTCATCGGCTGGCGGACCAGCGCATCGATTGCCCCAGGCTGATCGTCACCCACGGCAAGCATGGCTGCGTGAGCTATGAGCGGGGCGGAATGGTGCACACCGTTCCGGCGGTCGCCCGCAACGTGGTCGATACGGTGGGCGCGGGCGATGCCTTCCTGGCCGTCACCGCCCCGCTGGTCGCCGCCGGCGGTGCGATGGAGAAGGTCGCCTTCGTCGGCAACGTCGCCGGCGCGCTGAAGGTCGAGATCGTCGGGCACCGCAAATCGATCGAGAAGGCGGCGCTGATCAAGGGGATAACGGGGTTGCTCAAATGAAGAAAGCGATGGCGCGGGAATCCAAGGTCACCGCGATCTCCTCGATCGCCAACGGCTATTTCGAGACCTTGAACCAGCTCATCTGCGATGCCGCGGTCACGGATATCGACGGGCGCCCGCTGACCGTCGATCAGGGTTTCGGACGGGTGTCCCAGATGGGCCATGCGGCGCACGACGCCGGGAATAAGCTTATCTTCCTGGGCAATGGCGGCAGCGCCGGCATCGCCAGCCATCTGGCGATCGATTTCTCCAAGAACGGCGGTATGCGCTCGCTCGCCTTCAACGATGCCGCCGCGCTGACCTGCCTGGGCAATGACCTGGGGTACGAAAATGTCTTTGCCTCGCAGCTCGATTTCCATGCGCGTCCGGGGGACCTGCTGATCGCCATCAGCAGCTCGGGCATGTCGCAAAGCATCCTGCGCGCGGTGGATACGGCGCGATTGAGGGGCTGCGGCGCCGTCACCCTGTCCGGCTTCACCGAAGACAACGCTCTGAGGCTGCTGGGCGACGTCAATTTCTATATTCGGTCGAGTTCCTATGGCTTTGTCGAGGTCGCCCACATGACCCTGTGCCACGCCATCCTTGACTTGGACCTCGGCCGGCCGACGCCGGACCGCCACTGACCGCAAGGGACATTCGAGATGCCGAGGCCGTTCAAGCGAGTCCTGGTGACCGGGGGCGCGGGCTATGTCGGATCGAGCCTGATCCCGAAACTGCTCGATGCCGGGTACGGGGTGACCGTGCTGGACCTCTATATCTATGGCGACGATATCTTCGCCCCCTGGCGCGACAACCCCGCGCTCGCCGAGGTCAAGGGCGATCTGCGCGATCCCGGGACGGTGGCGAAGGCGCTGGCGGGCTGCGATGCCGTCATCCATCTGGCCTGCATCTCCAACGACCCGTCCTTCGACCTCAACCCCGATCTCGGACGGTCGATCAATTACGACTGCTTCCGGCCGCTGGTGCGGTCGGCCAAGGATGCCGGGGTCGAGCGCTTCATCTATGCCTCGTCATCCTCGGTCTACGGCATCAAGACCGATCCCGACGTCACCGAGGACCTCGCCCTCGAGCCGCTGACCGACTACTCGAAATACAAGGCGCTGTGCGAGGACGTGCTGAACGCGGAGCGCGCGCCCGGCTTCGTCACCGTCATCATCCGGCCGGCCACGGTATGCGGCTATGCCCCGCGGTTGCGGCTCGATCTCACGGTCAATATCCTGACCAACCTCGCGATCACCAACCGGCGCATCACCGTGTTCGGCGGCGACCAGCTGCGCCCCAACCTGCATGTCGAGGATATGACCGACCTTTACCTGCTGCTGCTGTCGGCGCCGGATTCGGTGGTCGACGGCAAGGTGTGGAATGCCGGCTATCACAATCTGAAGGTGATGGAGATCGCCGAGATGGTGCGCGCCAGGATCGGCGACACGGTCGAGATCGTGGTGACGCCGACCGACGATCATCGGTCCTATCACGTCTCCTCCGCCCGCATCCAAAAGGAGCTGGGATTCACCGCGCGCCACACGGTCGAGGATGCGATCGAAAGCCTGCAGGCCGCCTTTGCCCTGGGCAAGGTGCCGGACTCGCTGACCGACGACCGCTATTTCAACATCAAGCGCATGCAGGGCCTCAACCTGCAATGACCCGGCGACCTCCGGCGAAATCGGTCAAATGCCTGCTCCCGGTCTGGGGGCATCGGCACACGCGGCAATTCCTCGAATTCGGCCTGCCAACCCTGCTCGCCCCGGGCAATGTGCCGGCGTTGGCGGGGGCGCTACCCTGCGAATTCGTCGTCGCCACCGCGGCTGAGGATGCGGCGGCGATCCTGGCGCATCCGAACTGGCGGCGCCTGTCGGGCGTCTGCCCGGCCCGGCTGGTGCCGATCGACGACCTGATCTCCGACGCCAGCCACGCCACCGGCCTGACCCTCGCCTATGCCCGCATCATCCGCGCCGTGGGGGCTGGGATGACGGACTGCTGCTTCCTGTTCCTGGTCGCCGATTTCCTGCTCGCCGACGGATCGCTGAAGGCGGTGCTGACACGGCTCATGGCGGGGGCCAGCGGCGTGCTGGCGGGTAATTTTCAGGTGGCTGCGGACCAGATGACGCCGCATCTCACCGGGTCCGGTGTCTTCAGCCCGCGCGAACTGGTGCGCCTGTCGCTGGCCCATCTTCACCCCGACACCGCCAACGCCATCGTCAACGGTGATTTCCGCCAGACGGCGGCGATCAACCGGCTGTTCTGGCGGGTGGATCAGCAGACCCTGCTCGGGCGGTTCCATCTGGCGCACATGATCGGCATCCGGCCGGAGGTGACGGATTTCGCGGTCGGCGCCTCCGCCGACTACAGCTTCATCCCCGAACTGTGCCCGTCCGGCGCAGTCG
>DATBAZ010000451.1:0-12257 GCA_036271255.1 Alphaproteobacteria bacterium
CGCGATACGGGTCGAACGGTTTCTGGCCGAACACGTCGCGGGCGATCTTGATGCCTTGCCTGAGGCCGATCCGGTCGCTTTCCTCGGCCAGGAAATTGGGATCGATCACCGGCGGCGCGAGCGGATCGCCCGAACCCAGGCTGATCCGGCCCCGGCTGGCGGGCCGCACGACATTGATATGGGCGAAGAAGCCGTGGCGGCGGACGAATTCGCGGCCGTTATTCTGGTACAGCGCCAGCGCGAAATGGAACTTGATGTCCGGCTCTGTCAGGTCGCCACGCGACTTCACGAACGCCACCGCCTCCATCCCCGCGCTCGCCAGCGGGCCGGTGCGGGTCAGCACATAGCGGCCGAGCGCCAGGGCGCCGGCGACCGGGCTCATATAGTTGTAGAGCGAGATCGGCACCGAGCAGGCGAAGCGCACCGCGCCGGCCAGATGGTCCTGCAGGTTGCGCCCTACCCCCTTGAGATCGACCAGGGTCTCGATGCCGTGCGATTTCAGATGGTCGCCGTCGCCGATGCCCGACAGCATCAGCAATTGCGGGGAGTTGAGCGCCCCGCCCGACAGGATCACCTCGCGCGACGCCCAGACCTGCTCTTCCCTGCCGCCCTTTACATAGGCGACGCCGACCGCGCGTTTTCC
The DNA here is from genome assembly GCA_036271255.1 of Alphaproteobacteria bacterium. Classification (GTDB taxonomy): domain Bacteria; phylum Pseudomonadota; class Alphaproteobacteria; order BOG-932; family Roseiterribacteraceae; genus BOG-932. The sequence goes on from DATBAZ010000451.1 coordinate 644, forward strand.
CTCGAAGATGATGCGCGTCGCGTGTGCGCCGGTGATGATGCTGAGGCTCGAGTGCGGCCCCGCCAGATAGGCGGCGGACGAACTCGACCGTCTGCCTTTGCCGACGGTGAGGTCCACCGGGCCGAAGCCCAGCCGCTCCGGGCCGTTGGTGTCGTCGTTATAGGGATAGCCCGCGGCCTCCCCCGCCGCGATCCAGGCCTTGGACAGGGGATGCTTGATCCCCGGCCGGCTGACCCGCACCGGGCCGTAGCTGCCGTGATACTGGTCGACATGCGGCTCATAGGTCTCGGCCCGCTTGAAGCAGGGCAGCACGTCGTCATAGCCCCAGCCTGGGTTGCCCAGCGCCGCCCAGCCGTCATAGTCCGAGCGCGTGCCCCGGTCATAGACCATGCCGTTGACCGAGCTCGAGCCGCCCAGCACCTTGCCGCGCGGCGAATAGAGCACCCGGTTGTCCAGATGCGGCTGCGGCGCGGTCTGATATTTCCAGAGATAGAGCCCGGCCATCATGATCGGCAGCAGCCCGCCCGGCGCCCGGATCAGCGGGCTGCGGTCAGGTCCGCCGGCTTCCAATAGCCCGACCGAGAAATGCTGAGAAAGCCGGCTGGCCAGCGCGCAGCCGGCCGAGCCGCCGCCGACGATGATGTAATCGTAGGCAGCGGTCATGCCGACAACACCGCAAACTCATCGCCTCCCCCCTTGAGGGGGAGGTCGACAGCGCGGAGCGCTGGCGGGAGGGGGGTATGTCGCCGCCCTCTCCCACGCATCCGACATGCTGCGGCAGTACCCCCCTCCCGGACCTGCGGTCCGACCTCCCCCTCAAGGGGGGAGGCGAGGATTGGCTGAGTCGTCAACTTCCCTAATTCCGCCGCCGCTGCTTCTCGATCCACTCCTCCAGCACCTGGTAGAGATACTCGCAGTCCTCGTCCGTCATGGTCGGGTGGCAGGGCAGCATCAGCCCCTGCTCCATGATCTGGTCGGCGACGGGATAGCCGCCGGGGGCGCGGCGGTATTCGACGCCCTTCATCATCGGGTGGCGGGTGATGTTGCCGGAGAAGATGACGCGGGTGAACACGCCGGCATCCTCCAGGTCCACCTGCAGCGCGCGCCGGCTCCAGCCCAGCTCGGGCCGCAGCTGAACCGGATAGCAGATCCAGCTCGTCTTCACGTCGTCGATCAGGTCGGCGCTGATGAACACGTCCCGATGCTTCTTCAGAAATTCGGCATGCTTCTGGAACCGGCTGTCGCGCAGGGTGAAGAAGGTCTCCAGCTTGTTGAGCTGCTCCAGCCCGAAGGCGGCGCCGGCCTCGTTGGGGATGAAGCCGTAGGCGATGTCCTCGAAGATGAACATGCCGTCATAGGGCACGCCGTCCAGGTCCTCCAGGAAGCGGCCGTCGCTGTCCTTCACCTTGGTGCCGTGCAGGTATTTCTCCGACGAGCGGCCCCAGGCGCGGGCCATCAGGCCCCAATCCCACAGCTTCTCGTCATCGACCGCGACCAGCCCGCCATTCCCCAGGCAGGTGATGATGTGGAAGATCGAGAATGAGGTGACGGTGATGTCCGCCCGCTTGCCGGTCGGCGTGCCGCGCAGGGTCGCGCCCAGCGTGTCGCAGCTGTCCTCCACCAGGATCAGCCCATGCTTGTCGGCGATGGCGCGTAAGCGATCCCAGTCCGGCACGCCGCCCACCAGGTTCGGCACCAGGATCGCTTTGGTCTTGGGCGTGATCATGTCCTCGACCTTGTCGAGATCGATCTGGTAGTCGGAGAGCCCGACATCGACGAAGGCCGGCACAAAGCCGGCATGGACGATCGAGGCGGCGTCGGTGGAGAAGGTCAGCACCGGCGTGATCACCTCGGAGCCCTTTGGCACCCCCAACACCCCCAGCATCCGCATGGCGAGCATCAGCGCCGAGGAGCCTGAATTGACCATGACGCCGTGCGTGTGGCCCAGCAGCGCGGCGCAGCGCTTTTCGAACTCGCCCACCTTCTGGCCGACGACCATGCCGTATTCGGCCTGCATCACCCCGACGACGGCCTCGATCTCCTTCTGGTCCAGCATGGCCCCGCCATACCGGATCGTCCGCTTCGCCAACGCCATCGCCCGTTCTCCATATTCTGCTTGTCTCGGGCGCTTAATTAGGCGAAAACTAATTCATCCGTCAATCTCTAATCGGACGAGATGAATGTAGCCACAGATGGACACAGATTTTCACAGATGAAGAATTCTTCTGCTGAGCGGCCTTGAACCGCCGGAGGCAGTCTCATTGGATTTAATCTGTGAAAATCTGTGTCCATCTGTGGCTAAAATTCATCGATTCCCGTCTTCGCCGGAATGACGCAGAAAGAAGCATACCATGGACAACAAGCTTCTGAACGAACCAACCGACGCCCCCACCGGGCGCGGCGTGCAGTCGGTCGAGGTGGCGGGGCGCATCCTGTCGGTGCTGGCGGATTCGACCCGGCCGATGATGCTGCGCGATATCGCCGACGCCACCGGCATGCCGCCCGGGCAGGCGCATCCTTATATCGTCAGCTTCCGCAAGATCGGGCTGGTTGAGCAGGACGCGGCCAGCGGGCTTTACCGGCTGGGCTGGTTCGCGCTGCATCTGGGGCTGGCGCGGCTGCGCGGCTTCGATCCCTATCAGCTGGCGAGCGAGGCGATCGCCGAGCTGGCGCAGAGCCTGGACCTGGGCGTCGCCATCACGGTGTGGGGCACATACGGCCCGACGGTGATCCGCTCGATCGAGTCCAGCCACAACGTCACCACCAACAGCAAGCCGGGGGCCGTCCTGGGCCTGTCGGCGACCGCCACCGGCAAGGTGTGGGCCGCCTTCCTGCCCAGGCAGCTCACCGCCAAGCGCATCGCCGAGGAATTGAAGCAGGCCAAGGAACGCCAGACCGTTCGCGAGCTGGACAAGGAACTGGCCGAGATCCGGGATGCCGGTTACGCCGGCACCGCCGACAATCCCTGGCCCGGCATCGCCGCCGCCTGCGCGCCGGTGTTCGACTATACCGGGCAGATCCAGCTTGCGGTGGCGCTGCTCGGCCCGTCGGCCAGCCTGGATGTCGGCCACGACAGCCCGCAGGTGGCGGCCCTGCTGGGCTTCACCCGCGGCCTGTCCAGCCAGCTCGGCTACCGGCCCGTCACAGGCGAGTAGCCGCCGGCGCCGGATCAGCCGGTATGGACGACCGAGCGCACGCCGTGGAAACCGGTGGTCTCGTCGTGGCGGAAGTGATGGAAATCGTCCCGGTGATAGGGACGGCCCGGGCCGTCGGAATAGTAGAAGAAACCGTCCCCGCCCCAATAGCCGCCGTAATACGGGCCATAATAATCGTCGTAATAGCTGTCATAGGCGATCGGCGTCGGCGCCCCATACACCGGCCCCGGCCCAGCCGCGACCGGACCAACCGGCCCGCCCTGAACGCACTCGAACACCGCGATCCGCCCATCCGGCCCCTGGTCATAGCGGACCAGATGCGGCCCAGACTGGTATTGGGCGCAATAACCGCTGGCCTGGTCGTTCGCCTGCAGCAGCTCGGCGTCGTTGTGATAGACATAGGTGATGGTGGGGTTGCTGGCCGCCACGGCCACCGGCGCGGTGTGCACCGGCGCACAGGCGGTGACGGCCAGGCTGGCCGTCAGAATGGCCGCCGAAGCGCTCGCTTTCAGCAGGCCGGTATTGGACATGATCATCTCGAAAAGCCTCCCTTGGTCCGGGCTGCCGAATACAGTCGGAACATTTCACTTGGCCGAGACCGCATCACAATCGAAGCGGCCGGAGCCGGATGTCAGCAAAACCCGACAATTTGATCGACTGTTCCACAGTACGGGGAAGCGGTTCCTAGAGGTATTCGGGGTAAGCGCCCGGATTGCGCCCGCAATGACTCCGAGCCCCGGACAAATGGCAGCTTCGCGCCAGGAGCGGTCGTTGAGTGGCGCAATCTCGAATTGCTGGGTTGGGCCGATAGCTGACCAGCAGTTTTCCGCGATACAGAGGTGGAAGCGGACGTTTGCGATGTCTTCCATCGCTTCATCGTGACCCAAGTCGGCCTTCAGAAAGTCCGCTCTCGGAAGGAACCCGATCTTGGCTAACCCGCCGACCCGCCGCAAGTCCCGCGGCTTTGAAATCGACACCAGGCCGTGCCAATCCCCTTGCATCTGTCAGGGCTTCAAGAACCGATAGACGAAGCGATCGGTCTCGCCCTTGATCGAGGCATCGAACACCTTAATCGCGTGCCGATCGTCCTTGTTCGCGAGCATGGTGCTCTCCGCGTCCAGTACGAAGCCGGCCGCCTCCACCTCCTCGCGGACGGACGCAGGGTCGATCCGATGCAGCGACTGGGCGTCGCCCGCGCCCGCCCCTGCGGCGGCGGCGTGGTCGACGATGACGTAGGACCCGCCGGGTTTCAACCGCTTGTAGACGGCTCGATTGAAGTCGGCCGCCGTCGCACCCTTCTTCTGGATCAGAGCGGTGTGGAGATCGTGGTAGAACAGGTGCAGCCACAGGACGTCCGCCGGCTGCGTGACCCCCGGCATGGCCACGAGGTCCGCCGAGACGGCTTCGACGTTCTCCCGGCCGGACTCCTCCGCAAGCGCGCGCATGCTGCCGACCGGATCGTTCTTGAAGTGGGCGACTTCGGCCGGCACGAAGCTATAGACCCGTCCTTCCGGTCCCACGACGTCGGAGAAGAGGCGGGTCCAGTCGCCGTCGCCCGGGTAAACGTCGATGACGGTGGATCCCGCCTCGACGCGTGCGAACCGGATCAACTCGGATAGCGTGGATTGGTCGTACATCGGAATCTCCTTTACGGTTGGGCATTCGACGGGCACGCGGCCCGCGCCAGTGCCTGCGTATCGACATACTCCCGGATGCTCGTCAGTCTGCCCTCCCGCACGGTGATGGCGAAGACCCAGTCGTCCTCGAACGCCTTGTTCGTGGCTTTGACTTTTCCCCTCGCGAAGCCGACGACCAGAACCCGATCTCCCTGCGCTATGAACTCGCGGGGTTCCGTGGACGTTTCTATCGACTTGGACGCAGTCTCAAGCAAATTCGCCAGCCCTGTGTGTCCGCGATGCGTTCCGGCCAGCGGCCAGTCCTCGCCGGGGACGATCCACACGATGTCTTCGGCTGCCAGCGCCAGCAGACCCTCTTTGTCCCCGCGGCCGACCGCGGCGAAGAAGTCCTTCACAGTCTGGATGTTCTTCTCGGTGCTCATTGTCATTTCTCCATTTCGCTTGGATGGGATCGCGCTTGATGCGATCATGCGCGTCCTGCCCCTGCCGGTAATGCCGGGGTCAGACCTGCGCCATGCCGCCATCGATGGCGAGATCCACGCCGGTGATGAAAGAGCTTTCGTCGGAAGCAAGGAACATGACGGCGGCCGCGATTTCCTCCGGCTTGCCCCTGCGGCCCATTGGAATCTGTGAAGCAAACTGCGCGGCCGCTTGCTCGGCTTGCTCAGAGGTAAGGCCCGTCGTTGTCTCCAAGGCGGGGGTCTCGGTCGGTCCGGGGCTCATCGTATTCACGCGAATTTTGCGGTCCTTCAGTTCCAGTGTCCAAGCGCGCGAGAAGCTGCGTACAGCCGCCTTGCTCGCGGCATAGGCGCTGAACCCTGGCAGCCCCTTCACGTTCGAGACCGAAGAGGTCAGAATTATCGAACCGCCGTCTCTGATGAGGGGAAGGGCCTTTTGTACCGTAAAGAATAGCCCCTTCACGTTCACATCAAAGGTCTGGTCAAAATGAGCCTCGGTAGCACCCTCGAGCGGAGCGATCGTTCCGGCGCCCGCGTTGGCAAATAGAATGTCGATCCAACCATGTTTCTCCTTCACGACGGCATAGAGCCGGTCCAGGTCCTCCAAGCGTGACACGTCGCCAACGACCGTCGTAACGTTTCTCGCGATGAAGGCTGCAGCCTCCTTCAACTCTTTCTCCCGGCGCCCGGTGATCACGACGTGCGCACCTTCTTCCACGAAGCGCTTGGCGGTGGCCAATCCGATCCCGCTGCTTCCGCCCGTGATGACTGCGACTTTGCCTTCAAGTTTTTTCATGATGTTTTATCCTTCGCTGTGTTGCCCAGACGCGGGATCGCGGCGTGTCAGATTTGCGCAATGCCGCCATCGACGGCGAGTTCGCTGGCCGTCATGAAGCTGCTGTCCGACGACGCCAGAAAGGCGGCCGCCGCTCCCAGTTCCGCCGGATCGGCCATGCGCTGGAGCGGGTTCATCGCGGCGAAGGCCTTCATGCCCTCCTCGCCCAAAGCTGCCTTCGCCAGTTCGGTCGCGGTCGGCCCGGGCGACAGAACATTGACCCGGATGCCGGTGCCTTTCAGGTCCTCCGCCCAGGTCCGCGCGAGGTTGCGCACGGCCGCCTTGCTAGCGCTGTAGACGCTCATTGCCGGAGCGCCGGTGGTGCCGGCGCTCGATCCGGTCAGGATGATCGAACCGCCCTGGCCCATCAGCGGAAGCGCCTTCTGGACCGTGAAGATCGTACCCTTCAGGTTGGTGTCGAAGGTTTCGTCAATGTGCTTGGCGGTGATTTCGCCGAGCTTAAGCTGGCTTCCCGCCCCGGCATTGGCGAAGACGATGTCGAGGGTTCCGCGCTCGGCGTTGACCGCCGCGTAAAGCCGGTCGAGGTCGGCTTCATCGGAGACCGAGCCCTTCATCGCGCGGGCATTGGGCCCCAGTTCGGCCACCGCGGCGTCGAGCGCGTCCTGCCGGCGGCCGAAGATGAAGACGAAGGCGCCTTCCTCGATAAAGCGCTTTGCCGCAGCGAGTCCGATGCCGGTCGCGCCACCGGTGATCACGGCGGTCTTTCCATTCAGTCTGTTCATCTAGTGCATCCTTGGTTCGAGACGTATTGAGTTGGGGATGCTGGGGCTAGAAAAAACCGGTTAAGATTATACCTTCTTGGTATATGATTCAGATGGTTTGCGTGGTGGACATTGAGCAGCCCACTGAGCTCGGGATGTTACGTGTCATTAAAGGTCGGCTTAGCTAGTTCCACCGAAGCCGTTTTCTTTTTAGGGCCCGCCACGCATTTCTTGGGCTGCTGTGCACGCTAAGCTGAATGTTGTCGCGTTCGACGCGGATACGATGGCACTGCCGTGAGCGCGATACGCGATGGTGACGGCGCGGCGCTGGAAAACTACCGGAGACGGTGCTGCCGCATTAGTACGCCTGCGCAGCAACTATACGCGAGACGTCGCCTCGCAGGCGGTGCGGCCCATACCGACCTACTCAACAAACGGATTGCACAAGGCAGTGCCTTCAATCCTAGCACTTATCTCGCAATGCTCGCTACGGAGGTCAGGTAATTCAGCATCCACCGTCCCGCCGGCCCGAGGCCGTGCTCGGAAATATAGGCGGCGCCTAGCACCAGCGGTGTGAGCGTGTCGGAGCCAGCCGGTTGAATGACGGTCAACCTGCCGTCTTTGATTTCGTCCTCTACCATGTGCGCCGGCATATTTCCCCACCCGAGCCCTGCAAGCAGCATAGATTTTTTGGCACCGAGATCGGCCAAGCGCCAAGTTCGACTAGAAAGCACGCCCCAATCGACGCCGGTCGTCAAACTTGAAGCGTCCGTTAAGACAAGTTGAACATGCTGGCGAAGCTCATGGGCTTCGATAGTCCCCTTTATGGACGCAAGGGGATGGGATGGAGAGACAACTGCGCAGAGCTTAATAGTGGTGATCGGGGTAAGTTTGAGCGCGGCGAGTTCAGCTACGTTGCTCGGGAGCAATCCGATGGCGCACTTCCCATCAGTCACCAAGTCAGCGGCAGCCCCCAGTGAAGCCACGTAGAGGCGCGGCGGGACTGTGGGGAATTGCTCGGTGAAAGCCCGAAGCGCATCAAACACCGGAGGCATCGGATAAAACGCGTCAAGCACGACGCTTAACTCGGCTTCGAGGCCGTTGGTGAGCCCGCGCGCCTGCTCGCGGAACGCTCCCGCTTCCTCAGCGATACGACGCGCTCGGGTCAGTAATGCGCGACCGGCCGGTGTTAGTACCGAGCGATAGGCCGAACGATCGAACAGCGGGACGCCGACTTCAGTTTCCAGCTTCCGGATCGCGTAGGTCACTGCCGATTGAGCTCGTTGCAGCGATTTAGCGGCTTTCGGGAAACTACCTTCTTCAACAACAGACAGGAAAACCCGAATCTGATCCAGGGTGAGCGAGTCCATGGTCTGATCCATATACTGAGAAGGCATAGACTTAGCCGTTTTTTTAAGCCACGGCGAGGACCTGTCGGGAACTTGGCTCGCGTTCCGGCCGAGTAGCAGAAAGCTATCGGTCTCAAATCCGTCTACGCCAGCCGGTCGGACTTCCCTGGGCTATGTCTGCTTTCCGGAAATAACAATCGGCGTTCGCATGACCGGGATGGGCGCGAAGCGGAACCCATGCCTTGGGTTCGCGCCCAAGCCCGGCATTTCACCGATGGCACCCCGTGGATGCCCGGATCAAGTCCGGGCATGACGATGTGTCGTGTAAAAGAGGCTTTTTGCTAGTCGTTCGGCACCCCGAACCGCTCCTGGTACCGCTTGTACAGCCGCCGCTCCTCGATCGTCCGCGGGTCTTCGGCGGCCGATTTCGCATAGGCGTTCTTGTTGCCGTGCGAACCCTGGTGGCGGGCCTGGAGGAAGTCGTTCATGCGCTTGGCCGCATCCGGCGTCATGGTCAGGCGCAGCTCATCGTAGAGCTTGCCGATCGCGGCCATCGGGTCGCTCATGAATTCGGTGTAGAGGATGTTGCCGTAGAAGCCGGGCTTCATCAGGCCGGTGTCGATCCACTCCATCACGTCGTCCCACATCTTCACCCGGGGCGCGACGTCCAGCCATTCCCCGCCGGTCTTGTTCTCACCGAAGATGTCGTCGGTGCGCCAGGAGATGATGACGCCGCCGACATTGATGACGCTGTCCGCCGTCGTCACCGGGTCGCGGTGCGGCAGCACGATCTTGGCGTCGGGATAGGCCTTCAGCAGCGCCGGGATGCGCGGCATGTGGGTCGGGTTCTTGAACAGCCAGTGCGGCTTCTTGAACTTCCATTGCAGCAGCTTGATCAGGCGCTTGTGCCAGGCGAAATGCAGGTCGGGCGACTGGCCGTTGAAATAACGCTCCCAGCTCGGAATCTGGAAGCCGAGCTGCCAGACTTCGGAGAAGAAGGCGGAATAGGTGAACTCGATATCCTCGACCGGGATGTCACCGCCCCAGGCATGCATGGAGGCCCAGTCGGGCGAGATGCCGTGGACGAAATCGACCCGCTGCTGCGCCTTGGCGATGCGCGGATCGGTCTCGTAAGTTCCCTCCTCAGGCGAGGGCCAGGGGAACAGCCCCTCCCAGCGGCGGACCGAGCGGAATTGCGGGTCCTGCGACAGGGTCTCGTGCAGGATGGTGGTGCCGGAGCGGCCGAAGCCCAGGATGAAGACCGGCTCGGTCACGACCTCGTCGTCGATCTCCGGGTGGCGCTTATAGGCTTCGGTGACGTTCAGCCTGGCCTCGAGATAGGTCAGTATGTCGGAGCGGGTCAGCACCCGGCCGACGAAGTTGAGCTTGGCCTCCTCCTCGATCATCCGCAGCAGGACGCGGAAATGCTCGCGCCAGCCGTCCTCGCCGAAATCGTCGAGGCCGGTATTGCGCCGCGCCTGGTCGCACAGCGATTCCTCGGTCAGCGGCACGATGCCGCCCGTGTCGAGAAGCCCGGCCAGGCGGTTCGTCTCCGACACCCATTCCGGGCGGCCCTTCAGCGCCCAGCCCTCGCGGCGATCGTCAGCCATGATCCTCCCCATATGTCGCCGGCGGCATTGCCCGCCTGTTGCCGGGACCGTAACCCGGGGCCGGACAGGCTACAACGCGGCAAATGCCCAAAGGGGGCGGCAAATCTGCTCAGCTCGCGTTATAAGGCGTCTTGCACACCCGATGAGAACGCGATGCGGAAGGTTTCGGACAAGGCGGTCAGGAAATACGAGGCGCGGCAGGTCAAGCGCATCCACACATGGCAGCGGCGGCGGCCGGGCTGGATCGCGCGGACTGTCGAATTCCTGGTCTCGCCGATCGTCTGGCTGTTCCGCCGGATCATCCCGCACAGCACGGTCGAGAACATACTGCACGGCAATCTCACCCTCGCCCGCCGCTGGGCGCGGCACGGCAAGACCTTGAGCTCGCTGGGCGTCGCCCATCACAGCGAGCTGTCGCAGGCCGAGCTGCTGCATTCCGACCGCACGGTGAAGCGCATCCATGGCCGCGCCGTATGGCTCGCCGCCGGTGCCGGCTTCGCCTCGGGCATATTCGGCATCTTCGCCCTGCCGGTCGGCATGGCGGCGATCCTCAATATCGCGCTGCGCACGATCCACCGGATCGGCCTCTGCTACGGCTATCCCGCCGACAGCGAGGCGGAGCGGCTGTTCGTCTATTACACGCTGTCGCTGGCCGGAAACCGCCGGCCGGAGGACAAGGCCGTCTCCCTCCAGGCGATGCGGGAGCTGCAGGCGGCGATCGCGGCCTTACCGCCCGAACCCGACCAACCGCATGGCGCCATCGACGACACCCACCGCCACAAGGCGCTCGACCTCGCCCACCACGATTTCTCGCGCGAGATCACCAAGCAGCTGGTCGAGGTGCGCATCCTGACCTCGATCCCCGGCATCGGCGGGATCGTCGGCCTGATCGTCGACACCCGCTATATACGCAGCGTCGGCTGGGCCGCGCGCCATGCCTATCAGCTGCGCTGGCTCGAGGAGCGCGGCCGGCTGCCGGAGGTACTGGCGCCGGCGCAGGCCTGAAGTCAGGTCGGAACGGCCCGCGACCTCAGGCGGGTGGCGCGGAAGCGCGCCAACGCGCTTGTCATCGCCGCATCCATGGGGCGCTCCACAGCCAAATGGGCGGCGACAGCTACGGCGACCACGGTGAAGAAGTAGATCAGGGTGATCGGCCACCCGCCCAGCTTCGGCAGCAGGGCGATCAGGCCGGCCGAGAAGACGACGAAGGCTTTGATCACGAGGCCGTGGACGAGATAGACCGGATAGGACAGGTCCCCGAGCAGGTTGAGCGGCCGGACGTTCCTGGTGGCGGAAAACAGACCGGGAATCGCGGCGGCGAAGAGGAAGACCGTCGCCCAGAAGAACGCGCCCTCCAGCGCCCGCAGAGGGGTCAGCGCCGACAGGGTGAAACATGCGGCGGTCAGCACCAGGCCGGTGCGTTTGCTTCTCACCCAGGACCATGCGTCCCCGACCACCCGCGCGAAATGGCCGAGCAGGAAGAAGACCAGGGCGCCCGGGAAGGCGGTGTAATTCCAGACCGGGTGCCAACCGCCGGTCCAGGCGACCGCTCCGCGCAGTGCGAAGGATGCGACCATCAGGATGAGCGCGGCGCGCCACGACCGAAGCAGCCAAGGGGCAAGCAGATAGAAGGTGAGCTCGATGCCCAACGACCAGGCCTGCTCGAGCCCTGGCACGGTACAGCCGAAATAAGAGACCGGATAGGTGACGGAGGAGACACGCCAGTCGACGCCGAACAGGAACAGCCCCGTCACCTTGTCCAGGAACGGTCCCGTGAACAGCCAGGCCCTGGCCGGCTGATAGAGCGCCACCGTCGCCAGGGCAAGCGGCCAGTACAGGGAGAAGATG
>DATBAZ010000452.1:0-13343 GCA_036271255.1 Alphaproteobacteria bacterium
CGCTTGCCCTTGGCGACGATCTCGATCTCGGAGGACGCGATGCCCTTCTTCTCGAGCTCGGAAGCGACCGACTCCGCACGGCGGCGGCTGAGACGCATATTGTAGGCGTCCGAGCCGACCGTGTCGGTGTGGCCGGTAACCCACAGCTGAGTGACCTTGGTCGCCTCGGCGTTGGCAGCGGCCTGGTCCACGATCTGGGTCGCCTGCGGCGTCAGATCCGACTTGTTGAAGTCGAAGAAGACCAGATAGCTGTGCGGCACCGACGGGGCCGGAGCGGCGGCCGGCGGCGGCGTGTAGGCCGCTGCTTCCTCCGGGGCCTGATCGAACGGCATCTCGAACTTGACGCCGAAATAGATCGTGCGGCCGATCACGTCATAGACATCCGGAATTGAGTTCGTTCCGGTGACGCCGGTGGTGATGCCCGCACCAAGCTGCTGAAATTCCTGCGCGACGAAACCGGGGGTCACGTTGAACAGGTTGTTGACGCCGACATAAGGCGTGATCCAGTCGTTCACATGGTAGTCGATACGCACGTCGTTATAGAGAGCCGGGGCGAAGCTCGGCCCTTCCAGGCCGCCCTCGGCGAACGACTGGGACCCGACATAGCGCATACGCCAGTTCACCTCGAAGGTGGCCTCGCTGTAGTCCATGTTCAGGTACCACCGGTTATGCGGCGCACCGAACAGACCGCGCTGGTTGGTCGTGGTGCCGGCGAGGGCCGTGTACTCCAGCTGCTGCAGGTATTCGTAGTTCCACTTCATATCGAAGCGGCCGTCACCGCCCATCGGCGTACCGGTGAGGGCTTCGGTGATCTCATGGATCGACTTGCCATAGTTGAGCTCGACGTCGATGCCACGCTCATCCAGCGAGCCCACATTGATCGGAATCTGGTCGACGCCGATGATGAGGCCGGCATTCGTGCCGGCGTTGGCCGGGTAACGCCGCACGGCGGCGCAGAATTCCGGAGACAGCGTATCGGCGCACTGATTGGCCGCGGTCTGCTGGTCGATCGACTGGATCGCGTTGGCGATCTTGTAGGAGAAGAAGTCGACCGAACCCGACAGGCCCGAAATCCAGCGCGGCTGGAACTTGACGCCGTAGGTCAACACCTCGGCGCGCTCGTTCGTCAGGTCGGGATTGCCGCGCTGATTGGCCAGCTCGGACTGCTGCTTGGCGATATTTTCGACGAACGTTTCCGGATCGGCGATTCCGAAGCTTTTGCAGTGCGCGATGCGCAGGGCGCGGTTCGGCGCGGTGTTCAGGCCGGCCTTGGCGCAAGGGTCGTTGACGCCGCTCGCCGAGGTACCAAATCCGGCATACAGATCGCTCAAGGTCGGTGCGCGGATGGCGACCGAGTTGACGATATGGAACTGGACATCCTCAACCGGAGCGTAGGTCAGGCCGTAACGGTAGGACTGCTTGCCGCCGACATTCTGGTTGGAATAATCCGAATAACGCCACGAACCCTCGATCGAGAGGCTCTTTGCATAGTCCAGATCCTTGAGGATCGGCACTTCGGCTTCGATGTAATATTCCGAAACGTCGTAGCCGCCGCCGCCCGGACCCTGGGCAGTGTCGAGCGTGGCGCCCGACGCGCTGAGCGAGTCCGGCCGGCTGTACCCGTCTTCCCGGCGATACTCGAAGCCGGCGGCAAGACGAATGTCGCCATAGGGCAGCGCGAAGACCGGACCGTTGATATCGGCGTTGAAGTGATACTGCTTGTTCTGGTCGTCCACATAGGTCGGCGTGATGAAGTATTTCAGCGCCGCAGGCGTGATCGAGCCGGCGCCGAACAGATTCACCGGCACGCAGCCATGCGCGGCGGCAAACGCGTTATTACATACGATATCGCCCCCGGGCGTCCGGTGCGCCAGCAGAGCATTCTGAAGCTTGAAGGCGTTACCGGTAGTCCCGTCCTCATGCGAATTCATCTCGCTGTATGAGTAGGACGCGTCCCACTTGAACGGGCTGTCGCCGATGCTGCCGGTGAAGCCGGTATTGATGGCCCACTGCCGCTCGGTCCTGTCGCCGCCGCGATCGCCCAGTTCGACGAACCGGCGGCGCCAATCGGCAAAGTTCCCCGCGCCGTCAGGCTGCGCGATCGCTGCCAGAGCAGGGGGAGCGAACGGATTACTCAAAGGCAGGCGAATTCCCGGTCCACCGAAGCCGAGGAACACAGTCTGCGGACTGATCGCGATCGGCTCCTGCTGGTTGAACGAGTCGGTCTGCGCGAAACGGCCGTCCAGGAAAAAGCTGACATTGTCGGTGATGTCGTACGACGACTTGCCATACATGCTGATCCGGTCGGTCGGCACCGAGATCACGCGCACCGCTTCACGGTTAAAGCCGTATTGCGTGCCGTAAGGCGCGAGGCGTCCCCCCGGCAGAACGACATCCAGACCGGTTTCCGTCAGGGGATCCGGCCCGAGGCCGAAGGTGCCGTATTTCGAATAGGAGCTCGGCTCGTACTGGCCGCCGACCCCACGATCGAGCGCGGCGATAAAACGATCCTTGGAAAGGACCTCCTGCTGGTCCTGGTACTCGAGGCCGAAGACGACGTGTCCGCGCTTGTCGTCAAAGGAGGTGCCTGCCAACAGGTCGAGAATCTCGGTATTGCCGTCGGCATGGTCGGTCGTCAGACCGTACTGCTCATTGATCATCAGCCCTTCGTAGTGATCCCTGAGCCGGATGTTGACGACGCCGGCGACAGCTTCCGAGCCATAGGCGGCCGAGCCGCCGCCCGTCACGATGTCCACGCTGTCGATCAGGAAGGCGGGAATGACGCTGATATCCACCGCGGGATCGGACTTGCCGACCGGCACGCCCGAGACCGTGCGGCGGCCGTCGATCAGCACCAGGGTGCGCGGATCGCCCAGGTTGCGCAGATTGATCGTGCTGATGCCCGCCAGATCGTCGACGAAATTGCTGTTGGTGTTCGAAACGGTCGGCGAACCGAACTGCGGCAGCTGGTTGAGCGCATCGGCCAGATTGGTGATGCCGGTCTTCTGCAGCGCGAGACCGGAAACCGAGATCACGGGCACGTCGACTTCCAGCTGCGTGCGCGCGACGTGGCTGCCCGTAACGACGATTTCTTCCATTTGCGGCGCTTCGGCGGCAGCCGGCTGGTCCTGCGCCACAGCGGCCGGGGCGGCGAGGAGTGCCGTGGCAGCCAGAGCGGCCAGTGACGAACTGACAAAAAGGCAACTTTTGCCCAAATTCATTTGTAAATGCTCCCTATCGTACGGAATAACATAGCCGTCATTCGTAATCGGAATACCGGCGGCTCCGCTACCCTCCTGCCCTACCGTCGGGCGATATACGCGATGGGTGTATCTGTTATGCAACAGCTTGCGTTTCTGTCTGGAACCTTCTATCGCGCCTACGCTTTGATATGCGTTTATTTGCATCCCCATGGCTCGGTGCGAGCGCGGGTGCAAGGAGGAGGCGATGTTGTGGCAGATATTCGCAGGTTGCTGTCGATCCTTGCAGTGTGTGCGGCCTTGACGTCCCCCGCGGTCGCCGCTGAGTCGCCTGGCCGGATCACCGGCGTCGGCGGGATATTCCTGAAGAGCAAAGACCCCAAAGCCCTCATGGCCTGGTATCGCGATGTCCTGGGGATAAAAGTCGAGTCCTGGGGCGGCGCGATGATGGCCTATGACGCGCCGAATCACCCCCCCGTGCTGACCTTCAACGCGTTCAAACAGACGACCGACTATATGGAGCCGTCGACACGCGAATTCATGATCAACTTCGCCGTCGATAACCTGCCCGCGTTTCTGGATCGCCTGAAGGCCAAAGGCGTCACGGTGCTCAAGAGCGACGACAGCGATCCGAGCGGCCGATTCGCCTGGATCCTCGATCCGGACGGAACCAAGATCGAGCTGTGGGAGCCGAAGCCCGGCGGTTGAACCTACGCCGGCTGTGCTTCCTGTCTTAGTTCGAACAGCCTTCCGATCCCGTCCCGCCTGGCGATCAGGTCGGCCAGCGTGTAGCCGTCGAGCACGGCCATGAAGGCCGCCAGCGCTTCGGCCAGGACGCAGTTCAGCCCGCAGGCCGGGGCGATGAAACAGGTGGCGCAATCGACGAGGTCGAACCCCTCCTCGGTATGGCGCACGACCTCGCCGATATTGATCTCACCGGCCGGCCGGCCGAGCCTGAGACCGCCGGAGCGGCCGCGCAGGCTGGCGACGTAGCCGGCATTGGCCAGGTCGTTCACCACCTTCATCAGATGGTTCTGCGACACGCCATAGGTCCGCGCGATCTCGGCGATCGAGCAGATCTTGCCGGGCCGCGTGCCCAGATAGAGCAGTACCCGCATCGCATAGTCGGTGTATCGCGTCAGCCTCATCGCGTCATTCGGTCCCACACCGGTTTGAAAGCAGGGCGAGAATGCCATAATACATGCATCGATAATACATGATTTACGAGGCGTCCCATGACAGGCGTGCCGACAGTGACCGAAACAGAGCTCGGCGAATTGGTGAACCGCTTCTATGCCAAGGTCCGCGCCGACGGCATGCTGGGCCCGGTGTTCAATCCGGCGGTCAGCGACTGGCCTGAGCATCTTGAGAAGCTGACCCATTTCTGGTCGTCCATCATGCTGACCAGCGGCAAGTATCACGGCAATCCGATGGCCGCGCACTACAAGCACTTGGCAACGATCAAGCCGGAGATGTTTAGCCGCTGGCTGGCCCTGTGGGGCGAAACCACGGCGGAGGTTGTGCCGCGGGCCGCGCCCGCGCTCCAGGAAAAGGCGGCCCGCATTGCCGAGAGCCTGAAGCTGGCGCTGTTTTTCCGCCTTCCGCCTGCGCAGCGCCTCCAACAAATTCCATCATGAATTTAGCCACAGATTAACGCAGATTAAATTTCTTCCGCCGAAGGCGGCGGTGATCAGATTTAATCTGTGCAATCTGCGGCTAATTCTTAAATCTAGGCCTGATCGTCCGACCGCGGCGCGAGGCGGACGCCCTTCGGCTCCGCCACCGGACGGGGGAAGGCCAGGCGGCGGCGCACCGGCACGGCGGGGGGGCTGACGGCGTAGAGCTGCTTGGTCGCCTCGACCATGGTGACGCCGGCGAAGGTCGAGAACCAGCGGTTGCCCATCCGCTCCCAGGCCGGCGCGGTCGACAGCCAGAAGCGGGAGCGGACCGGCGGTATATAGAGCGCCCCGGCGGAGCGCTCCGGCACGAACAGATTGTCGCGCAGCATGTGGTTGAGCTGGATCGACGAATAGGGGCTGCCATGGCCGAAAGGCGTGCGCTCGGTCATCGACCACAGGCCCGAGCGGTTGGCGGCGACGATCATCATCCGCCCGCCTCCGGCCAGCACGCGCCAGATCTCGCGCAGCATCTGCCGGCTGTTTTCGGTCGACTCCAGGCCGTGGACCACCAGCACCCGGTCGAAGCTCAGATCGTCGAACGGCAGGTTGGCCTCTTCCGACAGCGCGGTCAGGCCCGGCCCTTCCGGCGGCCAGAAGATCACGCCCTGGGTCGCCGGCATCACCGCGATGACCCGTTCGGCTTCGCCGACGAAGGGGCGCAGATAGGGCGTGGCATAGCCGATGCCGAGCACCGACTGGCCGGTCAGGTTCGGCCAGAATTCGCGGATGCGCTTCTTGACCTGCCTGAGCGCCATCTGCCCCAGGCTGGTCTGGTAGAATTCCCTGAGATCGACGACGTCGCGGTACATTTCTACCTGAGCAAGGGCGGAAAGACGTGCAGACCGTCCTCGCCGAGCGGCAATTCATGCACCCCGACGGCGGCCTTCACCGGCAGATGAGCATAAAGATGCGGAAACAAAGCCCCGTTCCGCGCCTCCTCCCATTTCCACGGGCCCGCCGCGGCCTCGGGCACGACGATCAGCAGCAGGTCGGCCTGGCCGGCGCGATGCCGCCGAGCGCTCTCGGCGACCTGTTCGGCGGTCGAGAAATGCATGAAGCCGTCGCGGTGATCGTCCGCCGAGCCTTTATAGAAGCCGTCTTTTTCGGCCTGCTCCCAGTCGCTTCGGCGCGCCATGTGGTAGAGGAAGTCGCTCATAATAGGTCCCTCAGCATCGCCACCAACGGTATATCGGCCGGCGGCATTTCGTAATCCGTAAGCTGCGCCGGCCGCACCCAGGCGAGTTTCTGCCCCTCCAGCGGCTGCGCGATCCCCTGCCAGACGCGGCAGATATAGAGCGGCATCAGCAGGTGGAAATCCTCATAGGCGTGCGAGGCGAAGGTGAATGGCGCCAGGCATTTGGCGTCGGTGGTGACGTCGATCTCCTCCTTCAGCTCGCGGATCAGCGCCATCTCGGGGCTCTCGCCGGCATGGACCTTACCGCCGGGGAATTCCCACATGCCGGCCAGATGCTTGCCGGGCGGCCTCTGGGCCAGCAGCACCCGCCCGTCTGCATCGATCAGGGCGACCGCGGCCACCAGCACAATTTTCAGATCGGCCCCAGGACCTGACGCCATTTCAGCCCCGCCAGAATCTGCGTTGAAGCACGAAGGCCTCGGTATCGACCCGGCCGCGCTCGACCGTGTCCTCGGCCCGGCGCCCGATATGGGTCATCCCGGCCTTTTCCAGCACCCGCATCGACCGCTCATTGTCGGGCAGCGCACTGGCGTTGACCTCGGAGAGCTTCAGGATGTCGAAGGCGAAGCCGATCACCGCCTTGGCGGCCTCGGTGGCATAGCCCTGCCCCCAGAACCCCTCGCCAAGCCAATAGCCCAAGGTGCCGACGCGCGCGTCGGTCTCGATCGAGATGTCCATGCAGCCCATCAGCATATTGTCGTTGCGCCGGACGATGAGATAGGGCCAGCCGACCCCGGCCGCCCGCTCCTGTATCGAGCGTTCGATCCAGGCCGCCGCATGCTCGATGCGGTAGGGGAACGGCACCCGCACCAGCCAGCTGGCGACGTTCCAGTTCTCCATCAGGCCGGCGATGGGCTCGGCATCGCCGGCGATCGGTGAGCGCAGCAGCAGGCGGTCGGTATCGATCCGGTGGGCCGCCACCACCCGGATGCGCGGCTTTATCAAGCCGAAGACATTCATGATGCCACCATCATCGGCGTCCCGCCGATCGACCGACGATCAGCTGCGATAGCTTCCATTGATGTCGATGTAGCCAGGGGTCAGGTCGCAGGTCCAGACCGTGGCCTTGCCCTTGCCGATATCGAGGTCGACCTCGATGTCGATCTCCTTGCCCGTCATGTGGCCGGCGACCGGCGTCTCGTCATAACCATCCACGATCTGGCCGTGGCGGGTGATCGGCACGCCGCCGATGGCGATGCCGAGCCGGTCGCGGTCCGCCTTCTCGCCCGCCTTGCCCACCGCCATGACGATGCGGCCCCAATTGGCGTCCTCGCCCGCGATCGCGGTCTTGACCAGCGGCGAGTTGGCGATGGCGAGCCCGACACGCCGCGCGGCGCCGGCCGAGGCTGCGCCCTTGACCTTCACGGTGACGAATTTGGAGGCGCCCTCACCGTCGCGCACGATCAGCTGCGCCAGCTCGACCATCGCGGATTCGACCGCCCGGCGGAAATCCTTGAGGTGCTTGTCGCCGATATCGCCGACCTTTTTGTGCTGGGCCTGGCCGGTGGCGGCGAGCAGCACGGTGTCGCTGGTCGAGGTGTCGCTGTCCACGGTGATCGAATTGAAGGAGCGCTTGACCGCGCGGGTCACGATCGTTTGCAGCACATCGGCCGGGATGGCGGCGTCGGTGAACAGGAAGGCCAGCATCGTCGCCATGTCGGGCGCGATCATGCCCGATCCCTTGGCGATGCCGTTGATCGTGACCTTGGCGCCGGCGATCGTCGCGGTGCGGGTCACCGATTTGGCGAAGGTGTCGGTGGTGCGGATAGCCTCGGCGGCATCCTTCCAGCCGGTCGGCTTCACATCGCCGGCGATGCCCGGCAGGGCCGAGGCGATGGCATCGGCCGGCAGCGGCTGGCCGATGACGCCGGTCGAGGCGATGAACACCTCGCTGGGCTTGCAGCCGAAGATCGAGACGGCGGCCTTCACCGTCGCCGCGACCGTCTGGTCGCCGGCCTTGCCGGTGAAGGCGTTGGAGTTGCCCGAATTGACGACGATGGCCCGCGCCTTGCCGCCCTTCAGCGCGTCGCGGCACCAATCGACCGGTGCGGACGGGCAGAGCGAGCGGGTCAAGGCGCCGGCGATGGTCGTGCCCGGCGCCAGCTCAGCCAGCATCAGGTCGCGGCCGCCATTCTTCTTGAGGCCGATCGCGACCCCGCCAAGGCGCACCCCGGCAATCCGGGGCAATACCGGCTGGGACGCCGGCGCGAGCGGTGAAACCGGAAGCGCCGGCATTGGGTGCCTTACTTCTTGGCGGGCGCCGGGGGAGCAGCAGCCGGGGCCGGAGCCGCGGTGGCCGGGGCGGGAGCCGGAGCAGCGGCGACGGGCGCCGGAGCGGCCGGAGCTTCGGCCGGCTTGTCGACGACCGGCGAGCCATCGGGATTGAAGCGCTCGATCTTGGCGGCCTTGTGCATGTCGTCCACCACCTTGCGCTCCTCATCCTGGAGCACGAGGTTGGTCAGCTGCGGCTTCACCTGGTCCAGCGCCGGAAGCGGCTGGGCGCGCTTGTCGAGAACCTGGATCACGTGCCAGCCATACTGCGAATGGACCGGCGCGTCGGAAACGCTGCCCTTCTGCATCTTGAAGGCCGCATCGGCGAACTCAGGGACCATCTTGTCCTTGGTGAAGTAGCCGAGGTCGCCGCCGCTCTCGCCCGACCCCGGGTCGGTCGACTTCTCCTTGGCCAGCTTCTCGAAATCGGCGCCCTTCTTCAGCTGGGCGATGATGTCCTTGGCCTCGGCCTCGGTCTTCACCAGGATATGGCGGGCATGGACCTCTTCCGGCGGGGTGACCTGCTTGACCAGCTCGTCATACTTGGCCTGGAGCACCTGGTCGTTGATGCGGGCGCGGGCCTGCTTCTCCAGATAGGCGTCGGCGACCATCGTCGCCTGGCCGGTGCGCAGGCGCTGGGCGATCACCGGATCCTGCTCGAAGCCGGCGGCGGAAGCCTTCGCGTCGGCCAGCTTGATGTCGATCAGGCGATCGATCACGCGGGCCTGCAGGTCGGCCGGCGACATCTGCTGCTTGGCCTGCTCGCCCAGATCGTTGACGAAGGCGTCGACCTCGGACTGGTAGATCGGCATGCCGTCGACCTTGGCGACGACCGGGCTCTTGGTCTGAGCCGCGGGGGCGGCGCTCATCGCCGAGCCGGCCGCCGGCGCCATTGCCGGCGCGGAAGCGCCGCCGCTCTTCTGGGCAGCGAAGTAACCGCCAGCGCCGCCGGCAGCAAGTGCGACGACCGCGACGATCGCGAGTGAGGAGGAGGAAGCCATGATGAGGTTAGACGCTCCGAAACGGGAAAGGACCGGCCCACGGCTGCGCCGCAAGCCCAGAATCCCAAAGGTGGCGCATACTACACATGGGCAGGCGGCTTACAAGCACGGCTTTTGGGCCTATTTCGTTTTACCGCGGACCTTCGGTTGCGATAGCCCGTTTCGTTGACAGTGCGGGACCGCGCCCTTATCTCACGGTGATTCAGAAGTGTTGTTACACGGGCGCCGCCGAAACAGGGCCCAGACGAGGATTTTCCATGTTCGCTGCGGTCGCCCGCAAGCTTTTCGGAAACGCCAACGACCGGGTGGTCGGAAGCCTGCGTTCCAATATCCAGAAAATCAATGCGCTGGAACCCAAATACCAGCCGCTGTCCGACGAGGAATTGCGCGCCCAGACGGCGGTGCTGCGCGGCCGCCTCGCCGAGGGCGAGACGCTGGACGATATCCTGCCGGATGCCTTCGCCGTCGTGCGTGAAGCGGCGAAGCGGACTCTGGGCCAGCGGCACTTCGACGTCCAGCTGATGGGCGGCATGGTTCTGCACAGCGGCCGGATCGCCGAGATGAAGACCGGCGAAGGCAAGACCCTTGTCGCGACCTTGGCGGTCTATCTCAACGCGCTGTCCAGCAAGGGCGTCCACGTCGTCACCGTCAACGACTATCTGGCCCAGCGCGACAGCGGCTGGATGGGCCAGGTCTATCGCTTCCTGGGCCTGACCGTCGGCTGCATCGTCAACGGGCTGGACGACAACGAGCGGCGCGAGGCCTACGGCGCCGACGTCACCTATGGCACCAACAACGAGTTCGGCTTCGATTATCTGCGCGACAATATGAAGTACCAGCTGGAGGAGATGGTCCAGCGGCCCTTCAACTATGCGATCGTCGACGAGGTGGATTCCATCCTGATCGACGAGGCGCGCACGCCCCTGATCATCTCCGGCCCGTCGCAGGATTCGTCCGAGCTGTATCAGCGGGTCGACGCCGTTATCCCGTCCCTCGGCGAGGGCGATTACGACAAGGACGAAAAGCACAAGACCGTCGCGCTCAACGAGCCCGGCACCGAGAAGATCGAAGAGCTGCTCCGCCAGGTCGGGCTGCTGGAGAGCGGCACGCTGTACGACATTCATAATGTCAGCCTGGTCCACCACGTGAATTCGGCTCTGCGGGCCCACAAGCTGTTCACCCGTGACGTCGACTATATCGTCAAGGACGACAAGGTCGTCATCATCGACGAGTTCACCGGCCGCATGATGGTCGGGCGGCGCTATTCCGAGGGCCTGCATCAGGCGCTGGAAGCCAAGGAACATGTGACGATCGAGAAAGAGAACCAGACGCTGGCCTCGATCACCTTCCAGAACTACTTCCGCATGTATCCGAAGCTGGCCGGCATGACCGGCACGGCGATGACGGAAGCGGGCGAGTTCTCGGAGATCTACAAGCTCGACGTCGTCGAGATGCCGACCAACCGCCCGGTGTCGCGCCTTGACGAGGACGACGAGGTCTATCGCACCGCCGCCGAGAAGAACGCCGCGATCGTCGTACTGATCGAGGAGGCGCAGAAGCGCCAGCAGCCGGTGCTGGTCGGCACCGTCTCGATCGAGAAGTCGGAGCATCTGTCCGACCTCCTGAAGAAGAAGAAGATCAAGCACGCGGTGCTGAACGCCCGCTATCACGAGCAGGAGGCGACCATCGTCGCCCAGGCCGGCCGGCCCGGCGCGGTGACCATCGCCACCAACATGGCCGGCCGCGGCACCGACATCCAGTTGGGCGGCAACCTGGAAATGCGCGTCCGCGACGAGGCGGACCAGCTGGAGGGAGAGGCGCGCGACAAGAAGATCGCCGCCCTGAAGGCAGAGATCGAGGCCGCGCGCGATATCGTGAAGGAGGCCGGCGGCCTCTATGTCATGGGCACCGAGCGGCATGAGTCTCGCCGCATCGACAATCAGCTGCGTGGCCGCTCGGGCCGCCAGGGCGACCCCGGCAACTCCAAGTTCTTCCTGTCGCTGGAAGACGACCTGATGCGCATCTACGGCATGCAGCGCATGGACGGCGTGCTGCAGCGCCTGGGCATCAAGGAGGGTGAGGCGATCATCCATCCCTGGATCAACAAGGCCCTGGAGCGCGCCCAGAAGAAGGTCGAGCAGCAGCACTTCGAGGTCCGCAAGAACCTGCTGAAATACGACGACGTGATGAACGACCAGCGCAAGGTCATCTATGAGCAGCGCAAGGAAGTCATGGGCGACGAGGTGGTCACCCCAATCGTCGACGATATGCGCCAGGACGTGATCGAGCGCGTCGTCGGCCGCAACCTGCCGCCCCATTCCTATGCCGAGCAGTGGAACACGGCCGGGCTGAAGGACGAGATCCAGAACCTGCTCGGCATGGAGCTGCCGATCGACGTGTGGGCCCAGGAGGCCGGCATCGACGACGAGACGATGCTGGAGCGGATCGTCGAGGCCGCGGCCGCCAAGGCCGCCGACAAGGTCTCGACCTATGGCGCCGACATCATGAACCAGGTCAGCCGCACCCTGCTGCTGCAGCTGCTGGACCAGTCGTGGAAGGAGCACCTGCTGGCGCTGGACCATCTGCGCCAGGGCATCAACCTGCGCGCCTACGGCCAGCGCGACCCGCTGAACGAGTATAAGCGGGAGGCCTTCCAGCTATTCTCCGACATGCTGGACGATGTGCGCGAGCAGATCACCCGCTATATCGCGAATATCGAATTCCGCATGGAGCAGCCGGACATACCCCCGCCCCAGCCGTTCGAGATGCACGAAACCCGCCGCGATCCGGCGCTGGACATGGCGCCCGGCATCCTCTCGTCGGAGCAGGCCGGCTTCGCCCAGCAGCAGGGCAATGTGGCGCTCGCCGACGAAGACTTCGCCGGCGTCTCCCGCAACGCCCCCTGCCCCTGCGGCAGCGGCAAGAAATACAAGCACTGCCACGGCGCGGCCGTGTAAGAACGTAGGATGGGTCTACCCATCCTACAAATAAAGACGCGGGGAGAGCGCCGATGACCAACCGCGCCTGGATTTTCGAGCATCCTCCGGTTGGGGACGATTTCGACAGCGCGCTGACGTTCCGCGACTGGCCGATGCCCGTGCCGGCCGAGGGGCAGGTGCTGGTCAGGAACCTCTATCTTTCGCTCGACCCGGCTAACCGGCGCTGGATGGCGGGGCCGACCTATATGCCGCAAATCCCGACCGGGGCGCCGATGTGGGGCTTCGTCATGGGCGAGGTGGTGGAGTCCAAAGCCGAGGGTTTCGCGCCCGGCGATATCGTCGGCGGGGTCGGCACCTGGGCCGATTATTCCGCCGTATCGACCGACGGGCTGGACAAGATCCCGGACATGGGCGGGCTGCCGCTGCACACCGCGATGGGGCTGTTCCGCGGGCCCGGCGGGACGGCCTATGTCGGGACTGTCGATATCGGGCAGCTGAAAGCCGGCGACACGTTCGTCGTGTCGGGCGCGGCGGGCTCGGTCGGGTCGCTGGCCGGGCAGATCGCCAAAATACTGGGCGCAACAGTGATCGGCATCACCGGGTCGGCCGAGAAATGCGCCTGGCTGACCGGGGAGCTGGGCTTCGACCATGCCATCGACTACCGGCACGAGGATGTCGAGGCGCGGCTGCGTCAGATCGCGCCCAAGGGCGTCAATGTCTATTTCGAGAATGTCGGCGGGGCGGTCGGCAATGCGGTGGCCGCCAATATGGCCAAGTTCGGCCGGGTCGCAGTATGCGGGCTCACCGCGCAATACAATGCGGAACGCGCGCCGATCGGCCTCGACATCATGCCCCTGCTGCTCCAGGGCTGCACAATGCAATGCTTCATCCTCTACGACTATCTCGACCGCCTGCCCGAGGCGACGGCGAAGCTGGCCGAGTGGTACGGCGCCGGCCGGCTGAAATACCATCCGGATATCAGGGACGGGCTCGAGAACGCGCTCGACGCCTTCAAGTCGCTGTTCCAGCCCGGCGGCGCGCATAAGGGCAAGCTGATG
>DATBAZ010000453.1:0-4036 GCA_036271255.1 Alphaproteobacteria bacterium
CAAGAAGATGGCGGTCTATATCGGCCGCTCGTCCAACCATCGCGGCTATGTCCCGCCGGGCGAAGAAGTCTTTGCCGCCGGGACCAAAGACGCCAAAGAGGCGTTCGACCTGTCGATCGACCTGCCCGCCGACCACCCCGCGGTCACCGCCGGCACGCCGATGCTGGGGCCGAACCAGTGGCCGGACGTGCCGGGGTTCAAGAACGCGGTCACCGCATACTACGACGCGGTCTTCGCGGCCGGCCGGGCGCTGATCCGCGGCTTCGCCATCGCGCTGGGCGAGGCGCCGGATTTTTTCGATCCCTACATCACCACCCCGCCGAGTCAGCTGCGCCTGATCCATTATCCGTTCGACCCGAACGCCGTCGATGCGGTCGGGATCGGGGCGCATTCGGACTATGAGTGCTTCACCCTGCTGCATTCGACCGGCCCGGGGCTGGAGGTGATGAACGGCGCCGGCCAGTGGATCGACGCGCCGCCGATGCCGGGCGCGCTGACCGTCAATATCGGCGACCTGATGGAGTTGTGGACCAACGGCGAGTTCATCGCCACCTCCCACCGCGTGCGTAAGGTGCAGCAGCAACGATACTCTTTCCCGCTGTTCTTCATGGTCGATTACCAGACCCGCGTCGCGCCTCTGGACCGTTTGCGGCACCGGGGAGAGCGCCAGGCCCTGATCGCGGGCGAGCATCTGTTCGCGCAAACCGTCCAGACCTTCCGCTATCTGGCCGAGCGCGTGGAATCCGGCGAGATCGCGCTGCCGAACGGCACGCACGCATTGTCCTCGTTCGGCCAGGAGGCTCGCCAACGCGCGAAGCCGTGATGGAAAATCACTGCGCTGCCCGCCATGCTGCGTATCTGGCGATCCCCTCCTCGATGCCGGTGCGCGGCGCGTAGCCGAGGTCGCGGGCTGCAAGCGTAATGTCGAGCGGCCCCTTCTGCCCGTCCAGGCCCAGCGGCGGCACATCGCCGGTCCGGGCCTGCAGCGCAGGTACCGCGCGCATCGCCGCCGCGATCACCTCTCCCTCGGTCAGCCAGCTGCCGCCGGTGATGTTGTAAGTGAACTCCGGCACCTCCGGCGTCGTCAGCGCCAACCACACCGCCTCGACCGCGTCGTCGATATAAAGGAACTGGCGGCGATGGTCGGTGTCGGCGCTGACCGTCACTGCCCGCCCTTCATCCGCCGCCTCCAGCAGGCCGCGGATGAAGCAGGGTGTCCATCGCCCCGGCCCGAAGATCGATGACATGCGCAGCAGGAAGACGGGTAGGCCGAAGCTCTCGCGATAGCCGTAGAGCACCGCCTCCATCGCGATCTTCGAACAGCTATAGGTGTCGGTCGCCGGACGCCGCGCCGTTTCGAGCACCGGGCCGGTGCCCGGCTGGTCGCCATAGACACCGATCGACGACAGCCCGACCAGCCGCCGGACCTTAGCCAGCCGGGCGGCCTCGGCAACGAAGATGGTGCCGGTAACATTGACCGACATGACCCGCAGCGGATCGTTCGGCGCCACCAGCCCGCCGGAGATAGCGCCGCCATGGACGACCTCGGTGATGTCGTGCTTCTCGAATAGGCCGAAGACCGCCGCGGAATCGCGCAGATCGGCCTCGACGAAGGCGCAATCGAGCGGCCGGTCGGGGATTCGCGCATCGCTGCCGATGACCTGCATACCGGCCCGCGCCAGCCGATTTGCCACCGGATGCCCCACCAGCCCCGCCGCCCCGGTCACCAGGATCATTAACCGCTCCCCATTTCGCAAGTCACTTGAATATAATTCAAACGAGGCAAGAGGCCGGCACGACCGCCAGTTTGCCTATACCTTCATGGACTTGCAGGAAATGTGCCAGGGCCAGGATACAGGCTGTCCGCCCGGTTTTTGGGCAATCACTTGCATGGTGCGCAATATTTTTGCATAAGACCGCACGCAAAATGGGCAAAAGCCGCGGTTTCGCTGAACCGAGGCCTTGGCATGCCGCTTGCACATATCGGGGGCGGATTTCAGCGCAAATGGAGAGTGCGTGGTCTCGAGCGATTCGCCGAACTGTATGGGTAATCTGGACGCCGTGTCAGAAGGTCGGCGGTGTGTTCACCCATACCACCCGGCAGATCGCATCGCCGACCGCACGGTAGCGGTGCGTGAGATCGGAGCGGAAGAAGAAGCTGTCGCCCGCCTTCAGGATATTCACCAGGTCGCCGACGGCCAGCTCCATCTCACCTTCCAGGATATAGCCGACCTCTTCACCCTCATGCTGGAACGGGCCGTTATAGGCCGTGCCGGGCGTCAAGATGGTGATCATACCCTCCAGCCGCCGGTTCTCGGCATAGGGCACCAGAACCTCGGCCTTCTCGCCCGGCACGCCGCGGCCGATCGTGAGTCGCTCCTCCGGCGTGTAGATCACCAGCGGGCTGGGCACAGTGTCCTCGAACAGCGCCACGGTGCTGACGCCGAGCGCGCTCGCCACCCGGTGCAGGGTGCCGAGCGACGGGTTCGTCAGGTTGTTCTCGACCCGCGACAGCAGACTTTCCGAGCAGTCGGACGCAATCGCCAGGTCCTTCAACCGCATGCGCTTGGCCAGGCGGAAATGCCGGACGCGGCCGCCGACCCGCGGCGAGTCGCCCTCGGATGCTTGGGCTTTGGCAACTGGCTGAGGCAGCGGACGTTCCCCCGAAACATACGGCGCAAAAGCCGCGAACGCTTGGACTTACGCCAGTTTATAGCGGCGACTCGGCACACGGCAAACGCCTTCGATAGATTCCAACTTGAACCGTACGCAACCCACTTGAACGGACGTGAGACATGACATTGGCCCTGCCCGCCACAGCCGAGATGGTCGCCGCCCTGGACCGCCCGACCGAGCAGGCCGAGAACCTGCCGCGCGAGGCCTATACCGACCCAACTTTCTTCAAGCTGGAGATCGAGCGCGTATTCGGCCGCAACTGGACCTATGTCGGCGCGGCGGGGGAGATGCCGAACCCCGGCGACGCCATTCCACTGACCCTGGGCGGCATGCCGATCGTGCTGGTGCGGCAGCGCGATAACACGATCAAAGCCTTCCACAATGTCTGCCGCCATCGCGGGCCGATCCTGGTGCGCGAGGCCGCCAAATCCCAGAACGCATTGATCTGCCCCTATCACGCCTGGGCCTATGACCTGGACGGGGAGCTGAAGCGCACGCCGGCCTATATGGGTTCGGGCCGGCACGATTCCGGGCCGCTCGACAAGAGCTGCATGGGGCTGACGGAGATACGCTGCGGCATCTGGCGCGACGGCATCTTCCTCAACCTGTCGGGCGATGCCGGGCCGCTGGCCGATGTCTATGCCCCGCTGGAGCAGCGCTGGGCCCATCACGACCTGTCGCTGCTGCGCTATGGCGGATCGCAGCGCCTGCGGATCAACGCCAACTGGAAGCTGGCCATGGAAAATTTCATGGAGGGCTATCACCTGCCGATGACCCACCCGTTCCTGAATTCGCTGTCGTCGCTGGAGAACCATTACAGCGTCGTCGAGCCGGCTTTCCAGGGCCAGGGCAGCCATTATTACGACACGGTGGAGGCGGGCCACGGCGACCTGCCGAACTTCCCGGAGCTGCCGGAATACTGGAAGCACCGCGCCGAATATCCGGCGGTGCTGCCGAACCTGATGTTCGGCATGCATCCCGACCATTTCCTGTTCTTCGGCGTCATCCCCCTGTCGCCGACGGAGACCGAGGAGATTTTCCACTTCTATTTCATCGGCGACGAAGCGACGGAGGAGAAATACGCCCCGTTGCG
The DNA here is from genome assembly GCA_036271255.1 of Alphaproteobacteria bacterium. GTDB lineage: Bacteria > Pseudomonadota > Alphaproteobacteria > BOG-932 > Roseiterribacteraceae > BOG-932. Next base: position 3,770 of record DATBAZ010000453.1, read on the forward strand.
CGCGCGGGTGATGAGCAATCTGGAATCGATCAATTCCGAGGATATCGGCATCGTCGAGAGCATGCAGGCCGGGCGTCATTCCCCGGCCTTCGTGAAGGGGCCGTTCTCCCCCTATCAGGAGACGACCCTGCACCAGTTCCAGCTCAAGATCGCCAGGATGCTGGATGCGGGCGCCTGACATGGCAGCGACCAGTATCCGCCGCCTGTTCGTTCTGCTCTGCGGGTTCGAGTTTCTGCCCAAGAGCATCTCGACCCGCGATATGGGCA
>DATBAZ010000454.1:0-1599 GCA_036271255.1 Alphaproteobacteria bacterium
GGCGGCTGGCCGGTCAGGATCGGCGCGATATAGCTGGAATCGCCCATGCCGCCGCCGGCCGATGAGGAAAATATGCCGATCGCACCCGGCCGCGGCAGCTTCTCCTTCTGGAACCAGGCTATCGACATCGCCGACAGGCCGCCACCGGCGGAACATCCATAGATGCCGATATTCTGCGGCTTGTAGTGCTTCATCAGCTCCTGATAGACGGCGGCCACATCTTGGCTGGCGGCGGGGAACTTGTTCTCCGGCCCCTGCCGGTAATTGAGCGTCACCACCTCGATCTTGCCGACCGCGGCGATCGGGATAGCTTCGACCAGCTCGGCCGGGCCGGCGCCCATCTGGAAGCCGCCGCCATGCAGGTTGATCAGCACGCGGTCCTTGTTTTTGGCCGCGATGCCGTCCTTGGGCGTCACGACATTTGCCGGGACGCCGGCGATCGTCTCATCCTTGATGTCGACCGCGTAGACAGCCTTCTGGCGCTCCATCGCCGGGGTGAAGATCTGGTCGTCCATCGCCTTGCGCCAATTGTCGATCACCGGACCGGGACCGGTCACCGGCCCGGCCGGCAGCGGCCAGCCGTGCCCAGCGATCTGACCGGCCTCGGTCTTCCTGGCCTCCGGGCTGATGAAACCGGAGAGCGGCACGGCGAGATCGGTAACATGGACCGTTCCGTCCGGCTCGGCCGTCACCTTGGCGGGAGCGGATGCCACAGCGCCCGGGTTGGTCACGCTCTGCTGCGCCGACGCCATGGCCGCGAAGGCCAGAGATGAAGTCAGCGCCAGCGCGGCGACGGTGCCTTTACTGAAATGCGACATGATCGTTCCTCCCACCCTTTGGTCCGGTCTCATTGTAAGACGATTTGCACCCGCCGGTTTTGCGGCTCCCGTACGCCGTCGGCCGTGGGAACCAGAAGGTCCCGCTTGCCCTTGGCGAAAATCGCGATCTCCGACGAAGGCACGCCCTGCTTCTCCAGTTCGCCCGCCACCGCCTCGGCGCGCCGCCGCGACAGCCGCATATTGTAGGCATCCGACCCGACCGTGTCGGTATGGCCGGTCACGTCGATTTCGGTCGGCTTGGACTGGCCGGCATTCTGCGCCGCTTCGTCGACGATCGTAGTCGCCTGCTGGGTGAGGTCGGACTTGTTGAAGTCGAAGAACACCAGGTAGCTTTTCGGCGCGGCCTTCGCCGGCGGCGCAGCGGGCGGCGGCGTATAGGCCGCGGTGGCAGCCGCCTCCCGCGTGGGGCCGCCGAAGCGGTATTTCAGCTTGAACCCGTACATCTGCGGCTCGCCATAGGTCACCGGTACGAAGCCGACCTGGAAGTAGGCCGAGGCGTTCGCGATACGATAGACCGTGTTGGTGGCGTTCGTGATGAAGAAGCCGGCATCGATCGGCTCGCCCATAACGTTATTCCAGTCGACGTTGAAATTCAGCGTGCCGTAGCCGGCGATGTCACCATTGGGCTCGATGTCGGGCGCGACATGGACCTTGGTCTGGAAGCTTCCCAGAGCCGACACGCTGATATCGCCCAGCGCCGGATCGAACGGCAAGGTGTAGCGGGCGCTGATCGTGCCCTTATGGCGCGGCAGGAAGCGGA
>DATBAZ010000455.1:0-7094 GCA_036271255.1 Alphaproteobacteria bacterium
GACCGCTGCGGCCGATGCTCCGGCTGCCCCGCCGGCCGCCGACAAGCCGGCACCGGCAAAAAAGAAGTAAGCTTCGGCCGGATTTGAGATAGCTTAAGACGCGTGATGGACTCGCATCAGCAGACGCAGGAGGCCAAACCCGCCAGCTTGGGAATCGAGCAGATTCTCAAGATGCTGCCGCATCGCTATCCGTTCCTGATGATCGACCGCCTCGAGGACATCGTGGCCGATCACAGCGCGGTCGGGATCAAGAACGTCACGGCCAATGAACCGTTCTTCCAGGGGCACTTCCCGGGAAAGCCGATCATGCCGGGCGTTCTGATCGTGGAGGCGATGGCCCAAACCGCGGCGGTGCTGGTCGTCTATACGATCGGCAAGGAGGTCGAGGGCAGCCTCGTCTATTTCATGTCGGTCGAGAATGCCCGATTCCGCAAGATGGTCGTGCCTGGCGACCAGCTGCGCGTTCATGTGGAGCGGATCCACAAGCGCGGCAGCGTGTGGAAGTTCAAGGCCGAGGCGAAGGTGGGCGGCGCGGTCTGCGCCGAGGCGACCTACACCGCCATGATCGTCGATGAGTAGCGCCCCGACGGCGGCTTTGACTCATTCTTCAGACATCGCGGTCACGATCCATCCCACGGCGATCGTTCATTCCAAGGCAAAGCTGGGGCACGGTGTTGCCGTTGGCCCCTATAGCGTGATCGGGCCGGATGTCGTCCTCGGCGACCGGGTGCGGCTGATGAGCCATGTCGTGGTCGAAGGGCGCACGACGATCGGCGCCGACACGATGGTCTTTCCCTTTGCTTCGCTGGGCCAGATTCCCCAGGACCTGAAATACAAGGGCGAGCCCGCGACCCTGGAGATCGGCGCCCGCAACCGCATCCGCGAGAACGTGACGATGAATATCGGCACCGAAGGCGGCGGGATGGCGACGCGTGTAGGCGACGACGGGCTGTTCATGGTCGGCGCCCATGTCGCGCACGATTGCATCCTTGGCGACCATGTCATCATGGCCAACAACGCGACGCTGGGCGGGCACGTGACCTTGGGCGATTTCGCCATCATCGGCGGCATCTCCGCGGTACATCAGTTCGTCCGCATCGGCGCACATGTCATGATCGGCGGCATGACCGGCGTCGAACAGGACGTCATCCCCTTCGGCATGGTTACCGGCGACAGGGCGCGATTGGGCGGCCTGAACCTGATCGGCATGGAGCGGAGGGGTGTGCCGCGCGAGGACATCCAGGAGGTGCGCAGCGCCTACAAGATGATGTTCGGCGACAAGGGCACCTTGGCGGAGCGTATGGAGGAAGCCGCGAAGGCCTTCCCGGCCAACCAATATGTGCGGCAGATCGTCGAATTCGCCCGCGCCAAGTCGAGCCGCGGGCTGTGCCAGCCGCCGGCTCAGAATGCCGACTGAAACTGACCGGCCGCTCGGCATCCTCGCCGGTGGCGGTACCCTCCCGCGACGTATTGCAGAAGCCGCTGCTGCTCGGGGCCGTCCCGTGTTCATCGTCGCCTTCGCCGGGCAGTATGATCCGGCCACGGTCGACGGCTTTCCCCATGTCGCGCTTCCTATTGGAAAAGCCGGCAAGATCATCGCCGAACTGAAGAAAGCCGGCGTCGTCGACCTGGTGATGGCCGGTGGCGTGCGCCGGCCGAGCCTTTCCGAACTCGGCCTCGATTTACGCGGGGCACAGCTTTTCGCCAGGATCGGCGCCGGTGCGCTGGGCGACGATGGGCTGCTGGCTGCCATCGGCCGCGAGTTGGAGCGCGAGGGCTTCCGTGTGGTCGGGGCGAACGAGATCCTGGGCGGAGGCGCCGTCCCCGCCGGCGTTCTTGGGCGCCATAATCCTGACATGCAGGCCGATGCCGATATCGCTCATGGGTTAAGGCTTGCCAAGACGCTGGGGGCGGCCGACATCGGGCAGGCGGTCGTCGTGCAGCAGGGGCTGGTGCTGGGTGTCGAGGCGATCGAGGGTACGGATGCGTTGCTCGACCGTGTCGGGCCGCTGCGGCGCGAAGGTTTGGGCGGCGTGCTGGTCAAGATCGCCAAGCCACAGCAGGATCGCCGTGTCGACCTGCCGACGATCGGGCCGGCCACCATCGCCCGGGCCGCGGCCTCCGGGCTGCGTGGCATCGCGATCGAAGCTGGCGCCACCATCGTGCTGGACCAAGCCGAGACCGTCGCCGCAGCCGATGCCGCGGGACTGTTCCTAGTCGCCGTCGCACCATGAAGGAGGGAGCGGGTCCACTGCTCTACCTGATCGCGGGCGAGCCCTCGGGCGATCTGCTGGGCGGCAGTCTGATGGCCGCGCTGAAGCGCAGGACCGGCGGCCAGGTGCGCTTCGCCGGCATCGGCGGGTCCAAGATGATCGAGCAGGGGCTGACGCCGCTTTTCCCGATGACCGACCTTGCGGTCTTCGGCCTGGCTGAGATTCTGCCGCGGCTGAGGCATCTGATGCATCGGGGCGAGGAAACCGTTGCCGATATCGCCCGGCTGAAACCGGCGGCCCTGGTCACCATCGATTCACCGGGTTTCACGCTGAGGGTGGCCCAACGGGCCGTGCCTTTGGGCGTGCCCAGGATCCACTACGTCGCGCCGTCGGTCTGGGCGTGGAAACCGGAGCGGGCCGCCAAGATCGCCAAGTACCTGGACCATCTGCTGGCGCTGCTGCCGTTCGAGCCGCCTTATTTTCAGAGGGAGGGATTGTCCACCACCTTCGTCGGCCATTCGGCGATCGAGGGGCCGGCGGGAAAGGGCGACGGGGTGGGGTTTCGTGCGCGCCGCGGGTTGGCGCCGGATCGGCGGGTGATCGTCATGCTGCCGGGCAGCCGCGCCGGCGAGATCGACCGGATGCTGCCGGTATTCCTGGAGACGCTGCGCCGGCTGCAGCAGGGCAGGGCGCCCTTCACCGTCGCCGTGCCGGCGCCGGACTATCTCGCGGCGAAAGTGCGGGCCGGGATGGAGGGCTCAGGCCTGGAGACTATCCTGCTGACCGGCGATGCGGAGAAGTTCGATGCTTTCGCGGCCGCCGATGCGGCGCTGGCGAAATCGGGAACGGTGACGCTCGAACTGGTCCTGTCGGGCGTGCCGGCGGTGATCGCCTATAAGGTGAACGCGATCAGCTACTTGATCGCCAAGCGGCTTCAGGTCGGCAAATATATCGGCCTGCCGAACGTGATCCTGGACCGGCCGCTGATGCCGGAGCTGCTGCAATATGACTGCACGCCGGAGCGGCTGACGCCTGAACTTGCCCGTCTCCTGGACGATCCGGCGGCACGGGCGGCGCAATTGACGGGGGGAAGCGAAATCCGCCGGCTGCTGTCGCCGGAGGGGAAAACCCCCAGCGAGGCAGCCGCGGATGCCGTTTTGGGCGTAATTAGCGCGCGCTGACCGGGATGAAGTCGCGCTGGACCGGGCCGGTATAAAGCTGGCGCGGACGGCCGATCTTGTGGGCCGGATCTTCGATCATCTCGTTCCACTGCGAAATCCAGCCGACGGTGCGCGCGACCGCGAACAGCACGGTGAACATCGAGGTGGGGAAGCCCATCGCCTTCAGGATGATGCCCGAATAGAAATCGACGTTCGGGTACAGCTTCTTGGAGACGAAATATTCGTCCTCCAGCGCGATCTTCTCCAACTCCATCGCCAGTTCCAGCAGCGGATCCTCGATGTTCAGCGCGCCCAGCACCTCATGGCAGGTCTTGCGCATCACCTGGGCGCGCGGGTCGAAGTTTTTGTAGACGCGGTGGCCGAAGCCCATCAGGCGGAAGCCCGACGACTTGTCCTTCGCCTTGGCGATGACCTCGGGAATCTTGTCCTTGTGGCCGATCTCCATCAGCTGCTTCAGCACCGCCTCGTTGGCGCCGCCATGGGCCGGGCCCCACAAGGTGGCGATGCCGGCGGCGATACAGGCGAACGGATTGGCGCCCGACGAGCCGGCCAGCCGGACGGTCGAGGTCGAGGCGTTCTGCTCATGATCGGCATGCAGGATGAAAATCCGGTCCATGGCCTTCGCCAGAATCGGATTGATCTTGTAGTCCTCGCACGGCACCGAGAACATCATGTTCAGGAAATTGTCGGCGAACGGCAGCTCGTTGCGCGGATACACGAACGGCTGGCCGACAGAATATTTGTAAGCCATCGCCGCGATCGTCGGCATCTTGGCGATCAGGCGTATCGCGGAGATATCGCGCTGGCGCGGATCGTTGATGTCGGTGCTGTCGTGATAGAACGACGACAGCGCGCCGACCACGCCGCACATGATCGCCATCGGGTGCGCGTCGCGGCGAAAGCCACGGAAGAAGTGGCTCAGCTGCTCATGCACCATCGTGTGCAGGTTGATGGATTTCTCGAATGACGCCTTCTGCTCGGCATTCGGCAGGTCGCCGTTCAACAGCAGATAGCAGACATCCATATAGTCGCTTTTCTCGGCCAGCTGCTCGATCGGATAGCCGCCATGCAACAGCACGCCCTTGTCGCCGTCGATATAGGTGATCTTGGACTCGCAGGCCCCGGTGGAGGTGTAGCCAGGATCGAAGGTGAAATGGTCCGTGCTGTCATACAGCTTGCGGATATCGATGACGTCCGGCCCCAAGGTGCCCGACAGTACCGGAAAATCGTGGCTCTGGCCGTCGGGTGTGGTCAGCTTGGCGGTCTTGGATTCTGGCATGGTTTCCTCAGATACGGTCCGCTATCTCATTTTTGTCGCGGTGCAGCAAAGTACAAGGCTGCTGCCATAAGATCAACGGACGCCTTTGCATTAATTACGCTGCAAGCAGCTGTTTCACGCGGGCAATTACCTCATCCCGGCCAAAGATGGAAGCAACCTCAAAGACGGGTGGCGAGATTGTGCTGCCTGTGAGTGCGGCGCGCAATGGCTGGGCCAGTTCGCCCAGCTTTATCCCGCTTTCCTCGGCCATTTCCCGGGCCGCCTGCTCCAGCCTTGCGGCGCTGAAATCGCTGTCCTGAACGCGGACGAGCCAGGCGGACAACAGGTCCCGCGCAGCCGGCGTCACCAGCGCCGCAGCCTTTGCGTCCGGCTCAATCGGCCGCTCCCGGGCATAGAGCCCGGCCGAGGCTGCGAGGTCGTTCAGCGTCTTGGCCCGCGGCTTCAACCCGGCCATGCCGGCGGCCAGCCGCGCGGTTTGCGTCGCAGTAAGCGGCCGGCCGATCTCGGCCTCGATCCGGGGTGTGATCAGCGTGGCCAGGCGGGTGTCGTCGGCCTCGCGGATATAGTGGCCGTTCAGATTGTCCAGCTTGCCGAAATCGAGCCGCGAGGGCGACCGGCCGATGCCGGGCAGGTCGAACCATCGGATGGCCTGTTCGGTCGAGATGATCTCGTCGTCGCCATGCGCCCAGCCGAGCCGCAGCAGGTAATTGCGCATTGTCTCGGGCAGATAGCCCATGTCGCGCCAGGCATCGACGCCCATGGCGCCGTGCCGCTTCGACAGCTTCTTGCCGTCCGGCCCGTGGATCAGCGGGATATGGGCGAAGATCGGCGTCTCCCAACCCATCGCGCGATAAAGCTGGGTCTGGCGAAAGGCGTTGGTCAGATGGTCGTCGCCGCGAATGATGTGGGTGATGCCGAAATCATGGTCGTCGACCACGACCGACAGCATATAGGTTGGCGTGCCGTCGCCGCGCAGCAGCACCATGTCGTCGAGCTGCGCATTGGCGACCGTGACGGGACCCTGGACCTGGTCGTCGACCACGGTCTCGCCGGTCTGCGGCGCCTTCAGCCGGATGGTGGGCAGGATGCCGGCAGGCGCGTCTGCCGGATCGCGGTCGCGCCAGCGCCCGTCATAGCGGAGGGGCTGCCCTGCGGCGCGCTGAGCCTCACGCATCTCCGTCAGTTCTTCCGGCGTGGCGTAGCAATAATACGCCTGCCCCTTGGCCAGCAGCTCGCGCGCGACCTCGGCATGACGCTCGCGTCGGGAAAATTGCGACACCGCTTCGCCGTCATGATCCAGCCCCAGCCAGCTGAGTCCGTCGAAAATCGCCGCCGTAGCCTCGTCGGTCGAGCGGGCGCGGTCGGTGTCCTCGATGCGCAGCAGGAACGTGCCGCCGTGATGGCGCGCGAAAAGCCAGTTGAATAGGGCCGTGCGGGCGCCCCCGATATGGAGATAGCCGGTCGGGGAGGGGGCGAAGCGGGTGATGACGGTCATGAGGACGAATGTGGTGATGAAGGGCGCTGCTGCTTAGCACAGAATTGCCGGATCGCCATGCGGGGGAGCGGCTGAGCTGGTAACGCGCTAAATCTTTTTGCGCGCAGTGACGGGGATCGAAGGAACCGGCCGGTATCGACGTGTTTGAGTTCGGGCCCGTCAAAGGGCGCCCCACCGCGCCAGCCTGACGGCCGGCGCAGCGGGGCAAGATTAGGGAGGAAACGCCCCTCGAGGAGGCGTCGTGTCGGGCGCGGGAATTCCGCACCGGACCTCGTGTGGCGTCGCCGCCGAATGAAATGAATGCCGATTCACTTTTCTAATCGCAGATTGCCCGGCGGCATGCAAGCGGTCCAAGGGGGGAACAGTGTTTAAGCCCCTCCGTTTGCATCATTTTATGGAGATGTACGATGATCCGACTTACCCGCCTTTCGACGATCGCCGGAATTGCCGCGATGGGGCTGGCCGCCCTGCCGGCCCACGCCCAGAATCGCGGTACGGCTGCGGAGGCGCCGGCGGCCCCCGACTCTTCCGCCAAGACCGCGCCGGAACCCGATGCCGCGGCAGAGGCGAGCCCATATATCTTCGTCGTCGATAACGGCCGTCGGGTGGCCATGATCAATGTCGGCACCCACAACGTCAAAATACTCGGCACCGCCACCGTTCAATTGACCGACATCGCCTTCAACCCGACGAACCATCTGCTTTACGGGGTTTCATACGGCGCGCTGTACCAGATTCCCACCAAGACGCTGCAGGCCAAGCTGATCGTCCGGCTCGGGACCACGGACGCCAACGCGTTGGTATTCGATTCCGCCGGCACGGCCTATGTCGCCGGCTATAAGACCAACCGGCTGTACAAGGTCGACCTGCCGACCCGTAAGGTGACCATCGTCGGGCTGACAGGCCCGTATTATTCGGCAGGCGAT
>DATBAZ010000456.1:0-4215 GCA_036271255.1 Alphaproteobacteria bacterium
GGGCCGTTGAAATCGGTAGGATCGGCGCACTGGTTGTGCGTACGCTTGCCCGGCCCCAGATTGCCGCCCGGCGCGTACAGGATCTTCAGCAGCTCCCGGAAATTCGCGCCGTCGCCCAGCCGCTTGGCTTCTGCCGGCGGCAGGCTTTTGAGGTAGTAATCCTTTGCGCTCTCGGCCAACCCGCCCGGGCAATCCGCCTTCATGTCGTCGTTGGTCACGAACGCCATCTGGGTGACGACAAAACCCTTGGTCGTGCCCGCGGCCGCCGCGCCGAAACCCAGCCCGGCGCCGGCCAGCACGGCCAAGGCGCAGCATGCAGTCCGTATCATCGCGTTCCTCCCCACCACATGACAGTGTCCCCGGCCCGGGACAGGGTCAACCGCGGATCGCGGAAGTCCCCCGTCATGTCCCGGCCGGGGACAGATGGCGTCCTGATCGGTCTCTGTTTCGTCAGTATTTGACCGTCAGGTCGACGCCGAACATCGCCGGCGGCGTGAAGGTGCCAACGGCGGAATCGCCGACGCTGAAGGCGAAGTTGAGGCGGCGATTGTCGAAGATATTCGTACCCCACAGCGAGACCGACCCGGTGGCGTTGGTATCGCCCAGCGGCACCTCGACGATCCCGGCCCGCAGGTTGAAGGTCCAGCTTCCCTTGCCGGTGATCGCCTGCTGCTCGGCGGGCGATGTCGGCGGAGAGGCCAGCCAGTTCTGGTCCGACAGGTAGGTGCTGTCGATGCGGAAGCGGGCATGGCCGCCGAAAGACAAGTCGGGCGTGTCGTACTGCACCGACACCGCCGCGTTCCATTTGGGCGTGCCGACCGGCCGTGCATTGGCGAGCTGCGGGTTGGCGGCGCTGATGCAGGCCGCCGGGGTCTGGGAGCACCTGACATGGGTCCAGCCCAGATTCCCATCGATCTGCAGCCCGTCCATGACGAGATAGCTGACCTCCTCCTCCAGGCCGTAGATCTCCTCAGACCCGACATTCGAGATCTGGATCGTCGGATTGGCCGCCAGAAGCTGCAGCTGGCGATAATCGCCCCAAAAGAAGGCGGTGTTGGTGCGCAGGTGCTTGTCCAGCAGGTCCGCCTTCAGGCCGACTTCCGGCTCGGTCAGCTTTTCCGGTCCGAAGGGGGTGGATTGGAACAGGCCGCCGGGCACGAAGCCGGTCGCGATCTTGGCATAGGCCATGATGTCTTCGGTCGGCCGGTACGTTACGTTCGCCATCCAGTCGACACGATAGAGCGTGTTGTTGAAGGTGGCGGGCGGAAACACGTTCGTGTTGACGTCGTCGCGGTCGTCCTTGCTCCAGCGCAGGCCGGCCTGCACGTCGATCTGGTCGGTGATATGGCCGGTGACCTGGCTGTAGAGCGCGAAGTCGGTGTTGTCGTTCCGGCCGACGGTGCCGTTGGCGCCCGGAAAGCCCGGCAGGGTCGGGACGCCGTTGATGATGCGGAACACGCCGAAGCCCGGCGGATAGAACGGGCCGAAATTATTGCCGGCGCCGTTCACCCCTTCATGGAAGTAATAGATGCCGCCCAGCACGTCGGCGTACTCGGTCTTGGCCGTTACCGTGAACTCGTTGCTCTCGGTCCGCGACGCGGTGTCGATGATCGAGGAGAACAGGGTGATCGGGGAATTCGGGGGGTTGTGCAGCGTGCCGCCGAAGATGCCGCCGGAACAGAAGATGGCGATCGCGCACACCAGCTCGCCGCCGCCGCCCAGCTCGGTGGAGGTCTTGTCGTGGGCCCAGCGCATCGCCGTCTGGTTCTTGACCGACAGCCAGTCCGCGATGTCGTAGTTGATGGTCAGGCTGTGGCCCCAAACCTGGTTGTCGTCGGGGAAATCGGTCGGCCCGGCGATCGCGTTCAGCGCATGCGCGGCATAGGGTGCGCGGGTGCCCGGCGGCTGCACCGCCAGAATGGTGGTGCCCAGCGTCTCCGGAAACAGCATCTGGATGGCCGGCTGCATCGAATGGTCGTCGGTGTGGTCGGCCTTATAGACCGCCGTCAGCCCGTCGATCGGCGTCTGCCACTTGATGCCCAGCTGATAGGCCTTGGTGTCCGAATAGGCGAACTTGGACGGCGTCGTCAGCGTGCCGAAATGCCCGCCTGTGCCGGGTGCCAGGTTCCATCTCTGGCCGCCGGAAAGATTGTCCTCCCAGCCGTCGCTCTCATTGCTCATGAAGGCGAATTCGGCCGAGAAGCCGTTCCAGGTCGGTGTGTCGAACCGGGTCTTGGTCTTCACCCGTCCGTAATTGCCGAAGGTCAGGTCCTGCCGGGCGGCGAACTCGCCCTTCGGACCGATGGTGATGAAGTTGATGGCGCCGCCGGTCGCCGCCTCGCCGTAGAGGGTGCCCTGCGGGCCGCGCAGCACCTCGACCCGCTCGATGTCGGCGACATCGAACAGCGCGCCGGTGGAGCGGGGGATATAGACCCCGTCGACATACATCGCGACCTTGTTGTCCTGCCCGTTGGTGCTGGAGCTGCCGCCGATGCCGCGGATGAAATATTCGGCGGTCGATGCGCCCTCGGCCGAGACATAGACCTGCACGTTGGGGATCAGGCCGGTCAGGTCGGACGCATTCTCGACACGCCGCTCGTCCAGGGTCTGCGCCGACAGCGCCGTGACCGCGACCGGGGTGGTCTGCAGGTTCTGCGAGCGCTTCTGCGCGGTGACCACGATCTCCTCGAGTTGGCCGCTGCGCTCGCCCGTGGCGGGTGCCTGGTCCTGCGCATGTGCGGGACAGACGATGGCGGCTCCACCGCAGACCAGCACGGCGGCGATCGCACGGCGAACGGTGGACTTGGACGCGTTTGGCGAGATTTGGGACATGTTGCCCTCCCTTTTTCCGGGCTCAAGCGGCTCGGATTCATGTCTTCCGGCGTGCGGTGTGCCTGCCGTGATATTATTTCCGGTGAAGCGTTTTCCGCTTCGGTCCCGGCGGGCAAGCCGAAAAAACGGGAGTGACTCCCATGAGGCCGCCAAGGGACATCATCTGTCCCCGGCCGCCGAAAATCCCTTGCCAGCGACGCGCCCGGCATGGTGACGTTGCGGAAACGAGAGAGCCGGCGCCGAACCGCCGGCATGGGTAGGCGGATGCGGCAATCGAACGGCCATCGGCAGGTCGCGACCCTGATAAACGCGCTGAAGCAGCTGTGCCGGTCGCGCGGGCTGCGCTATCGCGAGATCGCCGCCCAGCTGGGCGTCACCGAGCGCACGGTCAAGCGCTGGTTCGCCGGCCATGGCTTGACGCTCCAGATCGTCGAGGATCTGTGCAACGCGCTGGGCATCACCTTCATCGAGCTGTGCGAGGTGGCGAAGGAGGATATCGACACCCGTCCGACGCGGCTGGGGCGGGAACAGGCGCGTGAGCTGTTCTCTGACCTGCGCCTCGCCCTGGTCTTCATCCTGCTGACGCGCGGCTGGTCGGCTCAGGAGATCCAGCGCGAATGCGGGATGCCGGAGGCGCTGATGGTCGAGCACCTGGTCAAGCTGGAGAAGCTGAAGCTGGTCGAGCTCCTGCCCGGCAACAAGGTGCGGCTGCTGTTCGCCCGCATCATACGGTGGCATGAAAGCCCAGACGCCGGACGGGCGTTCGCCCGGGGCTTGCGGAACCTGTTCGTGGAGATGGATTTCTCCCGCCCCAATGCGGTCTGGTCGTCGCAGGTGGTGAATATTTCCGATCAGGCGCTGCAGGAGCTCCTGGCCAAGTTCCAGGCCCTGACCCTCGAAGTCATGCGCAATGCAGACGCCGACCGAAGCTCGCCGACGCATAAAAGCTGGCAGGCGCTGCTGCTCGCCGCTCAGCCGTTCGATCCGCTGGAGTTGGGCCGGTAGGCCAAAGGGCTTACGGGGAGATCAGTATACTCTATTGCCTTGAGCCGGGATCGATGATTTGTCTTTCCGCACCGATGCTGACCGAGGTTCTTCGATGTATGAAACCTATGAGTTCCTGCTGATCGAGCGGCGCGGGCGGGTGCTGGTTGTGACGATGAACAACCCGCCGCTGAACCCGATGACGCCGCGCCTGCACTACGAGCTCTCGACCATCTTCCGCGACATCCAGAACGACGTCGAGACCGCGGTGGTGGTGCTGACCGGGGCCGATCGCGGCTTCTCCGCCGGCGGCAACATCAACTCGCTGATCGCCGGCCTCGACGACCAGGCGCGCTGGCAGAACGGGATCAAGGAGGTGCGGGAGATCATCTTCGGCAT
>DATBAZ010000457.1:0-3210 GCA_036271255.1 Alphaproteobacteria bacterium
GTCACCTTGCCGACCACCTCCAGATAGCCGCCGACCGGCCCGGGATACTTGACCGCGATCAGGCTGCCCTCGGGCACGGTGAAGCGGGTCGGGCGGAAGGCGCCGCCATTGACCGGCACCTCCGGGAAGATGTGCTTCAGCGCCACGAAGCAGGACGACAAGGTCGTGGTCAGCGCCAGGTTGATCGGCCCCCTGGCCTGCGGCGCGGTGCCGGTGAAGTCGAAATGGAGGGTTTCGTCCTCGACGGTCAGCTTCAGCGCAATCCGCATCGGCGCGTCGGTGACGCCATCATTGTCGAACCAGTCTTCGGCCTCGTAGATGCCGTTCGGGATGTCGGCGATGTAGGAGCGCATCTGCTGCTCGGACCGGCGTATCATCTCCTCGAAGCAGGCGGAGAGCGTTTCCGCGCCATAGCGCGCCGCCAGCCCGTCGATGCCGCGGCGGCCGATGGCGAAGACATTGGTCATCGCCTTGAGGTCGCCCGCAATCTCATTCGGCAGCCGCACATTGCCGGTGAACATCCGCACCAGCTGCCCGTTCAGCACCCCGCCCGAATAGAGCTTCAGCGGCGGGATCAGCATGCCTTCCTGATGGATTTCGGTCGCCTTGGGAGCCCAGCCGCCGGGCACGCCGCCGCCGATATCCATCCAGTGGCCGGTATTGGCGAAGATGCAGAACAGCGTGCCGTCGACGAAATGCGGCGACACCAGCACGACATCCTGCAGATGGGTGCCGCAGACATAAGGATCGTTCAGGATCCAGAGATCGCCCGGCTGGAATCCGCCCTCATCCTTGACCAGTTTGAGGATGTTCTGGACGGTGAACTGCATGTTGGCGAGGAAGACCGGCAGGCCGTAGCGGCCCTGGGCGATCGTCTCGCCGGTCTCGGGGTGGAAGATGCCATGGGCGCAGTCGTTCGTCTCCGAGATGATCGGCGACATGGCGGCATGGATCAGGTGCAGATCCATCTCATCGGCGACCTGCTCCAGCGCGCCGCGCACCACGGCGAGGGTCACGGGATCAGTGGTCACAGAGTTCATTGGGCGACCTCCACCAGCAGATTGCCGTAAGCATCGACCCGGGCGCGCATGCCGGGCTCGATCACCGTCGTCGTATCCGGCTGCTCGACGATGGCCGGGCCGGAGAGCGTCATGCCGGGCAGCAGAGCCTCGCGGCGATGGATCGGCGTATCGCGCCAGCCGCCGAAATAGACCTGTCTTGTCGCCATCGGTGTCGGCGCGGGCCGCTCGCCGGGCGTTTCCAGCCTTCGGCCAGCGCCTTCGCGGACTCCTTGAACGACTGTGCGCAAGCTGACGATCATGGTCGGTATGTCGCCGAGGTCGTTGCCGTTCTCGGCGCGGTAGGCCTGCCGGAACGCCTCGACGATGCGGCCGATATCCCACTCGGCCTCGATCGGCACGCGCAGCGGATGGATCTGGCCGAGATAGGACATGTCGGCGGCATGGCTGACGACCACCTGCCGAACCTTGGCCTCTGAGGCCTTCAGCCGCGCCTCACCGTCCCGCCGTTGCTCCGCGAGGATTTCGGCGATGGCGGCGGCGCCCAGCGCCTCGGGCCGCTGCTCGACCGTGCGGGAGAGGTCGTAACGCAGGTCGGCGATGACACAGCCCATGGCGCAGAGCACGCCGGGGCTGGGCGGCACCAGCATCGTGCCGATGCCAACCTCACGGATCAGGGCAGCGCCATGCAGCGGCCCGGCGCCCCCGAAGATCACCAGGGCGAAATCGCGCGGGTCATAGCCGCGCTCGATCGACAGCAGCCGCGTACGCCCGGCCATGTTCTGGTTGACGATGGTGAGGATCGCTTCGGCCGTCTGCTCGATGCCGAGGCCCAGTTCCACGCCCAACCGGGCGACGGCGGCGCGGGCGCTGTCGACGTCCAGCGCGCTGCGGTCCTTCAGCCCGATCGGATCGTCCGGCTTGATCCGGCCGAGCACCACGTTGGCGTCGGTCACCGTAGGCTCGGTGCCGCCATTGCCGTAGCAGACCGGCCCCGGCACCGCGCCAGCGCTACGTGGGCCGACCTGGAGCATGCCACCCCTGTCGATCGAGGCAATCGAACCACCGCCGGCGCCGATCGTGTGGACATCGATCATCGGCAGGCGCAGCGGCACGCGGAAGTCGAGCTGGGTGGTTTCGGCGATCTCGGGCTCGCCGTCGTCCACGACGGCGACGTCGTAGGACGTGCCGCCCATATCCCCGGTGACGATCCGGTCGAATCCCGCCTCCGCCGCCAGCCGCGCGGCTGCGATCACCCCGGCGGCGGGGCCGGAGCGGACGATATAGGCGGCGCGGCCGGCCAGCTGTTTCACCGGCACCACGCCGCCGTTCGACTGCATGATCAGCGCTTGCCCCTGATAGCCCCAATCCGACAGGCGTTCGGTCAGGTTGCGGGCATAGCGGGCGATCAGCGGCTGGAGATAGCCCTGGACCACGGCGGTGCTGGTGCGCTCGAACTCGTAATATTCGCGGATGACGGCGCTTGAGGTCACGACCTCCCATTCGGGATCGATGTCCCTAAGAATCGTCGCCGCCCGCTCTTCATTCGCCGGGTTGGCGTAGGAGTGCAGGAACGATACGACTACGGCTTCGACGCGCGCATCGCGCAGCTGTTGGGCCAGCGCGCGCAAGCCCGCCTCGTCGAGCGGCCGAATGACGGCGCCCTGATGGTCCAGCCGCTCATCCACCTCGAAGCGCAGGTCGCGCGGGATCAGCGGATTCTGGACTCCGGTCAGCCCATACATATGCGGCCGGTCGCGGCGGCCGAGTTCCAATACATCGCGGAACCCCTTCGTCGTCACCAGGGCGCAGCGCGCGCCCTTGCGCTCGATCACGGCGTTGGTGGCGATGGTGGTGCCGTGGATGATGAGGTCGAGATGGGTGGGATCGATTCCCGCCGCGCCCAGCGCATCGACCAGCCCGCGCGAAGGGTCGTCGGGGGTCGAGGGGACCTTCAGCACGGTATGCGCGGTAACCCCGTCCTCGGAATAGAACAGATCGGTGAACGTGCCCCCGACATCGATCCCGACTATGCCCATTGAGCGCCTTCCCCGATCGTTGGGATGGAACCTATCGGGGCCGGTTGTTGGGCGTCAATGAAATTGTCAGACCAAAGTTCGCGTTATTCCCAGTATCGTCATGGCCGGGCTTGACCCGGCCATCCACGCCCATCCGTTCGCGCTATTCTTCG
>DATBAZ010000458.1:0-8619 GCA_036271255.1 Alphaproteobacteria bacterium
TTCGCCGCGTCGCTGGTTGATCTCGGCGAGGAATTGACCGCTGTACTGGCCAAGTCGCTGGCTGCGCACGGCTACTTCCTGGCGCGTTATCCGTCGCGTTATTCCTCGGCCAACAACCACGCCGTCGCGGAGGCGCTTGGCCTGCTCGCCATCGGCACCGCCTTGCCCCACCTTCCCCACGCCACGGAATGGTCCCGGCAAGGCCGGACGGTCCTGGAATGCGACTCCCGCCGGCAACTGCTTCCGGACGGTGTCGGCGCAGAGCAGGCTGTGGCCTACCAGCGCTTCACGATGGAGATGCTGGCGCTGGCCGCTGAACTGGACGCCGACACCAAATCACGGTTTCCGCAGGCCGAAGCGTTTCTGATGGCGATCACCGATGACGGCGGGAATGCGCCCCGCATCGGTGACGACGACGATGCCATAGTGCTTTGGCGTCCGCCCTCCTCACCGCCGTCATTCCCGCGAAGGCGGGAATCCAGGAATGGACGCGATAGCATCGAACGGAGTCATGTCGGCGCGGACGCGCCTCATGGTCTGGATTCCCGCCTTCGCGGGAATGACGAAGTGAAAATCGACCACTTCCCGGTCGGCGGCTACACCGCCGTCCGTGAAGGCTCGATGCTGCTGGTCTTCGACCACGGGCCCCTCGGCTATCTCTCCATCGCCGCGCACGGACATGCCGATGCGCTGTCGATCTGGCTGCATGTCGACGGCAAGCCCTTGTTGGTCGATGCCGGAACGTATCGCTATCACGGCGCCGGCGAAGCCCGCAGCCGGTTTCGCGGTACAGAAGCTCACAACACGCTGACCGTTGCCGGCGCCGACCAGAGCGAGATCGCCGGGCCGTTCAACTGGTCGCGCAAGGCGGAATGCCGGGTGCTGTCGATGACCGAAGCACCCTGGTCGGTCGAGGCCGAGCATAACGGCTATCGGAAGCGCTTCGGCTGCCTCCATCGCCGGCGCATCGAAACCGGCGGGCCGCTGGCTTTCAGGGTCACCGACAGGCTGGTCGGGGGCGGTGGTCCCTGGCCGGCCACGGCGGGATTTCTCGTCGCTCCCGGCACGGAAATTCGGTATGAGGATAGTATCTGGCGGATCGGCGACCGGCTCCGCCTCAAATACAGCGGCCCGCTCAAGGCCGAAATTCGGGATGCGGACTATTCACCCAGCATGGGCGTTATTAAACCGACTCTCCGTCTCGCCTTCGACGGCACGATGAGCAATACCGATATTTCCCGGTTCGATTTTTCATTGGCCGAATAAATATGCTGCTGCGCCACGCCTCCGGCTATTTCATCTCGACTGTGGTCCAGCTGCTGAGCAGCGTGCTGCTGCTCGCCCTGCTGACCCGTTTCTTGCCGCCGGACGAGTATGGCCGCTATGCGCTCGGCATGACCGTGCTGCAGGTGGCCGGTGGGCCGCTGTTCCACTGGATACGCGCCATTATCGGCCGCTTCCTGGTCAATGCCGATCTGGGCGGCCGGCGCGGCAACCTGATCGCGACGGCACGCAACTTCATGCTCGGTTGCGCCGTGGCCGCCGTGCTGCTGACAGTGGCGCTACGCTATTCCGGGCTGGTCGATCACGGCACCGCTTCGCTGTTCCTGGCCGTCGGCACGGCGATGATCGCCCAGGCCTTCTTCCAGATCGAAACCGACATCCACCGCGCCGAGCTCAGGCTCGAACGCTGCGCGGCGCTGCTGATCATCCAGAGCATCGCCGGAGTGGGGCTGGCGCTGCTCTTCGTCATCACGTTTCATCTCGGTGCGGCCGGCGCTCTCCAGGGAATCACCGTGTCCTGCCTGCTCTGCCTGATCGGCGATATCCGCCATTCGCCCTTCCTGGCGCGCGGGCCGCTGCTGGCCTGGCCGGAGCTCCGGACAATGCTCGCCTATGCCCTGCCGCTGACCGGGATCATGGGGTTGGAGATGATTCTGCAATCCGGCGACCGCTTCATCATCGCCGGCCTGCTGTCTGACGATGCCGTCGGCGCCTACGCCGCACCACAGATACTGGCGTCGCGCGCCATCCAGAATCTCTGCGTCGTCGTCGCCTCCAGCAGCCTGCCGCTGATCATCGCAACCTACGAGCGCGAAGGCGCGGCTGCCGCGCGTGCGCGTTACGCCCAGGCCGGCGAACTGATGATGGTGGCGCTGATCCCGACCACGGTGACCCTGATCGCCCTCGCCCGCCCGATCACCGACCTCTTGATCGGCCCGGCGCTGCGAGACCAGGCACGGCAGATATTGCCGCTGGTCGCGGTCGCCACGGTCTTCAACGGCCTGGCCAGCCACTATCTCGCCCACGGTTTCCAGATCGCCCGTCGCACCGCGCTTGAGATCTGGGCGATCCTGCCGGCCGCCGCGCTCGGCGTCGTCATGGATTTCGCACTGATCCCGCGTTACGGCGTGATGGCCGCCGGCTATGCGCTCCTCAGCGCCCAGTTCGTCTATGCGCTGATGTCCTGGCTGCTGGTGCGGCCGCTGTTCGACGTGCCGGTGCCAGCCTGGGTCAGCGCCCGCATACTTATACCATCGCTGGCGGCGGGCGGGCTGATCGCGCTGCTGGAACTGCCGTCCTCGATTGCCGGCCTCGTCGCCGGCGTCGCGATCATGGCGCTGTTCGCCGGCGGCGGCGCCCTGGCAGCCAATGTCGCGGGCATCCGCCAGGCGCTGTGGCATCGGTGGAAAAGCGCATGACCCTGGCACTCTATCTGCCGCGCCTGCCGATGGGCGGGATCGAACGGGCGACGGTCACGCTCGCCAATCACTGGGCTGCCAAGGGCCGCCCCGTCACCCTGCTGCTCGACCGGGCCGAGGGCGCGCTGCTGGACGCAGTGTCGGACGACGTGCCGGTGGAGGTGCTCGGCGCGTCGCGCACCCTGTGGGCTCTGCCCAAGCTCGCCTCATGGCTCCGCCGCAACCGGCCTGCGGTGCTGCATTCCGCCCTGCCCCACAACAGCGCCGTCGCCCTGGTCGCGGGCTTGCGGAGCAGCACACGGATCACTGTGGCCGAACACAGCCTGCTCGCCGACAAGATCCGGATCGATCCCGGCCTCGCACGAATCGTGCCCGTAATGCGCCGGCTCTACCCCGCCGCCGCCGCGGTCCTTGCCGCCTCCGATGCAGTGGCCGGCGATATGAAAACCATCCTGGGGCTGACACGCCCGATTTCGGTTGTCGGCAATCCGATCGTGCCCGATGGCTTCGATCCGGCCCGGCTGCCGAAGCCTCTAGGTGCCGGCATGCGTGCCGATGCCCCTGCCCCTGCCTTCATCGCCATCGGCCGGATGGCCCCGGTCAAGGATTTTCCGACCCTGCTGCGCGCCTTCCGTTATGTCCTCGATCGGCGTCCCGCCCGTCTGACGATCCTGGGGGACGGTCCGGAGCGGGCAAGCCTGGCTGCGCTCGCGGCCGAGCTTGATCTCGGGACCAGTCTCAATATGCCCGGTGTTACTCCCAATCCGTGGCCCTATATCGCTCACGCCGCAGCCTTGGCGGTCTCGTCGGTTTCCGAAGGGTTCGGCAACATGGTGGTCGAGGCAATGGCCTGCGGGACACCGGTCATCTCGACCCGTTGCGGCGCGCCGGCAGACCTGCTGCAGGGGGGCAAGCTAGGTATTTTGGTCGACGTGGGCGATGCCGAAGCGCTCGGACGGGCGATGCTCGCTGCGCTCGACCAGCCGGTCAAGAGGGCCGCGCTGCGCAAAGCCGCCTCCGCATTCACCGTCTCGGCGGTTGCAGCGCGCTATGAAGCGGCATTGAATCTCGGGTGGTCCTGATGAGCGATTCCGCACCCCTGCCCGACTGGATCAAGGAACGGCTCTGCTGCCCTTGCGCTCATCACGCGGCGCTCGACTGGAGCGGCGGGGCGCGCTGCACCGTGCCCGGCTGCATCGGCGCCGAAGGCTTTCCGGTCGTCGCCGGCCAGCCGGTACTGATCGATTTCCCGAACAGCATCGTCGACCGCGCGCGGTTCGAAGAGGCCGCGGGCAAGAGTCCCATCCGGCGGGCGGGCCGCGGCCTGCGCTATTGGGTGCGCCGGATCGCCTATGGCGAAAACCCGGTCGCCAGGCTTTATGCCGAACGCCTGCTGAAGCTGCTCGGCAAGGTGCCGGAGCCGGTTATCCTCGTAGTCGGCGGCGGCTCGCGCGGGGTCGGCAGTGACCGGCTCTATACTGCTCCCGGCGTAAAGCTGATCGTCTTCGACATCTATGCCTCGCCCGAGACCAGCTTCGTCTCCGACTCTCATGGAATGCCGCTCAAGGACGCATCGGTCGACGCGGTCTGGATCCAGGCGGTGCTGGAGCACGTGCTCGACCCCTGGAAGGTCGCCGACGAAATCCACCGGGTGCTGAAGCCCGACGGGCTGGTCTATGCCGAGACGCCGTTCATGCAGCATGTCCATGAGGGCGCCTACGACTTCACCCGCTTCACCGAGAACGGCCACCGCTGGCTGTTCCGCCGGTTCGACCGCATAGCCTCCGGCGCGGTCAACGGTCCCGGTTCGGTGCTGATCTGGGCAATCCGCTCGGTCATGACCGGCATCACCCGCAATCGCAAGCTGGGCGAACTGCTGACCCTGCCCTTCTTCTGGCTGCGCTGGACAGACTGGCTGATCGGCAAGAGCCACGCCTCGGACGGCGCCAGCGGTGTCTTCTTCCTGGGCCGGCGTTCGGAAGTGACGATCGAACCGCGCGACGTGGTCAGCGCCTATCGCGGGGTGAAAAACTAAAGCTCGCGATAGAGATAATCCGGCACGTAATAGCGCCGCTTGTTGAACACGAAGCCGACGAGCTGAGCGCCCATATCCTTCAGGCGTTCACTGAGATCCTGCGCCACCGGGGCGCGGGTCTTCTCCGCCTCGATCACCATCACCGTGGCGTCGGCATGGGCGCTGAAGGCAACGCCCTCGAAGCTTTCCTTCAGCGGCGGGGCGTCGGCGATGATCAGGCTGAAGACGTCACGGAGCTGATCCAGGGTCTGGCGGCCGACGATCAGGTCGTTCAGCGGATTGATGCCGCGCCGATCCAGCACCAGCTCGCTGATCACCAGCGGCGACGAGCCCACACGGTGGAACATCAGCCGGCCGTGCGGGATCACCACCTTGATCGAGGTCGAGATCAGGTTGGTGTTCTCGGCGAACCAGTCCCTATGGCCGTTGATCGGGATATCGAGGTCCAGCAGCAGGATCGGCCGGTTCGAGCGCTGGGTCATCAGGATCGCGAATTCGCGGGCGATCGTGGAGGTCCCCTCCCCGCCATGCGGCCCGATGAACTCGACCACCTTGCCGCTGTCCCGGGCCGAATGCTGTATCCGGTGGATCAGCTGCGAGGCGTCCTTTGGCTTGAGGAACCTGACCAGCCGGGAGTCCAGTTCCTCGGTCTGGCGACCGCCGACGGGGACCAGATAGTTCATGGGGCGGGCTCAGGCTCTCTGTAACCGACGACCAGCAGCGGATTGAGGTCGAGCCATTCTTCCATTTCGCTGGGCAGCACGCAAACCTGTCTCAGGCTGGTCCGCCCGAAGGTGGCGGCCAATCCACCGAGCACCCCGGCGAAGATGCCGAGCGCCAGATAGACCGTGCGGTTGCTTTGCTTTTGCGTCGGCAGGGTCGCGGCCTCGATCACCCGCACGTTCGAGGAAAGGCGCCGGGACAGCTCCTCGTTGATCTTGAGATCCTCGAGCTTGGGCAGGTAGGCGAGCAGCGGCTCCTCCGCGGTATGCGCGGCTTCCGAAAGGCGATCGTAATCCTGCGCCAGCCCGTCCAGCGCCGAGATACGGGCATTGATCGCGGCGATATCCTTGGCGGTCTGGGCGGCGTTCGCCTCCAGCCCCTTGATCTCGGCATCCAGCGAGGCGACGTGCTTCTCCGCCGTATCGTAGGCCGGGTTGCGGATATCGCGGTCGGAATCGTGGACCAGCTCCGGCTCGGTCGCCAGGAACGACTTTACGGTCGAAATCTGCAGGTCGACATTGCGCACCTCCTCGCTGTCTTCCGACAGGCGGGTGACAAGGTCCTTGCGCCGCAGCTCGAGCGTCAGCAGCGAGGCCTTGGCGTTCTCGAGCTCGCGGACCCGGCCGCTGGACGAACTCTGCCGGATATTGAGCGGGATCGATTTCAGCTGCTTCAGGGTCGTCTGCAGCTCGGTCTGGCGCGACGCGATGTTGGACTGGACCGTGCCCTGCCCCACCGTCAGGTCAGAGCGCAACCTGAGCAGATGCGTACGCTGCTCCGCCATGTCGGAGATGCCGTTCTCCACACTGAACTGCGTCAGCGCGCCCTCGGCAGCCTTCAGCTTGGCCGCCATCTGGTCGGCTTGCTGGGTCATCGAAGCGGTCTTCCGGTCGCCGACCGCGGCGTTGCGGCTTTCCAGATAGAGGTCGATGATCGTGTCGAGCGTTTTCGCCGCCACCTCGGGATCGTGGTTGCGGAGCGACAGGCGGAGCACCCCGGCCGTGAAGACCGGCTCGATCTTCAGATCGGAGCTAAGCCGCTCAACCAGGCGCTCCTGCTCGGCATCCGCCATATCGGGATAAAGCCTGGCCGCGCCGACCTTGGCGATCACCTGAATCAACAGGTTGCGGTTGTCGACCAGCTCGGCCTCGGCCGACAAGATCTGCTTGGGCTCCAGTCCCAGCGCGGTCACCGAGGCGCTGACCGGCGATTTGGCGAGATATTCGCTGCCATGCAGCACCAGCAGGCTTGCCGTCGATTCATACCACGACGAAGCAGCGAGCGCCGCCGCCGTGCCGATCGCGAACGGAATCAGCGCACCCAGCGCAATGCGGATACGGTCATAGATCACCAGCGTAAGTAATTCTCGAATAGTTATCCGGCTGGAATTCGTCAGGCGCATCGCCTTATTGCCCAGCCCCGGCGTCGCATCCGTACAGAACGGTCATTCGTGCAGGAATAAACCCCTGCGGCCGCCGTCTTTGTTCGATCTCGATTGACGGCAAAACCGCGCCTCGCGTAAGGATAATCAATGCCTTCATCCACCAACTACGGCAGCGACAGTCAAGCGAACGACGTCGACTCATTGCCCCGCAGACTCCGGCGCATCCGCTCGTCGGAGATTTTCAATTATATCTTGACCTACAATCAAGCGCGCAGAATTACGCAGTCGATCGATCCGGCGGCATTGGCCGATCTCGAACGCCGGTACGGCGATGCCGACCCCGCCCCGGGCTACAGCAAATATCTCGACGTCCGGTATTGGATCCACGTGAAGCTGCGCCGCGTGCGGTCGCTGGGCCTGCATCGCCCGCCCTATCGCCGGCTCCTCGATCTCGGCACCGGCACCGGATACTTCCCATTCCTCGCCAAAACGCTGGGCAACCAGTCGGTCGCGCTCGATGTCGGCGACATTCCCTTCTATGACGAGATGATCGCGCTCTTGGGCGTCGAGCGCCATGCGTGCACCATCCGCGCCTATGAACCGCTGCCGAAGCTTGGCCAATTCGACCTCGTGACCGCATTCCAGATCTGCTTCAACCGCCGCGAGGATGGGCAGGATTGGGGCGTGCCGGAGTGGGATTTCTTCCGGCGCGATGTCGGCGATCATCTGCTGAAGCCCGGCGGGCGCCTGGTGCTCGAATTCAACGGCCTTCCATCGCACGAGGTTGCGAAATATTTCGCCGACTGGGGCTTCAGCGTCGTCAATTCGGTCATTTCGGGAGAAATGTTTGGGCGTTGACCGCGTAGGTGAAGTTGCTGTCGAACGGAAGAACGCCCCTGATGTATTTGGTGACGAAAAGATCGATATCCGCGATCGGCGTGCGCGGCACGAAAACAATGTCATAGGGCTGAAGCGGTACGTCCTCGCTCTTCTGGCCGGTGGTGATCAGCGCATTCAGGTCGACCGTCCGCAACATCGGCTGGCCGTTCTGGCTGCGTCGGATCAACACCACCTGGGACAGCCAGGCCGTGTCACGGAAGCCGCCGACAGTGAGGATCGCCTCCAGCACGCCCAGCCTTCCGGGCACGGTGATCACACCCGGCGTCGTCACCTCGCCGCCAATAAAGATCCGTTGCGATTCGAACTGCCGCCCGATCACCAGCACGTCGGGGCGGCGCACCTCCTTGGCGAATTTGGTGCGCAGGTCGGCGCCCAGCTGGTCGACCGTCTTGCCCTCGGCCTGAACCGAGCCGATCAGAGCCAAGCTGATCCGGCCATCGGGGGCCACCCTTACGCGGTCGCTGATTTCCGGATTATAAAGCAGCCGGACGTCCATTTCGTCGCCGGGCCGGAAACGATATTCCTCGGCGACATCCGTCCACGGGGCGAACGCAGCCGGCCGATCGACCGCGCTGTCGAGCGTCGGAGAACAACCGGCAGTAAGCAGAAGGACGGCGAAGGCGAGGATGTGGCAGCGCATGTCCGCACAATGCAGATAGATAAAATCGAGTCTGCCTTAACCCGCCACTACCCGCAAGCCGTTGTCAAAGCCATCAAATCGGCCTTTCTCGCTGCATTGCTAATGGTGGTGATGGCCGACTCCGCGCCGGCGCAGCCACCGTTTCCATCCTTCGCCTATGTCGTCGTGCGCGCCCCGGCGACCGACCTCGCCGGACCAGGCAAGACGCTCGGCCCCGACGGGCTGCCGGATATCT
>DATBAZ010000459.1:0-10893 GCA_036271255.1 Alphaproteobacteria bacterium
GACGCTTCCTCGACCCGGCAGAAAAGGCCGAGCGGGTGGTGATCCGCAAGGGGCGCGAGAACTATCTGTGCCTGCTGAACCATTCCGAGGCGGTGCGCGGCGGGCAGCTCCAGGCCGGCAGCGCAATCGCGCTGGGCCTGATGGCGCGCTGGGCGGCGGCGACGCGCGACGGCGACCTGACCGGCGGCGATTTCCCTGGCTGGCTGGCCGAATTGCATGGCCGCCCGCGTACCTTCGGCCTGTCCGACCGGCGCGGCGAGTGCGTCTACAGCGCCTGCGAATATTACCGGCGCTGCTTCATCGAGCGGAATGTCCGGCGCGGGCGGCGAGCGGATATCGTCATCGCCAACCATGCGCTGGTGATGATCCAGGCTGCGCTGGGCGGGATCGAGGACGTGCATCTGCCAACCCGCTATGTCTTCGACGAAGGCCATCACATCTTCGACGCCGCCGACAGCGCCTTCGCTGCCCATCTGACGGCGCAGGAGACGGCTGAGCTGCGCCGCTGGCTGGTCGGCAGTGACGCTGCCACGCGCAGCCGGGCGCGCGGGCTGAAGAAGCGGATCGAGGATCTGGTTGCCGGCGACGAGGCGATGCTCGATCTGCTCGACCGCATCAACGAGAACGCCCGCGTGCTGCCGGGCGACGGCTGGCATCAGCGCCTGGCCGGTAACCAGCCGCGCGGGCCGGCCGAGCAGTTCCTGTTTGCGTTGCGCCAGCAGGTCTATACCCGCGCCGAGGGCAGCCACGGCCCCTACAGCCTGGAGGTCGAAACCCGCCCCGCGCCGAGCGATGTGCTGGACACCGCGACCATCCTGGAAAAGGCGCTGGCCGCGCTGGAAAAGCCGATCGCCGATCTGGCAAAGAAGCTGGCAGCCAAGCTGGACGACGAAGCCGAGAAGCTGCCGAGCGAGGATCGCCGGCGGCTGGACGCAATGGCACGCAGCCTGGTGCGGCGCGGCACGCTGACCCTCTCGGCCTGGCGGTCGATGCTGAAGGAGCTTCATTCCAGCACCTCGCCGGATTTCATCGATTGGTTCGGGGTCGAGCGCAGCGAGGGGCGCGATATCGATTTCGGCTATTACCGGCATCACATCGACCCGACAGTGCCCTTTGCCGGCACCGTCGGCGCCCAGGCGCATGGCATGGTGGTAACTTCGGCGACGCTCACCGACGGCACCGGCGATGTCGAGGCGGACTGGGCCGCTGCCGGCGAGATCACCGGCTCGCGCCACCTGCTGGCGCCTTCGCTGCGGGCCCAGGTGCCTTCCCCGTTCGACTATGCCAACCATACGCGGGTCTTCATCGTCAACGACGTGCGCAAGGACGATCTGGATCAGGTCGCAGCGGCCTATCGCTCGCTGTTCCTGGCGGCCGGCGGCGGGTCGTTGGGCTTGTTCACGGCGGTGCAGAGGCTGAAGGCCGTGCATGAGCGGATCGCCGATCCGCTGGAGGCCGCGGGCCTGTCGCTCTATGCCCAGCATCTTGACGGGCTGGATGTGTCGACCCTGGTGGAGATTTTCCGGGCTGAGGAGGATGCCTGCCTGCTGGGCACCGACGCGATCCGCGACGGCGTCGACGTGCCCGGCAGGGCGTTGCGCCTGATCGTGTTCGATCGCGTGCCGTGGCCGCGCCCCGACATTCTGCACAAGGCCCGGCGCGGCGCCTTCGGCGGCAAGGCCTGGGACGAGCGGCTGACCCGCCGCCGTCTGCGTCAGGCCTATGGCCGGCTGATCCGCCGCGCGGACGATACCGGCGTGTTCGTGCTGCTGGATCCGATGATGCCGTCGCGCCTGTCCGGCGCCTTCCCCGCGGGGGTGGAAATGCGCAGGGTCGGACTGGCCGAAGCCGTGGGCGAGACGAGGGAATTCCTCGAAACGCGCAGTATATTGAACGTATAATATATCACTCGTTTGTACATGACATGGCAGTACACCAGATAGTTTCCTATATTGAGCCCCATGATGACCGACTCACACGCCCCTGAAGCCTCCTGGTTCGGCGACCGGCAGGTCGATCCCGGGGAGAAAACCGGGCTGGTTCGCGGCGTCTTCAACCGGGTCGCCGGACGCTATGACCTGATGAACGACCTGATGTCGGCGGGCGTCCACCGGCTGTGGAAGGCGGAGTTCATCCGCGCGCTTGGCCCCCGCCCGCATGAGACTTTGCTGGATGTGGCCGCCGGCACCGGCGATATCGC
The DNA here is from genome assembly GCA_036271255.1 of Alphaproteobacteria bacterium. Classification (GTDB taxonomy): domain Bacteria; phylum Pseudomonadota; class Alphaproteobacteria; order BOG-932; family Roseiterribacteraceae; genus BOG-932. The sequence continues at coordinate 2,201 of DATBAZ010000459.1, forward strand.
GGCCGGCTGGCGCAAGGCCGGCGGCGGCCCCGCCCTGCTGTGCGACATCAACGAAGCCATGCTCTCTCAAGGCCGCGACCGGGCGATGGATCGCGGCCGGGTCGCGGGCTTAAGCTGGGCGGTCGGCAATGCCGAATCTCTGCCCTTTCCCGACCGCAGCTTCGATGCCTATACGATCGCTTTCGGCCTCAGGAATGTCACAGACATCGACGCGGCTTTGCGTGAGGCACGCCGGGTGCTGAAGCCGGGCGGCCGGTTCTTCTGCCTCGAGTTCAGCCGGGTGGCGATCGCCCCCTTAAGACCGATCTACGAGCGCTATTCCGACATCGTGATCCCCAAGCTGGGCGAAGTCGTCGCGAAAGACCGCGACTCCTACGTCTATCTGGTGGAATCCATCCGCCGCTTCCCGGACCAGGAATCTTTGATCGGGCGGATGGAGCAGGCCGGATTCGCGTTCAATGCCTACCGCAACCTGTCGGCGGGCATTGCCGCCATCCATCATGCGCGGCGGATCTGAGCGGTGAGCGACGCCCTGCCCGACCTGGCTGCGAAGCGGATCCTCCTCGTCATCTCGGGCGGGATCGCGGCCTATAAGGCGCTGGAGCTGATCCGGCTGCTGCGCAAGTCCGGCGCCTCTGTCCGCGCCGTGCTGACCAAGGCCGGAGCCGAATTCGTCACCGCGCTCAGCGTCGGCGCGCTGACCGAGGACAAGGTCTATACCGACCTTTGGTCGCTGACCGACGAGGCGGAGATGGGCCATATCCGCCTGTCGCGCGAGGCCGACCTGATCGTCATCGCCCCAGCCAGCGCCGACCTGCTCGCCAAGATGGCGCACGGCCTCGCCGACGATCTTGCCTCGACCATGCTGCTGGCCGCCGACAAGCCGGTGCTGGTCGCCCCGGCGATGAATGTCCGCATGTGGGAGCACCCGGCAACGATCGCCAATCTCGCCAAGCTGGAAAGCCGCGGCGTGATCAAGGTCGGTCCCGCCCCCGGACCTATGGCCTGCGGCGAGTTCGGCATGGGCCGGATGGCCGAGCCGGCTGAGATACTGGTCGCCATCGCCGGTCATTTCACCGGCGGCAAACCCCTCTCCGGCCGCCGTATCATCGTCACCAGCGGGCCGACCCAGGAAGCGATCGACCCCGTGCGCTTCATCAGCAACCGCTCCTCCGGCAAGCAGGGACACGCCATCGCCGCCGCCTGCGCCACGCTGGGAGCCGAGACGATCCTGGTCTCAGGCCCGACCCGGGAACCGACGCCGCCCGGCGTGACGCTGGTTTCGATCGAGAGCGCCGAGGAAATGCTGGCGGCCTGCCAGGCCGCGCTTCCTGTCGACGCCGCCATCTGCGCCGCCGCCGTCTCCGACTGGCGACCTGCCGATCCGGCGACGCAGAAGATCAAGAAGAAGGCCGGGGCCACCGCGCCGGACATTCATCTGGTCCAGACGCCGGATATCCTGGCGATGCTCTCCAAATCCGGTCCGCACCGGCCGCATCTGGTGGTCGGCTTTGCGCTGGAAACCGAGAACCTCCTCGAAAATGCGAAGGCCAAGCTCAAGTCCAAAGGCTGCGACTGGATCGTCGCCAATGCGGCCACGCAGGATTCTACGGTCTTCGGCAGTAGCTATAATACTATAACGCTGGTGACGGCCGTAGGAACGGAGCTTTGGGCCCGTGCCTCCAAGCAAGAAGTCGGTCGGCGTCTGGCTGAAGCGATAGCCGAGCGTCTGCCGGCTGCAGGGAAACATCAAATCGGGTTGGCACAATCGGCATGACCGCAGTTCCTATCGTCCGGCTGCCGCACGGTACCGATCTCGACCTGCCCGCCTACGCGACCGAGCATGCCGCCGGCCTCGACCTGATGGCGGCGATCACGGAACCGATGACCATCGCCGTGGGTAAACGAGCAATGGTGCCGACGGGAATTGCCATTGCGCTGCCGGTCGGTTTCGAAGCGCAGGTCCGCCCGCGGTCGGGCCTTGCCGCCAAGAACGGCGTGACCGTCCTGAACAGCCCCGGCACGATCGATGCCGACTATCGGGGGGAGATCAAGGTAATCCTGATTAATTTAGGTGAAATCGACTTTCTCGTGGAACCAAAGTCCCGGATTGCACAGTTAATAGTTGCGCCCGTGGTGCAAATTCGTTGGGACGAGGTGGACACCCTGCCGCAAACGGCGCGCGGCGAAGGGGGGTTCGGATCGACTGGACTCGGAAAAACTGGTGTATAACTGATGCTACGTCTCTCAAAAAAACTCATGTTCGCGATCGAGGCGGTTCTGGATATCGCCTATAACTCCGGCGCCCAGCCGGTGCAGAGCCGCGAGATCAATAGCCGCCAGGGTATTCCCCGGCGCTATCTTGAGCCGGTGTTGCAGCAGCTTGTCCGTGCGGGAATCCTGGATGGCGTCCGCGGCCCGCGCGGCGGGTACCGGCTGGCGCGGGAGCGGCGCAAGATCACGCTGGCTGAGATCGCCGAGGCTGTCCGCAGCACCGAGGCGACCAGCGACCCGTTCGAGATCCCGCCCGGCTCGCCGCTCGGCCAGGAGATCGTCCGGCCGCTCTGCCAGGATCTGGTCGAGACCTGGACCAAGGAGCTGGAGAAGATCACGATCGAGGATCTGTGCATGCGGGCCCGCGAAACCGGCATCGACAGCGTCGCTGCCAATACCGCGGATTTCTCGATCTGACGGTTTCGGCTCGATTGTCGCGCGACCGGTTGAGCCCGTGACAAGCCGGTAACGCACGCCTATATCCTCGCTGAGTTTGTAGTTCCGAGAATTCAACAGGCAACGCGAGGGGAATCATGGCGAACGAATTCCGTGGCAGGATTTACGACAGCATCCTGGAAACGATCGGCGCGACCCCGCTGGTGCGTCTTCACAAGCTGGAAGCGCGCAGCGGCATGAAGGCCGAGCTTCTCGCCAAACTCGAATTCTTCAACCCGCTGGCCAGCGTCAAGGACCGTATCGGCCTCGCCATGATCGAGGCGGCAGAGGCCGCCGGCAAGATCGGCCCCAACACCACCATCATCGAGCCGACCTCCGGCAATACCGGTATCGCCCTCGCCTTCGTCTGTGCCGCCAAAGGCTATCGCCTGATCCTGACGATGCCCGAGAGCATGTCGCTGGAGCGGCGCAAGATGCTCTTGATCCTGGGCGCCAAGACCGAGCTCACCCCCGCTTCGGCGGGCATGAAGGGCGCCATCGCCCGGGCCGAGGCGCTGCTCAAGGAAATCCCCGACAGCTTCATGCCGCAGCAGTTCGACAATGCCGCCAATCCGGCGATCCATCGCAAGACCACCGCCGAAGAGATCTGGAACGATACCGCCGGCCGCGTCGACGTGCTGATCTCAGGCGTCGGCACCGGCGGCACGCTGACCGGCGTCGCTGAAGTATTGAAGGCACGCAAGCCCTCCTTCCGCGCCGTCGCGGTCGAGCCTGAGGATAGCCCGGTCCTGTCGGGCGGCGTTCCCGGCCCGCACAAGATCCAGGGCATCGGCGCCGGCTTCATCCCGTCGATCCTGAAGCGGGACCTGATCGACGAGGTCGTCCGCATCTCGAACAACACGGCGATGGAGACCTCGCGCCTCTCCGCCAGGGTCGAGGGCCTCCCGGTCGGCATTTCCTCGGGCGCCGCGCTCGCCGCCGCGATCGAAGTCGGCAGCCGGCCGGAGATGGCCGGCAAGGTCATCGTCGCCATCATCCCGAGCTTCGCTGAGCGCTATCTCAGTACGGCGCTGTTCGACGGGATCGAGTGAGAGGCGAACCCCCAACCTTTCCCTAGACCGTCATGCCCGGGCGTGACCCGGGCATCCACGGCCCTCCGTTAGCACCAAAAGCCTGCCGTCCGCGCAAGCGACACCGCGTGGATGCCCGGGTCAAGCCCGGGCATGACGGTAGTTGGTTGTGAATGCCGGCGAATACTTCAAGCTTCGCCCCTACCCCATCGCCGCCTTGGCTGCCGCGAACCCCGATTGCAGGCTGCCCTCGATCGTCGCGGGCAGGCCTGTGCGGGTCCAGTCTCCCGCCAGCCACAGATTGCTGAACCTGGTCGTAAAGCCGGGCCGCAGCGCCTCGTCGGTCGGAGACTGACGGATGGTGGCGCGCTTTTCCTTGATGATGCGATAGGGCGGCATCGTCTCGCCCAGCGCCGGGAATGCGCGGGCGACGTCGGCCCACAGACGTGGCGCCAGCACCTCCGCCGGCTCGTCCACCATCGCCCGCGCGGCGCTGACGGTGACGCTGGCGAGGCCGGGGCGGCGAAAGACCCATTGCGCGGCGCCGCCGACGATGGCGACGACCTCCAGCGGGGTTCCTTCGGGGTCATTGGTGGCGAAATGGGCATTGACAATCGGCTCGTCCGCGCCGGGCGTTTCCAGGTGCCGCACCAGCCGCTCGGCGATCGCCGGCGGGGCCGCCACGATCGCCGTGTCGCCCTCCTCCCAAACTTCCTCGGCGCTGTCCGAGGCGAGGCCGACGACCCTGTCTTCAGCATAATCCAGGCGCTTGATCCGCGTGCCGAGCCGAAGCTCGCCGCCGCGTGCGGTCAGGAAGGCAAGGCCCGGCGTCACGAAGGTGTCGGCCAGGGTCTCCCGGGCGATCAGCGGACGGGAGAAGCGGCCGCCCTTAGCCAAGGTCTTGGCAACGACCTTCCAGAACCCCTGGGCAGAGGCTTCGTCGACCGGCGTGTTGAGCGCGGAGACCGCCAGCGGTTCCCACAGGATGCGGTAGAGCTCGTCATGCGGCAGCACGTCGGCCACCGTTGCGCCGGGACGGGCGAAAGCCAGCTTGGCGGCGGCTAGATAATCCAGCGGCCCCGTGCCGGGCACGCGGCGCGACGGCACGGCGACCCACCACGGGATCGGGCCCCGATTGGGCCGGATGGCGAAGCGGTTGTTCTTCGTCAGGTCCAGGAAATCGAACCCGTCGCCCTGCGGACCGACCAGCCTGTCGGTCGCGCCGATCAGTTTCAGATAACGCTGGACGGATTGATTTCCCGACAGGACAAGGTGGTTGCCGTTGTCGATCGTCCGGTCGATCTCCTTGTCGTGGTAGGACCGGCAGCGCCCGCCCGCCTGGGCTGCCGCCTCATAGACAACGACGCGCTGTCCCTTGTCGGCAAGCGTCACCGCCGCCGCCAGGCCGGACAGGCCGGCCCCGACAATATGAACGGTCATCGCAGGTTCGTGAGTATCGTGGAAAAGGCTTCGCGCTTGCTGAGGCGCGGTCGCACGCCGCGCTCACGCCAGCCGCGCGCCTTGAGCTTCTGGAAGATCAGCCCGTAGGCGGTCTGCATGATCCGGGCGGAGCGCAGTTCCTTGCTGTACTGCGCGGGCATTACCTTCGGCACATGGGCGTACATGGCATCGGCCTCGGCGGCCAGGTGCTCGCAGATGCCGGCGATGCGCGGGTCGGCGACGATGGATTTGACGTCCTGGTCGGTCGGGATGCCGGCGGAGCGGATCATGTCGAGCGGCAGGTAGAGCCGGTCGATCGCGGCGTCCTCGTCGACGTCGCGGAGGATGTTGGTCACCTGCAGCGTTTCGCCGAGATGGATGGCGAAGGCCTTCGCCTGGGCCCCCGGCGCGCCGAATATCTGGCAGGACAGAACCCCGACCGCGCCCGCGACCCGGCGGGCATAGTGGGAAAGTCCTCCCCTGTCGGCGATCCGCACCGCGGGCGCGGCGTCGATCAGCATACCCTCGAGGATCAGGTCGAATTCTTCGCGCGGCAGGTTGTAGCGCCGCACCGCATCGGTCAGCTCACGCCCCAGCGCGTAATTGCCGTGACCGGCATAGATCGCGTCGAGCTCGACCCGCCAGGCATCGAGCTCAGCCCGCTTGTCCTCGATCGGCGCCGGCGCGTCGGCGATATCGTCGACAGCGCGGCAGAAGCCGTAGAGCGCATACATCGCCCGCCGCCGCGCCTTGGGCAGGATTTGCATGCCTTTGGTGAAGGACGATCCCGCCCGCGCGACCGCGGCCGACACCAGGGCTGTGTCGGCCTCCGGTTTCGCGGCAGGACCGCCGGCCAGCACCGCGAGGCCCGGCAGCACCGCGCGCGCGAAATCGCCCTTGGTGAGCTTCACCCGGGCCTGGAGCGGATCGCCGTTCCGCAGCCGCTCGGCCAGCGACCGGACCAGCGACAGCATGACCGAGACCTCGGCCCGGAGGCCGCGCGACTTCAGCCGTCCCGGCAGCAGCGAGGCGATCTCGATCAGCCGGTCGGCGCCGTCGAGGCAGCGATCGAGGATCGGGCGGCGCAGTTCGGCGTTGGCTGGGTCGAAAAAGCGCCCCGTCCCGCCGGCCGCCGCGATCCAGCGGAGCGGGATATAGCTGCGGCCCAGATTGCGCCAGTCGTCGCCGCAATCCTGCAGGTGATTGAGGATCTGGAAGGCGGCGCACAGCGCGTCACCGGGCACGAGCGTGTCCGCGCGCTCGCCGTGTATCAGCAGCAGATAGCGCCCGACCGGATGGGCCGAATAGCGGCAGTAATCGATCAGGTCGTCCCAGCCGTCACAGCTCTGGTTGCGGGCATCGCGGTTGAAGGCGACCAGCAGGCCGCGGCATTCGTCGAGCCCGATGCCGGTTTCGGCGATCGAGGCGCGGATCGGATCGACCCTGCCGTCGCCGCCCCGATCCAGCGCCACATCCATGGCGGCAAGCCCGGCGATCTTCTCCTCGCGGGTCAAGGTCGCGGAGTCGGCGATGTCATCGGAGGTGCGGGCGAAGGTGTAATAGGCGGCGACGTGCCGGCGCAGATGCCGGGGCAGCAGCCACGAGCCGACCGGGAAATTCTCGCCGGCAGCGTCCTTCGTCGGTGTTGCGATGATCGGCGTCTGGGCGATCGCCTCAGCGCCCGTCGGCGAAACAGGCATTGGCTGCGAAACAGGCATGGGCTGCGAAACAGTCATGTGGATACCGGTAGCCGCGTCCGCGTTGAAGAACAAGCCTCGCCTGACATAGGCATTGGCGAACGACGCCGCCTCCCGTTAGTTTCATCCACATGGGAGACATGCATTTCGCTTGGGCAGAAATCGTCGAGCGCCTGATGGCGGCGCTGGCGGCCGGCGGGGCCATCGGGCTGGACCGCGAATGGCTGCGCAAGCCCGCGGGACTTAAGACCCATATGATCTTCGCCCTGGCGAGCGCGATGATGTCGATCATGGCGCTCGAGATCTATTACAGCGAGCTCGACCGTTCCGGCGGCAGCCCGGACGCCACGCGCATCCTCCAGGGCATCATCACCGGCATGTCGTTCCTGGGCGCCGGGGCGATCATCCGCGGGCAGCACAAGGTTCACGGGCTGACGACCGGCGCCGGCATCTGGCTGGCGGGCGGCCTGGGCATGGTGTTCGGTCTCGGCCAATACCGGCTGGGCTTGGTCGCAGTGGTGCTCGGGCTGGCCGTGCTGATCTTCATCCGCATGATCGAGCCCAAGGACATCAAGAAGAACAGGAAGAAGTTGGAAGCAGCCGAGGAGATGGGGCACGAAATCCGCCTGCCCGGCACGGCCACCACGATCAGCGACGAATAGTCCTTCCCCTATCCTGCAACCTTATAGCCGGGTAAATGGAGGCGCATGGATATTCCTCGCGCTTCACGATTCTCGTTCCGCATCGGCTCCCTCGGCCTTGGCGCCGTCTTTGCCGCGATCTTCGGGATCGCCCTGTTCCTGGCCATCGCCGATATCGGCTTCGCCCGCATCTGGGATGAGGTGACCAGCGTCGGTCTCGGCTTGGTCGGGATCATCGCGGTGCATGTCGGGCAGCTAGCCCTCTGCGCTTTCGCCTGGAGCGTGCTGTTCGCCAGCGTCGAGCCGAGCCGCAGGCCGGGATTGCTCGAGCTGTTCACCTTGCGCTGGATTCGCGAGTCCATCGACCACCTGCTGCCCGTGGCGCAGGTCGGCGGCGAGATCGCCGCCGCGCGGCTGATGGCGGCGGAGCGTATGTCGCTGCCGGCGGCGGGCGCGTCGATCATTGCCGATCTCACGATCGAAACCCTGACCCAGGCGCTGTTCACCCTGGTCGGGTTGGGCCTGATCTTCGCGCTGGCGGATCCCGGCGATGTCGGCCGGTGGGCCGGCCTCGGTTTCGGCATGGCCGTGCTTGTGGGCGCCATCGCGGTTTTCGCACAGCGCTGGGGCGGCGTCAGGCTGTTCGAGAAACTGCTGCTGACCATTGCCGACAGGATGGGCTGGAACAAGCTGGAGGGAATCGCCGGGCTGGACCAGGCGTTGGCGCGATTCTACCAGCTGCGCCGGAAACTGCTGCTTGCCGGCCTATACCACATGGCCGCATGGACGCTGGGCGCCGGTGAGGTGCTGATCGGGGCGTGGGCGCTGGGCTATCCTGTCAGCCTCGGCCAAGCCCTGGTGATCGAAAGCCTGGCGCAGGCGATTCGCAGCGTCGCCTTCTTTGTTCCGGGCGCGCTGGGCGTGCAGGAGGGCGGCTTCGTCGTGCTGGCCGCCCTATTCGGCATTCCGTCCGACGTGGCCCTGTCGCTGTCATTGACCAAGCGAATCCGTGAGCTGGCGATAGGCCTGCCCGGACTGGCCGCCTGGCAGCTCAAGGAACTGCACCGGCGCCGCGCCAAGCGTGCCCTTAAAAACGGGCGCACGATGGAAATGGACAGGAAAGCCGTGTAGGTGCTTCTCTCAACAGGTCACTGCCCGCCTTAGCTCCCCAGGTT
>DATBAZ010000460.1:0-6167 GCA_036271255.1 Alphaproteobacteria bacterium
CATCGGTCGAGCCTTACTCGGCTGCGGCCGCGGTGACAGTGGGATTATAGCCGCGATATTTTTCGAGCAACCAGCGGTTGAATTGCGGCAGGATCGATTCGAGGTGCGAATAGCGGCCCCGGGGCGCAAAGCGTGACTTGAAGGCCTGCTGCATCGTCTTGTTCGTCACCTCGTCCTGGTCGCCGAACGTGCCGGTGGAGGAAACCTGGACCTGCCGCATCCATTGGAAGTTCGGCAGCTCGGTCGTTTTCTTCGGGTAGTAGAAATTCAGCAGCAGATCGATCGAGTTCACCGTCCGCGGGAAGATGCGAAAGGTGAAGGCCTGGTCGGGCAGCAGGCAGATGAAAAGCGTAGGCGGCACGGCGGAGAAGACTGTGCGGCTGCGCTCCTCCTCGGTCAGCTTCTCGATGATCGGGAACTGGGCCTTGCCGCTGGGATTGAAGGCGGCATCCTTTCGCTTGCCCTCGAAATAGGTGACATGGGTGACGTAGTTCTCACCCTCTTTCCAGTCCTCCCACGTGGTGAAGGCCGCGTTCTGGGCCGGCGCGATCTCGTGATAGCCCTTATGGACATAGGATGTGTGATAGGGCTCGAGCCCGTTCTCTAGCTAAATCTTCCAGTTCCACGGATATTCGTGGAACAGGGTCGGCATTACCTCCATGTCGGCGAAGTCGTAGTGGCTCAACTCCGCGTCGGCCTTATCCAGGGTCGGGCGCAGCGGCTGGGCGTCGAGGTCGAAGTTGGCGAAGATGAAGCCATGGAAAATCTCGACCTTCAGCTCAGGCAGGCCGGTATCCTGGCGCTGTTGGGACAGGGGAACGGTCTGGCTCATCTCCGGCGCGCCACGCAGCCGGCCGTCCAGCTGATAGGACCAGGCGTGATAGGGGCAGACGAAGCCGGGGGCGTTGCCTTTCTGCTCCTTCTGGCAGTCGAAGATCACCGGATGGCCGCGATGCTGGCAGATCGCCGACAGCACCTTGATCGATCCGTCCTGCTGCCGCGCGACGATCAGCGGCTCGTCGAGGATCTGGACGGTGAAATAGTCGCCGGGATTGGGGATCTGGTTCTGGTGGCCTAACGCCAGCCATTCCTTGAAGAAGATGGCGTTCTTCTCGAACTCGAAAAACCGCTCCGATGTGTAGACGCTGCTGGGCAGGGACTTCGCGCTGGCGACCTCCCCAAGGGAGCCTTCCATCTGGCGGAGCAGGTCGCTGATGCTGAGTTCGGCGGCGCGGTGCAGGGTCATTGTGTGTCACAGTTGTTGGAGGAGACGAGTTCGATCTGAAGGCCCCAGGGGGTCAGGAAATAGACCCAGTGGCGGCCCGCGAGCGGGTGGCCGGGACCGATTTCGGAGGGTTGGCCCAAGACGCGGACGCCCGGCTGACTCCGAAGCATCTCGGCCGCGGCGGGCACGTCGTCGACGGCGACGGCGAAATGACCGCCGCCGGCGTCGCAGTTGCGGGGCATGGTGCGGGCGAGATCGGGTGCGCTGTATTCGAACAGCTCGAACATGGCGCCGCCCAAGGTCAGCTTGGAAAGCCTGTAGCCGGCATCGCGATGTGTGTTGAAGCGCTCGGCAAATGTCGCCGCATTTTTTTCATCCGGCCCGGCTGAGCGATAGATTTCCTTGGCGCCCAGCACGTCACGGAAGAATGCGACGGCGGCATCGAGGTCGGGCACGGTGTAGGCAAGATGGTCGACCGACCGGCAGGTGAGCAGCGGCGCGGCGGTCGGCCTGTCGCTCATGGCGCGTCGTAGGCGGCTAGGTTGGCAAACCGCTCCTCGTGCCAGCCTTTATGGAAGGGGGTGCGGAAGGTGACATCGAGCTTCAGGTGGCTGAAGCGCCATTCGCCGTCGCGCCGCGTGAACTCATCGACATACCGGCCGCCCATCCAGAGGGCGACCGTGTCGCGATAAACCATCGGCTCCAGCAGCTTCCACTGGCCGGTCGCCGTGTCGCCCTTCACCGTGATCGTCTCATTGGTGAGGTAATGGGTGGTGAAGGTGAGGCGGGTCGGCGCGGCCTCGAACATCGCCGCGATCTCTTCGTGCCCGCGATAGAGGCCTGACGCACCGCCGATGCCTTCCCAGACGCCGTCGTCCCAGAACAGATCGGCGATGGCCCGGCCCTTCCGATCATCGCAGCCTTGCATGTAGGCGGCCTTCAGCGCGCGGATTGCATCCTGCGATTCCAGCACATCCAGCCTTGCGACGAGCGTTTCCAGGTTCACCGGGCGGCGCGACCCCTCAAAAAGCATATTGGATTTTATCTTGGATAAAATATATTTGCAACGCCGAGTCCGACGTAAGCGAGGTCCGAAAATGTCCAGTTCCGCGATCAAGACGACCGTCCACGACGTATTGGATCCGCTGACCGGGCAGCGCCGGTCGCTGCGCTGGTCTTACGGCGGTGCCATCGCGACCGCCCCGTCCTTCGTCGACGGGGAGGGGCGCGACATCGACGGCGCCGACCTGTGGGTCCTGCCGCCGCTTTACGACGCCGACGCGCACCTGCCCTTCATCCCGTTCGGCGTGCGCCATTCCGATATCCAGAAGGCGCTTGCCGGGGGCATCGCCCAGTTCAACGTGGCGCTGCCTTGGCAGCTGGCGCGCAACTATCCTCTCGCCGATCTCGCGGCCGATCTCGGCCGGACGGCGCTGCCTCGGATCATCCCACTGCTGTCCGTGTCGCCCGATGCGGACAGCGCCGGGTTTCCGGCCTGGCTGCGCAACCATGTGGATGAGCTTCGGCAATTCACGCCGCCGATCTGCAAGCTCTATTCCGACGATCCGAACTTCGCCGCCAATCTGGAGGCGATCTGGGAGGTGGGGCTTGAGCCGATGGTCTGGTGCTGGACCTGGCCGGAGCTGGAGGCGCTGGTGGAGCGGGCGGGCGACCGGCCGCTGCACCACCGCCATGCCACCTCGTCCGAGATGGTCGCGCTGATGCAAAAGGCGACCAGCGCGACGCTTCAGACCAGCCCGCATTTCCTCCTGCTGGCCGGCGGCAAGCGCGGCGCGCTGACGGTTCTGCCGCCGCCGCCCCCCGAGGAGCAGGCCGGCTCGCTGGCCAAGGTGTTCCTCGACGAGGTCGACATCATCGTCACGGACCACAACGCGCCGCCGGTCCGCGGCAATCCGACCGGCCCCGGCCTTCAGACCCAGCAGACGTTCCTGCAGACCCTGCTGACCCTGGCCGAATCGCACGACTGGCCGCTGGACCGGGTCCTGGCGAAGGCGACGACCGCGCCGGCCAGCCTATTCGAAACGGCAGCGCCGTCGGGCTTCCTGTTGGTCGATCCCGATGCCGAACCCTCTGCCCTGTGGCCGGGCCAAGGGCCGGACCGTGCGCCGTTCGAGGGGCTGCCGCTCAAAGGCCGGGTTCTTGCCGTTGGTGCGGCGGACCGGGTGGAACTGCTATAATTTCGAGAACAACAGGGCGCGACACACAGCGCCGGTGGGAAGGCCTATGACGAAAACCTTCGAGAGGCAGACGGTCGCCACGGTGACCATCGACCGGATGCGGGAGCTGATCATCAGCGGCGAGCTGACCGCCGGCGAGGCGCTGCGCCAGGACGAGCTGTCCAGCCGCCTCGGCGTGTCGCGCACCCCGCTCCGCGAGGCGATCATCCGGCTGGAGGCGGAAGGGCTGGTGGTCAACCATCCGCACAAGGGTGCGGTGGTCTACAAGCCGACGGTCGACGAACTGCAGGAGATCTATGAAATCCGCATCCTGCTGGAGACCTATGCCTCCCGCCTGGCCGTCTCGCGGATGACGGACGAGGTTTTCGCCGCCGTTCAGAAGCTGGTCGACGATCTCGACACGGCCGAAAATCCCTGGGACCTCGTCCGGCTGAACCACGAATTTCGCCAGACCTTCTATTCGGCGACCCGCAACAAGCATCTGGTCGAGCTGATCCGCAACCTGACCCTGCGTGCCGAACCTTATGTCCGCATCCTGGTCGGCGGCGCCCGCCGGCCGTTCAAGCGCGAGGAGTTTCACTCGCTGCTCGGCGCCATCCGCGACCGCAATGCGGCCCAGGCCGAGGCGATCACGCGGGCGCATCTGGAGGCGACGGTCCAGCATGTGCTGCCGGTGCTGAGCCGGCCGGCATCGGTGTTCGAGCCGTTTGCCAGGGCCGGGACCTAATCGGCCTTCAGGAAGTCCGAGACGATCCGGTTGAAGCGTCTCGGCTGCTCGAAGAAGGGCAGGTGGCCGCACTGCTCGAACGTCTCCAGCCATGCATTCGGGATCATTCCCCGCGCTTCCACTGCCCGGGCGAGGTCCGCCCGCGGGTCCTGCCGGCCCCAGAGAAGCAGGGTGGGCACGGCGATTTCGCCCAGCCTGTGCCGGACCGAAAACCGCGCCGCGCTTGCCGGATCGGTCATGGCGGTGAGCAGCCGGTCGTAGGCCTCGGCTGCGCCGGCGCGGGCATAGGCGGTCAGCTGGGAGAGGATCAGCGGGCTGAAATCCAGCTCTTTGTTGAAACAGAGATTGGAAAGCCGGGTCGCGCAGCTTTCCCAGGAGGGCGCCGCGAAGGCTTTCATCGCGTTGGCGCGCGTCTTCGCCAGCGCCGTGACAACCTCGCCCGGCGGCTGGATGGTGCTGGCGCTGCCGACCACGATCAGTTTGCGCACGCGCTCGGGAATCCGCAGATAGAGCAGTGCGCCGAGCTGGGCGCCGAAAGAGCTGCCCGCGATCGAGAACGTCTCGAAACCCAGCAAATCGACTAGCCCGGCAAGATGGTCGACCATCGGCGCGTGCCCGATCGTGCCGTCCGGCGCAGACAGGCCGGTAAAGCCGTGGCTCAGCAGGTCCGGCGCACAGAGGCGGAACTCTTGGCCGAGATCTGCCATGTTGCGAACCCATACATCGGCAGAGAAGCCGACCGGATGCAGCAGGAGCAGCGGTTCGCCTTCGCCGGCCTCGATCAGCCTTGTGTGGATGCCGCCCGCTTCGACGAAACGAATCCGCATCGCCGTGTCACGCCGCCTGGGGAAGCGCTTCCGGCCCGGCGAAGAAGGTGATGCCGATGCCGTTCGGATCGTGGATGATCTGGCGATCATCGCCGGCAAAGCCGGGTGACCCGGGCTCCGCCATGAACCAGAGGGATTGCAGACCTGTGGGCTCGCCTTTTGCCAGCATCAGGCATGCCCTATCCGTGCCCGGGATGCCGAGCCATGCCGAAGTATCATCCTCGCTCAGCGTTTCCAGGCCGCCGATCGTTTCATAGAAGCGGCGCGATGCGGCCAAGTCGGAAACCGCCAGGGTCGCGCCGCAGATTTCGACGGCCGCAAAGCTTGCGCCGGGCACCCGCGTATTCTCTCGACCGGGCGGGGTGAAGGCCGCGGCCGGCGGCTCGGCGTCGGGGTTCCAGCGCGCGCTGATCAGCTCGTTCTGATGCTCGGCGTAATAGGTCCGCCAGTCGCCGACGGTGTCGACATAGAACTCGACCGTCACATTGTCGGGATCGACGAGATAGAGGCTGCGCGACATGCCGTGATCCAGCGCCTTTTCCACCGTGATGCCGTGCCCGGCGGCATTGCGGTAGGCATCGATCAGCGCCGCCTCCGAGGCGACATGGAAGGCGAGATGGTTGAGGCCGGGGCGGCGGCCCTTCGCCATCGTGTTCTGCACCGTTCCATCCTTGCCGATCAGGGGCTTGGCCGACACCTGCATCAGCCCGACATCGTGATGGGTCGCGCCGTTGCTGAGGAAGCCGGCCTTGATCCCGGGCTCGCGGAAGACCTCGGTGATGCCGCAGACGTCGCGGTAGAAGGCGACCGACTCCTCGACATCGGCGACGAAGAGATTCGCGTGGGCGAAGCGGTCGGGATGGAAGAGCGGTTGCATGTCGGGTTTCCTAAGGTTGGTCGCGCCAATTGACGAAGCGGTCGGGAAGCGGTGTCGCCCAGGCCCGTTCGACCATCTGCTCGATATAAGGCAGCACATGTGCCGCCCCGCGCTGCATGGTGGGCCAGCTGTCACGGCGGAATCGCTCCGCCGCCTCGGCGATCTCGGCGCGGATTGCGTCCTCGTCGATCAGGGTCAGCCTGCGATCCCGGAGCACGACCCGGCCCTGGACGATCACCGTATGCACGGCCTCCGACGTCACCGAAAAAGCGAGCTGGCGGACGGCGTCGTGGAGTGGGACGAACCCCAGATG
>DATBAZ010000461.1:0-1659 GCA_036271255.1 Alphaproteobacteria bacterium
ACCTTATGGCCGTGAATGTCGGAGAACCATAGCGCGCCGTCGTGCCAGCGCGGCCCTTCGGGGAAGGAGAGGTTGTCGATGACGATTTCCGTGCTCATTGGCCAGCTTTCACTCCCTTTCCCTCAAATCCCGCCGCCTTCACGAACATGTCGCGCAGCTTCGCGGAATCGACATCCTCAACGATCGTCACCTTCCGCTCGCCCGCATGCGGCCGGAAATCGTCGGCCCAGACATGGGCCTGGCCGTAGCCCATGCCGTGTTCGATCTCGACATCCATATAGCCGTCGACCGTTCTGGTCGCGACCGTGGGGTCGGCGACATAGGCCGCGGCCAGTTCGTCCCACATCGGGAATTGATGAACATACTTGGCGATCAGTTGGGCGATCGGCGTCTTCACCGCCGCTACCCGGTCGATCAGCACCTGGTCGACGCGGGTCTTTAAGGTTGCCGAGCCGATGCAGGTGATCTTCGGCCAGTCGGCGGTCAGCGCGATATGCGCGGCCTCGGGGTCGAACGCTAGGTTGAAGTCGGTGAAGAAATCCTTGCTGTCGGTCACTTGGCTCATATTGCCGTCGACCATGCCGCCCATGAACACCAGCTCCCTGGCCAGGCTCGCGAACCCCGGGTCCTGGCGGATCGCCAGCGCCAGGTCGGTCATCGGCCCGCCGGCCAGGATGGTGATCTCATGCGGATGGGCATGGACCATGCGGATCATCCAGGCGACGGCGCTCTCGCCTTGCGGCTTGCCCTTCGGCGCGCCGGCCGGGTTGGGCGTGACCCTATAAGGATCGGTGGGGTGGAAGCCGCCAGGCGGGAAGTCCGGATCGTTGAACGCGCCCTTCCAGGCCAGCTTGCCATAGGCTGCCTCCCACGCCGTCATCCGCGCCTTGCTGTTGATCAGCGGGAGCACCGCGCCGGGATAGACCGGGACATCGGCCGCGCCCGCGACCTCCAGATAGCGCAGCAGCGCCTGCGCCTCCTCGTCCCGCCAGGCATCGCCGGTGACGACGGTGAAGCCCAGCACCTTGACCGAGGGGTTCGCCAGTAGGATCAGCGCCGATTCCATGTCCGACCCGACCGGACCCAGATAGTCGTTGTCCTCGATCACCAGCACGGGCTCGGCGGCCTGCGCCGCGCCTGAGAACAGCAAGGCGAGCAGGGCGATGATTCGCAAACCGGTCATGTCCGATCCTTCTGGCGGGATAGCGCGCCTATAGGACACGGATGGATGACATCATGCCAGCCTGATGAATGTCGGCGCCCGACTGGACGATGGCGGATTTACGCATCGTTACGTTATATTCAGATGAATATGACGAAGACATTGGAGAGGGTGGAAGGATGAAGAGCGGGATTGGGGCAGGGCTGCTCTTGCTCGGCTTGGCCGCAGGTGTCGCACAACCGGCCGGCGCGGCGCCGGCGCCTATCTCTCTTCCGGGCGATAGGGTCTTCCCCGAGAGCTTCAGCGCCACCGCCGACGGGACCTTCTATGTCGGCAGCGTCGCCGAGGGCGGGGTGCTGCGGATACGGCCGGGGGGCCAAGCCGAGAGCTGGATCAAGCCGGGGGCGTTCGGCACCCGCTCAGTCTTCGGTGTGCTGGCGGACGAGAAGTCCGGCATGCTGTGGCTGTGTTCGAACGACGTCTCGGACGGCGGCGTC
>DATBAZ010000462.1:0-6196 GCA_036271255.1 Alphaproteobacteria bacterium
CTCACCACCTTCGACAGCGAAGACCCGGAGAAACTGTGGGCCTATCTCGCCGAATACGAGAAGAAGACCGGCGGTCAGGCGATCTCGATCCCCCATAATTCCAACCTGTCCGGCGGGCTGATGTTCGCCGACAAGACCTTCGGCGGTAAACCGTTCGACAAGCCCTATGCCGAGGCGCGGGCGAAGTGGGAGCCCGTGGCGGAGATCA
Organism: Alphaproteobacteria bacterium; assembly: GCA_036271255.1. Taxonomy (GTDB): domain Bacteria; phylum Pseudomonadota; class Alphaproteobacteria; order BOG-932; family Roseiterribacteraceae; genus BOG-932. Next base: position 209 of record DATBAZ010000462.1, read on the forward strand.
CCCAGACCAAGGGCGACAGCGAGACCCTGCCGGCACTGTCGCCGGACGACGAGTTCGCCAATTTCGAGCGGTGGGACAAGACCAATATCGCCGGCAGCAAGGACAATACGCCGGAGGACCAGCCGCACAACTATCTACGCCCGGCCCTGACGCGCGGCCTCAAATTCGCCAATGAGCTGGGCGCCAATCCCTACAAATACGGCTTCATCGGCTCATCTGATAACCACACGGCGCTGTCGATGGTCGCGGCCGACAATTTCTTCGGCGCCCTGCCCCATGAGGAGCCGAGCCCTGGGCGCCTGCTGAACAAGCCGCTGTCGATCACCGCCGGCCGCAAGCCGCTGCCGCCGTCGTCCGAGATGGCCTCCTCGGGTTTTGCCGCCGTGTGGGCGACCGAGAACACGCGTGAGGCGATCTTCGATGCGATCCGCCGGCGCGAGACCTATGCCACCACCGGCACCCGGATCACCGTGCGCTTCTTCGCCGGCTGGGACTTCAAGCACGGCGACGCCGAACGCTCGGACTTCGCCGATTACGGCTATGCCCATGGCGTACCGATGGGCGGCGACCTGTCCGGCGCCCATGCCGGGCAGAAACCGACCCTTGTCATCCAGGCGGCGAAGGACCCGGACGGCGCGAACCTGGACCGCATCCAGGTGATCAAGGGCTGGGTCGATACCCAGGGCGCCACCCATGAGAAGATTTTCGACGTCGCCTGGTCCGGCGACCGCAAGCCCGGCGGCGATGGCAAGCTGCCGCTGGTCGGCAGCACGGTGGACGTCAACGAGGCCACCTACAGCAACAGCATCGGCGCGCCGGTGCTGGACACGGCCTGGACCGACCCGACCTTCAACCCGGCCGAGCGCGCCTATTACTATATCCGCGTCATCGAAATCCCGACACCGCGCTGGACGACCTACGACGCCAAGAAGTTCGGCGTCGCGCTTCTGAAGACCGTCCCGCCGTCCGTCACCCAGCGGGCCTATACGTCGCCCGTCTGGTACGCGCCGTCGGGGAGCTGAGCCGCGAGAAAACCTGGAATCGTTTTGCTTGCGCCGATTAAGGCAACCGCTTTAAATCATACCAACGGCAAGCAGAACGATTTCGGGGAGGCAAACGATGATCGACGGACTCAAGCACAATTTCTGGGTGGCGGCGGCGCTGGCGACGACGGCCCTAGGGCTAACGACCACGGCATTGACGCTCGCGACGGCGACGGCGGACACGATCGCGGCCAAGCCGCCGAACACCAAGGACGGCCAGCCCTATTCCGAGCCGACAGCGAACAAGATCCCGCTCCGCGTGATGTGGGGCGATGCGCATCTGCATACCGAATTCTCGTTCGATGCCGGGCTGGTCGGCACCAGGCTGTCGCCCGAGGATGCCTTCCGCTTCGCCCGCGGCGATGAGGTGATCTCGACCACCGGGGTGCCGGCGCAGCTGCGCCATCCTCTCGATTTCCTGGTCGTCACCGACCATTCCAACTATCTGGGCCTGCCGCTGGCGCTGCGCGAAGGCAGCCCGGCGGTCGTGAACGATCCGACGGGAAAGCGCTGGTACGACGCCGTCCATAGCGGCGAGGGCGGCTTCAAGGTGTTCACCGAACTGGCGATGAGCCTGGCGAAGAACACCAATGAGCTGAAATCCGACGAGCTGGTGAAATCGACCTGGGCGCGCTCGGTCGCGGCGGCGGAGAAATACAACGAGCCGGGCCGCTTCACCGCCTTCATCGGCTTCGAATGGACCTCGACGCCGGGCGGTAACAACCTGCACCACAACGTCATCTTCCGCGACGCCGCCGACAAGGCGCTGCAGATCGTGCCGATCACCACCTTCGATAGCGAAGACCCCGAGAAACTGTGGGCCTGGCTGGCCGATTACGAGAAGAAGACCGGCGGCCAGGCGCTCTGCATCCCACACAACTCCAACCTGTCGGGCGGGCTGATGTTCGCCGACAAGACCTTCGGCGGAAAGCCGTTCGACAAGCCCTATGCCGAGGCCCGCGCCAAGTGGGAGCCGGTGGCCGAGATCACCCAGACCAAGGGTGACAGCGAGACCGATCCCATCGTCTCGCCGGACGACGAGTTCGCCAATTTCGAGCGCTGGGACAAGATGAACATCCTAATGACCCAGCAGGACAAGCCGGAGGAGCAGCAGTTCAACTATCTGCGCCCTGCGCTCACGCACGGCATTAAATATGCCCAGACGATCGGCGCCAACCCGTTCAAGTACGGCTTCATCGGCAGCTCGGACAATCACACCGGCCTGACCGCCGTGGCGGCCGACAATTTCTTCGGCGTCACACCCGGCATGGAGCCCGGACCCGACCGGATGAAGGGCGGCGCCTTCGGCGGAAAGGCCCCCGATTCCGGAGCGCTGAGGAATCTCCATCAGCTGAACCAGTCGGAAATGGCCTCCTCAGGCCTCGCGGCGGTGTGGGCCACAGAGAACACGCGGGGCGCGATCTTCGACGCGATCAAGCGGCGCGAAACCTATGCCACTACCGGCACCCGCATCACCGTGCGCCTCTTCGCCGGCTGGGACTTCAAGCCGGCCGATGCGGCCCGGTCGGACTTCGCCGCGTACGGCTATGCCCATGGCGTGCCGATGGGCGGCGACCTGTCCGGCGCGCATGCTGGCCAGAAGGCGACCTTGGTCATCCAGGCGGCTAAGGACCCGGACGGGGCGAACCTGGACCGCGTCCAAGTGATCAAGGGTTGGGTCGACACCAAGGGCGACACGCACGAGAAGATCTTCGACGTCGCCTGGTCCGGCGACCGCAAGGCGAGCTCCGACGGCAAGCTGCCGCTGGTCGGCAGCACGGTCGACGTCGCCAATGCCAGCTACAGCAACGCCATCGGCGCCGCAGTGCTCGACACGGCCTGGACCGACCCGACCTTCAACCCGGCCGAACGCGCCTATTACTACGTCCGCGTGATCGAGATCCCGACCCCGCGCTGGACCACGATCGACGCCAAGCGCTTCGGCGTCGACCTGCCGGCCAACGTCCCCGCCTCCGTCACCCAACGGGCCTATACCTCGCCCGTCTGGTACGCCCCATCAGGAACATGAGATGACAGACACCCCACCCAGAAGCCGTGTCCGCGCCGTGCTGCGCGAACCGCTGGTCCAATTCCTCGGGCTGGGCGGCCTGCTGTTCCTCGCCTGGTCGCAGGTCGAGGACAGGGTCGCGCCGCCTGAGAACCGGATCGTCATCACAGCGCAGCAGATCGAGCGGGCGACGGATTATTTCTACCAGACCCATCTACGCCTGCCCGATCCGGACGAGCTGCAGCCGCTGATCGAGGAGGAGATTCAGACCGAGGTCGAGTTCCGTGAAGGCCAGGCGCTGGGCCTGGACCGCGACGACGAGATCATCCGCCGCCGCATCCGGCAGAAGCTGGAATTCATGACCGAGGACGTCATCGACCAGGCCAAGCCAACCGACGCCGTGCTCCAGGCCTATCTCGAGCAGCATCGCGACCAGTTCGGCGCCGGGCCCAGCTTCGTCTTCAGCCAGATCTATCTCGACCCCAGCCGCCACGGCGACCATCTGGCCGCCGATGCCGACAGGCTGCTGGCCCGGCTCAATACCGGCGATGGCCGCCTGGACTACGGCACCGACAGCGACACCTTGCCGGCACCGAACGATTTCGAGGCGACCGCCCTGCCCGACGTCACCGCCATGTTCGGCACCGACTTCGCCGCCGCCCTGCCCAAGCAGCCGGTCGGAAAATGGTCAGGACCGGTTCGCTCCGGCTACGGCGTCCATCTGGTGCTGGTGCGCGAGGTGAAGGCCGGCAAGCCGCCGGAGCTGGCGGAGATCCACGACCAGGTGGTGCGTGAGTACCAGGCGGAGCACCGCGCCGAGGCCAACCAGGAGGCCTACCGGAAAATGCGTGCCAAATACGTCATCACCGTGCAGGTGCCTCCGCCAGTTTCGCCAGACCGGTACAAGCCGGCCAACGGGGCGAAGGTGGGCATGGCGGACGATGGGGGTGCACGGTGAAGTCACGCTTTAAGTCTTCGCCTCCCCCCTTGAGGGGGAGGTCGGCAACGCAAGGCGTTGCCGGGAGGGGGGTACTGCCGCCGCCTTCTCGATATGACCGTCCTATCTGCGACATCGCCCCCCTCCCGGACCTTCGGTCCGACCTCCCCCTCAAGGGGGGAGGCGAAATCGCGGTGGGGCGCGGGTTGTTCTGCGCGGTACTGTTCCTCATCGCCGTGTTCTGGACCTCGCTGGCCCAGGCCCACGAAGCACGCCCCGGCTATCTGGAACTGAACGAAACCGCGCGCGGCCAGTACGACGTGCTGTGGAAGCAGCCGGCGAACGGTGAATATGCGCTGCGCATGGACCCGATCTTCCCGGCCGACTGCGCGCTGACCGGGGCCGATAACCGCAAGCTGCTGCCCGGTGCGATGCTGACCCGTTTCCATCTCGCCTGCCCCGACGGGCTGGACGGCAGGCCGATCGCCATCGCCGGGCTCGAGATGACGCTGACCGACGTGCTGGTCCGGCTGCACAAGCTGGACGGGCGGGAGGAAACCCACCTCGCCCGCCCCACCGACACGACCATCACCATTGGCGGCGGTGGCGGTGGCTGGGTGCGGGCCTGGACCTATCTGAAGCTCGGGCTCGAGCATATCGCCACTGGTGTCGACCATCTGCTGTTCGTGCTCGGGCTGCTGCTGATCGTGCGCGACCGCTGGATGCTGCTGAAGACGATCAGCGCCTTCACCCTGGCGCACAGTATGACCCTGGCAGCCGCCACCTTAGGATTCGCCAGGTTGCCGGGGCCGCCGGTCGAGGCTGCCATTGCGCTCTCGATCCTGTTCTTGGGCGTGGAGGTCGTGCGCTTCAACCGCGGCGAGGACAGCCTGACGGCGTGCAAGCCCTGGCTGGTGGCCTTCGCCTTCGGCCTGCTGCACGGCTTCGGCTTCGCCACCGGCCTCACCGACATGGGCCTGCCGCGCGCGGAAATCCCGGAAGCCCTGCTGCTGTTCAATGTCGGCGTGGAGATCGGCCAGCTCACCTTCGTCGCCATCGTGCTGGGACTGGAGCGGGCGCTGCGCCTGAAGGAAGTCTCCTGGGCGCGGCCCGCCGCCGCCCTGCCGGCCTTCGTCGTCGGCATCGCCGGCGCCTTCTGGACCTGGCAGCGTGTGGCCGTCTTCTTCGGCACCGGGGGATGACGACAACCCCATGACCGTCCTCTCGGTATCCAACGTCCGTTACACCTATCCCGGACGTCTGCCGCTGACCTTCCCCGACTGCCGTCTCGAAGCTGGAGACGTGACAGCCCTCGTCGGCCCGTCGGGCAGCGGCAAGTCGACCCTGCTGATGCTGATCGCCGGGCTGCTGAAGATGCAGACCGGGCTGATCGAGGTCGCCGGCCAAGCGGTGGACACCAATCAGGGCGCGGCGAGCGACCGGCAGCGCGGCCGGTCGATCGGCATGGTGCTGCAATCCTTCCAGCTGCTGCCCAACATGACGGTGCTGGAGAACCTGGCCATCGCCCAGTTCCTCGCCCGCCGCCCGCCCGACCGGTCTACTGCAATCGCGGCGCTGGAAACGCTCGGCATCGCCGAGCTGGCGCATGAGCGGCCGGGGCGCCTGTCGCGCGGGCAGGTTCAGCGCGCCGCCATCGCCCGCGCCGTGGTCAACCGCCCGGCGCTCATCCTGGCCGACGAGCCGACCTCCAGCCTGGACGACCAATCCGCCGATGCCGCGCTGGATCTGCTGGTCGGCGAGGCGCGCCGGCGCGGGGCGGCGCTGCTGATCGCCACCCATGACGGGCGGGTGAAGGCGCATGTGCCGAACGTCGTCGCGCTCGTTGCCCGGAAAGCGGCATGAACCTGTTCTCCCTGTCGCTCACCGGGCTGCGCGGCAATCGCCTGACCCATGCGCTCAATATCGTGCTGCTGGGCTTGGGGCTCGGCACGGTGACCTTGCTGCTGCTCGTCTCCGGCGCGATCGGCGATCGGGTGCTG
>DATBAZ010000463.1:0-5419 GCA_036271255.1 Alphaproteobacteria bacterium
AGGGACGGGCACATCGGCGTCGCCCAGCACCTCGGCATTCTCGTTGGTCTTCAGTCCACCGAGCGAGAAACCGGCATATTTTGCGCGGTGGATCGACAGGTCGAAGGCGGCGTAGGGCGGAGCGGTGAGGGGTTTCAGCCAGTCGGCGTATTTGTGAAATTCGGTGTCCTTGCCGGTTTCCATGTCGCGGTTGTAGCGGTCCAGGGTGGCGACCAGGGAGCCCTTCGGCAGGCCGATGCCGGCCTCCATCTCCTCGACCGTGTCCCAGCCGTCGATCAGGCGCTGCTCGAAATATTCAGAAGGAGGGTAGCCGAAGGTTTCGCTGTCCAGGATCAGATAGGCGATGCCGTCCGGCTGCTCCACGGTGAAGCCGGCGGTGCGGCCGTGATAGCAGTCCTCGGCGACGAAGCGCTTGCCGTCCCGGTTCACCAGGATGCCCTTGATCATGTTCTCGGGCGGATAGAAGGGTGAGGTCAGGAAGCCGCGGTCCAGCCGCATCGGCTGGCCGCCGGCCGAAACGCCCAGCAGGATGCCGGAGCCGTCGTCATAGGGCGTACCGTGCTTGATCAGGTCGCGCGGCATCCAGGACAGTTCATTGTCGAACAGCGTGTCGTTCATGATGTAGCCGCCGGCCGCCAGCACCACGCCGGCGCGGGCGCGGATGTTCAGCACCTCGTCGAAGCGGCGCACGCGCACGCCCATGATCGTGCCGTCGCCGTCGCCGATCAGGTGGGTGACCCGGGCGTCGCACAGCTCCCGCACACCGATCGAATGGGCGGTGGCGATCAGGTGCTTCATCAGCATCGATCCCGCGTCGCCACCGGCGAAGGCGACCTTGTGACCGCGCGGCGCCGGTTTGGCGATGTCGCGGAACGGTGCCGCCTTCTCATTGCCGCTCCAGATCAGGCATTCGGAGCCGGGCTGCATCGCCGCCTTGCCGGGGTAATAGGAGCGCTCGAACGGGACGCCGCATTCCTCCAGCCAATGGAAATGGGCGACGCTCTCATCGCAATAGAGGCGGAGCTTGGCCGGGTGCGGGTCGGGGGTCAGGGCCTCGAGATATTTGTACATCTCGTCCGCCGTGTCCTCGAAGCCGCAGGCGGTCTGCACCGGCGTGCCGCCGCCGAGATAGACATGGCCCCCCGCGATCCCGGTGGCCCCGCCGCCGCCCGAGGCCCGCTCCACCACCAGCACATCGGTGCCATGCCGCCTGGCCTCGATCGCAGCCGAGGCCCCCGCCCCGCCGAACCCGACGACAACCACGTCGGCCGCCTCGTCCCAGGTGCAGATATGGCTCTCGGCCAGGAGCTCGGGCGGAGGTACGGAGAGTTTGGTCATGGGCGTAATCTCTTCAGTATCCAAACCGTCATGGCCGGGCTTGACCCGGCCATCCACGCGGTTCCATTCGCACGATTGCCGAAGGTCTGTACTTGCGGCACCCCGTGGATGCCCGGATCAAGTCCGGGCATGACGTGATTGGGAGCTGGTTTCCAACACCACAATCATCGGCGCCATCAACATCACGGCACCAGCACGATCTTGCCGCCGACGCCCCCCTGTTCCATCAGCCCGTGGGCGACGGCGACCTTGGCGAGCGGCAAGGTGTGGGCCACCGGCATACAACGGCCCTTGTCCTTGAGGTCGCGGGCGAAGCGTTCCAGGCGGGGGCGGTCGAAGGTGACGATCAGCGAGGAGAAGCGCTGGGTCGAGCCCGGCGGCGGGTTGGGCGGGGGCACGGCGATGGAGCAGACGATGCCGTTGGGCTTGAGATAGGCGAACAGCCGCTCGGCCGTCTCGCCGCCCACCGTGTCGGCCATGAAATCGAACGGGCCGGCCGCCTTCAGCGCCGCCGCGTCCGACAGATCGATCACGCCCGCCACCGGCAGATCGGCCACCGCGTCGCGGCTGGAGGCGCGCACCCCGGCATAGACAACGGCCCCGGCATCGAGCGCGGCCAGCACCGCCGCGCGGCCGGTCGAACCGCCGGCGCCCACGACGATGCCTTTCGATCCGGGCTTGGGCGCGATGCCCTTTTCGACCAGCTGGATGCCGGTCATCACCCCGGTGGGGAGCGCAGCGGCGTCGGTCATCTCCATGCCGTCGGGCACCTTGGCGAAGGACCCAGCGTAGAACACGACCTTCTCGGCATAGGCGCCGTTCGCCATCGGGTTGATCATGCCCATCACCCGGTCGCCGACCTGGAAATCGCCGACGCCCGCGCCGACCGCATCGACCGTGCCGGCGACGTCGCCGCCGAGGCGGGCCGGGAAGCTCAGGGGCATCCAGGCCTTGAGGATGCCCCGCCTTGCCTTCACATCGACCGGATTGACGGCGGCGCCCGCGACCTTGACCCGTATCTCGCCGGGACCGGGCACAGGCTCGGCCACCGTGCCAACGGCAAACTCCCCGCCGTAATCCCCGATCTCGGCCGCGATCATCGTGCCGGGGAGCCCAAGCGGCGTCGCCTCGGCCGCCTTGGCGACGGCATTGCGGTAGGCGGCGGTGCGGGCTTCCAACCCGCTGACGAAAGTCCCGAATGACGGGATGTTCTCCAGCAGCTCAAGGATCACGCCCGGCGCGAGCGAGGAGCGGAAATAGGTGTAGCGCTGGCCGGTCGCGTCGCGGCCGGAGGCGAACATCTCCATGCCGCGCTCCAGCGCCGCTTTGTTGTCGGCCTCGATATCGTCGCTGGCGGCGGCCAGGCGCTGCAGGCCGATGATCGGCCGGTTCAGATTGTCGTGGAAGGGGGACGGGCCGTTGCCCATCACCTGCATCAGCTCGATCAGCACCCCGCCATGGACGCTGAGGCCGACATTGACCGGCATGGCGATCTGCCGCCCTTCGAACTCCATGGTCAGGGTCAGGCCGCGGAAGATGCTCCACGGGCCGATGCCGACCTGATTCTCCCAGAATTCGACCATCCGATCGACGTTATCGGTCGTATAGCTGATCTGCTTGACGGGCCCGAGCCAGGACGCGGTCATGTCTTCCCCCAAGTATCTAACCAGAAGCTTTTTATGGAAGCATTCGTCCCATAAGTTCGCGGCTGCGACAACGCTCCTTCTAAGTGCTTGCGCCGCAAGACATTGGATGTGAGAAATCGTCACTCTCTCGGTGGAGACCGATCCATGCGCACGCTCATCCCGGCAGTCATGTTGACCCTCACCCTCGGCGTGGCCGTCCAGGCCCGCGCCGAGATGCCCAAGTCCGAGGCCGATTTCATCGCCACGATCCAGGATGCCCGCACCGTCTATGGCGCGCAGGAGACCAAGGCCAAGAAGACCGCCCTGGTGAAGGAGATGGTCAAACGGTGGAAGGCGATCCTGCCCGACAGCATGATCCATGATTGGGTCGGCAAGATCGTGGAGCTGGGCCAGACCAAGGGCGGGCGCATCCATCTCGCGATCCGCATCGGCGACAAGATCAACCTGATGACCTGGGAAAAGCCATTCCTCGATTTCAGCCACGGCACGCTGATCGGGCAGAAATCGCCGCTCTATCCCGTCGTATCGGCGATGAAGCCGGGGGAGATGGTGCGGTTCGACGGCAAGTATCAGAACTTCGTCAATCTGAACGAGCGGGCCAAGGTCTATGACACCGACCTGATCGTCGCCTTTACGGCGCTTTCCCCAGGCTCATAACGCCGCGACGGGCATGCTATAGGTTTCACAGTCTCACCAGCGCGCGGCCTTGAACATGCGTATCTCTGTTTTCGGTTTGGGTTATGTCGGCACGGTTTCGATGGGCTGCCTCGCCGCCGGCGGCAACAAGGTGGTCGGGGTCGATGTGTCGGCCGACAAGGTGGCGATGCTGAACAAGGGCACCTCTCCCATCGTTGAGGCCGAGATCGGCGAGCTGATCGCCGAGGCGTCCAAGGACGGGCGGCTGACCGCCACGTCCGACGTGAATCAGGCGATCGCCGAGACCGACATTTCGCTGATCGCCGTCGGTACGCCGTCCGCGCCGGACGGCAGCCTGGATTACCGCGCCATCGATGCCGTGACCGGCCAGATCGCCGCAGCGGTCAAGGCCAAGTCCGGCCCGCATACGGTGGTCATGCGCTCAACCGTGCCGCCGGGCACGGCGCGCAACCGCGTGATCCCGGCGCTGGAGGCCGGATCGGGCCGCACGCTGGGCGACGGGCTGGCCTATTACAGCAACCCCGAGTTCCTGCGCGAAGGCACGGCGGTGCGCGACTTCCACAAGCCGCCCTTTACGCTGATCGGCGCGCCCGAGGGCGACGATGCCCCCGTGCTGCGCGAGCTTTACGGCGCCATCCCCTCCCCGGTGCATGTCGTGCCCTATCAGGTGGCCGAGGGGGTGAAGTACCTGTCCAACGCCTATCACGCGATCAAGATCGCCTTCGCCAATGAGGCGGGCGGGGTGCTGTCGGCCTATGGCGTCGATGCGCCGGAGGCGTTCAAGCTGTTCTGCGAGGACCGCGACCTCAATATCTCTAGCGCGTATCTGCGCCCGGGCTTCGCCTTCGGCGGCTCGTGCCTGCCCAAGGATGTGCGCGGCTTCCTGAGCCTGGCCCAGCAGAAGGGCATCACGACGCCGTTCATGTCGTCGGTCCTGCCCTCCAACGAATCGGTGATCGACAGGGCCCATCGCGAAATCCTGAAGCAGGGCCGCCAGCCGGTCGCCCTGTTCGGCCTCGCCTTCAAGCCCGGCACCGACGATCTGCGCGAAAGCCCGTTCGTGCTGCTGGCCGAACGGCTGCTCGGCAAGGGCTATCCGCTCAAGATCTACGACCGCTCGGTCAATGTCGCCAACCTGATGGGCAGCAACCGCGCCTATATCAAGCAGGAGATCCCCCACCTGGAGGAGCTGATGGTGGCGAACCCGGCGGCGGCTCTCAAGGGCACGTCGCTGGCGATCGTCGGCCATGTCGCCAAGGATGACCGGCCGGCGCTGATCCAGGCGCTGAACGGCCATGCAGTCTATGACCTGGCCGGAATTCAGGAGCTGCGCAACCTGCCCGGCATCGACTATCGCGGCTTCTGCTGGTAGGCCGCGAGCGATGAGCCGGTTACGGCTGCTGTTCGTCAGCCCGCGCTTTCTGTTTCCGCTCAACGAAGGCGGCAAGATCCGCACCGTCGGGATGCTGCAAGCGATGAAGAAGGACGGCCCGTTCGAGATCACTCTGGTCTCGCCCGCGCCGCCGGACGCCGCGCAATACAATGCCGACATCGCCTCGGCCTGCGACCGCTTCTTCTCCTGGACACCCGGCAGGACCGGCATGCTGACCCAGGCGATGGGCGTGCTGGGCGGCCTGCCCGCCTCCACCGCGTCCGACCGGTCCGACGCCGGAAAAGCCGTGGTCGCCGCGGAGCTGGCGAAGCAGCCCGACGTTCTGGTCGCCGATTTCCCGCACAGCGCCGTCCTGCTGCCGAACCGCAGGTTCGGCACGGCCAGC
>DATBAZ010000464.1:0-19778 GCA_036271255.1 Alphaproteobacteria bacterium
GTTGTCAGCCACCGTGTCGGCGATCTTGATCTTCCAGTCGGCGATGCGGCTGTCGACGATCTCGAAGCAGGGCATGATATAGTCGGTGGCGGCGAGCACGTCCTCCATGCTGACACCCGGCCCCTTCAGGTCCTTCTTCAACATGAAGGCGATCTCAGCCTCGGCGCGCGGCGCGATCAACCCTTCGGCGATCACGGCGGTGCCACCGTCGGGGATTTCCATGACGTCGGTCAGAAAGCCGAAATCGGGCTGACGGACATTCAACATGTCCTGCACCGGCTTGGAGGTGACGCCGATCTTCTTGCCGACCACCTTCTCCCCGTCGTTCAGCCGCTTCTGCAGGAAGCCCAGCGAGATCTGATAGGCGTCGTCGATAGTAAGCTCAGGCGAGCGGGTTGAGAGCGGGACGACCGTCTTGCGGGCGCGCAGAGCCTCGTACAGCTCCGTGCTGTAGGCTTCGAGTTGGTCGGCAGTCGCCATCATTCACTCCCGCTTGATTGCCAACGAATACGTAGCGCGTCGCGCCATCGGCTACGAGTTTTGCTGTTGCAATGCAGCATTGTCATCGCTTTGCCACGAAACGCGGGTGAGGATTTAGCGCAGATGGCGCGCCTATGCCAGTCGCCGCCAGCTTCCCCTTGATCCCCTGCCCCCCGGATGGTTATGTGCCCGCCGTGGCCGAGACACCGGCCCTGGGGGAGACATACGATTATGGCGATTACCGAGCTGAAGGACCTGACCGAAAAACGGATTCTGGAAGAAGCCAGAAATACGGCCGGCCTCAGCGATTTCGGCGATATGTGGTTCCTCGAGCCGATGAACAAGCTGCTGGAATCGATTCACAAAGACGCCAATCTCAGCGCCGCCGGAATCGCCGGACAGAGCGCGCGCATGAATAGCGGGCTGGTCAGCCGCCTTCGTATGACCGACACGATCAAGCGCAATCCCGAGATCCTGGACGAAGAGATCAATGTGGCCGGCGTGATCTGCGGCCTGCCGCGGACCGGGAGCACGCTGTTCCACCGGCTGCTGTCGAAGGCCCCCGGCTTCAATTCGATCAAGTGGTTCGAGACCCAGTTCTACGCCCCCTTCCCCGGCGAGGAGCGCGGCAAGCCGGTCGCGCGCCGCGAGGCGGCTATGAAGGTGATGGACGGCTATGTCCAGGCCGGCATGATGTCGGTCCACCCGTTTGCGATCGACGAGCCGGACGAAGAGATCATCATCATGGATCAGTTCTTCGTCGGCACGATGCCCGAATCCGCGATGTATGTGCCCGAATACGCGGAGTGGCTCGGCACCTTCGATCACGGCAAGGCCTATCAGGACCTGAAGACGGTTTTGAAGTTCCTGCAATGGTACGATGTCTCGCGCGCCGGCAAGCGCTGGGTGCTGAAGACGCCGGGCCACCTGCCCACGCTGGACAGCCTGATGTCTACCTTCCCGGAGGCCTTGCTGATCAGCACGCATCGCGACCCGCTGCAGACCGTTCCGTCCTACTGCAGCTTCGTGATGGCGGTGTACAAGATGGTCGGCGAGAATGTCGACGAGGTGAAGATCGGCCGCTTCACGGAAAAGCGCTGGGCCGGTTTCCTCAGCCGTTATGAGGCCGCGCGACAGCGGATCGGCGTCGATCGGTTCATCGACGTGAAGTACGAAGACATCGTGAAGAGCCCGATCGACCAGGCCCGGCCGGTGCTGGAGCGGCTCGGCGTCGGAATGACGCCGGATGTCGAGGTCCACATGCAGGAATGGCTGGCGGAGAACTCACGCGACAAGCGCGCCGCCCACCACTACACGCTGGAGCAGTTCGGCCTGACCGAGGCCGAGCTGGAGAAGGATTTCAAGGCATATCGGGAAAAGTTCATCCTCTAACAGCACACGTCACAAGCAGCACAACGCATCGGGGAAAGCATCATGAGCGGTCAAGATCACGTCGGGCGGGTCATCAGCGGCAAGGCGTGGGAGGATTTCTGCGACGCGCTGAAGGCGGCCGGGCAGCATGTGCTGGGCCACAGCGCCCCGGCCACCGAGATCGACCGCGCCGAGGGCTGGCGTTACCTCTCCCGCCTGACGCGGCTGGCGCTGGAGAGCAAGCTCGAATTCGCCGACACCGACTTCCCGGGCATCTATTCCCTGTCGCACCACACGGCTAAGATCGGCGCCGACAACCCGGACAACATCTATCACAACGTCACCATCGACGGGACGAAGGAATACCGGCTGTGGGGCACGCGCGGCACGGTTCCCTATTTCAGCTGGGGCGCCAAGGCCAACCGCTATACCACCGACGGCACCATGGATTCGATCGGCGAGCTGGACAGCAGTTCGCTGATCGTCGAGCCGGACGGCACCTATGAGATCATCCTGAGCCAAACCCGCAAGGGCAAGAACTGGATCAAACTGTCGCCGGATTCGACCATGCTGCTGGGCCGGCAGACCTTCCTCGACCGCTCCAAGGAAATTCCGGCCACTGCGCATATCGAACAGATCGGCGGCCCGAAATATCCGAAGCCGCTGACGGCCGAGGCGCTCGACACCGGTCTGCAGGAGGCCGCGGCCTTCGTCACCGGCACCGCCCGGGCCTTCGCCGTCCTGTCGGAAGACTTTAAGCGCAAGCCGAACGACTGGATCACGACCGAGCAGGAACACTGGATCAAGATCGGCGGCGATCCGAAGATCTTCTATCTGCACATGTATTGGGAACTGAAGCCGGACGAGGCGCTGGTGATCGAGAGCCCGGTGCCGGATTGCGCCTTCTGGAACCTGCAGCTCGACAACTGGTGGTGGGAGTCGCTCGACTATCGCTACCTGCCGGTCCATGTGCAGAAGGGCGGCGCCAAGTACAATGCCGACGGGTCGATCAAGATCGTGATCGCGGCCGAGGACAAAGGCGTCGGCAACTATCTGACGACCGACGGCCATACCGCCGGCACCATTTTGATGCGCTGGGTCGACGCCAAGACCCATCCGATCCCGAAATGCTCGGTGGTCAAGCTGTCCGATCTCAAAGCCTGACACGATAAAAGGGGGAAACCATGCCGACGCCTGTTCCCAACCGCCCGCTGTTCGGCGAGCTCGAACTGCCGCAGATTGCCCAGATCGGGTTCGCTGTGCGCGATCTCGACAAGTCGATCGCCTTCTACGAGCCGCTGTTCGGCCCGTTCAAGAAAACCCCGCCGGAATTCGCCAAGCAGTGGGCCTCCTACAAGGGCCAGCCACGCAGCGAATATGAGCTCGCCATCGCCTTCGGCCATTCCGGCGATGTCGAGATCGAGTTGATTCAGTGGGTCTCGGGTGACACGCCGCACCGCGACTTCCTGGAGAGCGGGCGCGAGGGCATGCACCATGTGCAATTTCGCGTCGCCGACTGCGACGAATGGGTCAAGAAGGCGAATGCCGCCGGCTACGAAACCGTCTGGTACGACCGCCTGCGCCCCGACATCGCCTACGCCTATATGGAACGCCCGGGCGACCCGCTGCTGGTCGAATTCCTGGAATACCCGCTGAGCGGCGACGCGACCGAGCCGTTGCCGGATTGAGAAGTAGGATGGCTGGAACGTAGCGAACCCATCCTACGAAGCCGAATAAAAAAGGCCGCTCCGAAGAGCGGCCTTTTCATTGGCGGTCCGGCTGCTTACGCCGCGATGCTGTCGAACGGCCGCTGCTCCCGCTCCGGCGATTCGCCCTGGTACTTGGTCGGCGCGATGCCGTCGACGCGGGCCTGGATCAGCGGCGCCTTCACCCGCGGGTTGAAGAACTGCGAGTACCAGACGCGCTGCTTGTTGAACGGACCATCCTCGGGAACCTGCAGGATCTGAAGCGCCGGCCTCTTGTAGGTCCAGATCTCGAAATCCTGGGCGAAGGCCTGGCGGCTCGCCTCCTGATAGGCGCGGCCCATCGGAATGTCTTCCTCGGTCGCAACGTCCTTGCCCGAATAGACCATCAGCCCATGCCAGACCTTGGTCACACCGTCTTCGATCGGCGTGTTGGCGATGATCATCAGCGAGGGGTGATTGCCTTTCATCCGCGACGTCAGGATGCCCGGGCCGGTGTACCAGGTATCGGTCTCTAGGATGTTGCCGTCGGTCACCAGCGTGCGGTGGCCGGCGCCGAAGCGCTGGACCACGACCGGGCCGCGGAATTCGTTTTCGAAATATGAGCAGTCGGTCGAGCCGTGGACCGGCACGAAGTGCGCATAGTCGGTCATGTTGTCGAGCACTTCCTGCCCGTGGATGTTCAACTGGCCCATATGATCCAGCTTCCAGCGGACAAAGGACTGGTCATCCCATTCGGGCATGGCAGGCAGCTTGAAGTCAGGCTCCAGCCGCTCCTCGTCATACCACATGAAGATGATGCCGGCCTGCTCGACGACCGTATAGGATTCGACCTTCGCCGCCGCGGGAATGCGCTTGGCGTAGGGAATGTCGTCGCACTTGCCGTCCGCGCCGAAGCTCCAGGCGTGATAGGGGCAGCGGATCGAGTCGCCGTGCACCTGGGTGCCGTCACGCACGATGTAGGAAGTCGTGTTCTTGCACAGATGCGTGCCCATGTGCGGGCAGTAGGCATCGAGCATGACGACCTTGCCGCTCTGGCCGCGATAGATCACGAAATCCTTTGCGAAGAAGCGGACCCCGATCGGGCCGTTGTCCAGCTCCCAAGCCTCGGCCACCACGAACCAGCCGCGCGGGAAGGTGAACTCTCCCAAGCCGTACTCTTTGGTCGTCGCCATCAACAATCCTCCCCAACACCCGGTGGTCCGCAATCCGACGCGGACTAGACGATTGTCAATTTAGTGCGCCCTGAAATGGAAAAAAATGTTTTTGTTCGCACAGCATGTGTGCAAATTTGCACGGATGCTGGATTGGAATGATCTAAAATTCTTCATCGGCGCCGTGCGGGCCGGTAATTACACCCATGCCGCGGCGCGGCTGAAGGTCAATCGCACAACCATCGGCCGGCGCATCAACGCGCTTGAGACCCAGCTCGGCATCTCACTGTTCGAGCAGACGCCGACGGGGTATCGCCCCACCACCGCCGGGCGCGCCGTGCTGGAATGCGCCGAGGGTATCGAACGGGAGATCGAGCGGCTGAACGAACGGCTGGCGACGCCGCACGAGCGGCTGAGCGGCACGGTCCGCATCGCGGTCTCGGGGGAGATCGGGACCGAGTTCATGGGGGAGCTGCTCGCCTTCCGCAAATCCGACCCCGACATCAAGCTGGAACTGCTGACGGCCCGCGATGCGCTGACCAACGTGCTCCAGCGCAAGGCCGATCTCGGCATCTGCCTGGTGGCGTACAGACCGGAGAACGTGCGCGGGATTCGGATCGGGATGCTGCAACAGGCGGTCTATGCCGCCAAAACTTATCTCGATGCCCTGCCCCCGAACCACGGGTTCCAGGACCACGACTGGATCGGCTGGGGCAAGGAGGCAGCCAACTCCGCGGCCGCCCGCTGGCTGAAGGCCAACCTGCCCGATGCCGCCAATGTCAGCGCAGAGGTCAACAGCTGGGACGCGTTCAAGGAGGCGGTGCTGCATGGCCTCGGCATCGGCCATATGTGGTGCTTCGTCGCCGACCGCGAATCCGGCCTAGTCCGCATCCGCGACATCGAGCCGGAACTGTCGATGGAGCTGTGGCTGCTGGTGCGGGACGACGTCCCCCCGGACAGCCATACACGACGCCTGATGGAATTCCTGGCGCCGGCGATGCAGCGGCGGGTGGGAAACTAGCCGATCAGGCCGGATACCAGAGGCTGATCGCCTCGGCGATGCAGGCCGGCTTGGGGTTGCCTTCGACTTCCACCGTGATGCGCATGATCGACTGGATGGCACCACCAGCTGCGTTTTCGACCGAGATCAGCTCACCCTTGCCGCGGATGCGGCTGCCGGCGGGGACGACTGCCGGGAAGCGGACTTTGTTCAGGCCGTAATTGATGCCCATCGAGATGCCGCGCACCTCGATCATCTGCGGCAGGAACAGGTTGGTCAGCGACAGGGTCAGGAAGCCATGAGCGATCGGGGCGCCGAACGGGCCGGACTTGGCCTTCTCGACATCGACATGGATCCACTGATGATCCTCGGTCGCGTCGGCGAACTTGTTGATCCGGTCCTGCTCGATCGAGACCCATTCAGTCGGGCCGAACGTCTGGCCGAGCGCGGGGGCGAGCTCGGCCGGGCTGTTGAAGATATGCGGCAACATCAAGCTCGCTGGCTGGAGACTGAGAGGATTTCGCCGGTCATGTAGCTGCTGAGGTCGCAGGCCAGGAACACCATGGCGTTGGCGATCTCCCACGTCTCGGCCGGGCGGCCGAAGGCCTCGCGGGCCGACAGCTCGGCCAGCAGATCGGACGAGGTCACCTTGTTCAGGAACTCGTGCATTGCGATCGACGGGGCGACGGCGTTGATGCGCACGCCCTGCTCTGCCGCCTCGATCGCGGCACAGCGGGTGAAGGCCATGACGCCGGCCTTGGCCGCGGCATAGTGGGACTGCAGCTCCTGCGCGCGCCAGCCCAGCACCGAGGCGTTGTTGACGATCGCGCCGGTCTTGCGGCTGTACATGTGCGGCAGGATCGCGCGGGTCATGCGGAACACGCTGGTCAGCGTGACATCGATCACCTTGTGCCACTGGTCGTCGGTCATCTCGACCACGGTGGCCGAACCGCCGAGGCCGGCATTGTTCACCAGCACGTCGATATGGCCCATCTCGGCGATGGCGCCGGCGATCAGCGCCTGGACCTGCTCTTCCTTGGTGACGTCGCACAGTTTGGAGCCGACCGGCTGCTGGGTGACTTCCTGCAGCTTAGCCACCGCCTCGCCCAGCCGGCGCTCATGCACGTCGCTGACGAAGATGCGGGCTCCTTCCTCGGCGCAGCGCTTGGCGGTGGCAAAGCCGATGCCGGTGCCGGCAGCGGCGGTGATCAGCACGGTCTTGCCCTTTAAGAGGCCCTTCGGCTCCGGATAGGGCAGCGGCTCGACGCGGATCTTTCCCATGGATAACTTCCTTACAAATTGCCTTCCCTATTTCGTCATGCCCGGGCTTGACCCGGGCATCCACGTCATAGGCTTCAACGTCACGGCTATCTTCGCACACCGAATAAGCACGTGGATGGCCGGGTCAAGCCCGGCCATGACGATACCAATTAAGTGCCCCAGACCTTCTTCTGCGGCTTGCGCTTGGCGAGCAGGTCCTTCACCGCGGCGGTGATCTCGCGCGGGTCCCACTTGGCGCCCTTGTCGACGGTCGGGCCGTCCATCCAGCCGTCTTCCAGCGTGATGCGGCCGCCTTCGATATCGAAGACCAGGCCGCTGACGCCGGCGGATTCCTTGCTGCCCAGCCACACAACGGTCGGGGCGATGTTGTCCGGATCCTGCACGTCGAAGCCTTCGTCCGGCTTCTTCATCTTGTCGGAGAAGGCGCCTTCGGTCATGCGGGTGCGCGCGGCCGGGGCCAGCGCATTGGCGGTGATGTTGTAGCGGGCGAGCTCTGCCGCCTGGACCAGGGTCAGGCTGGCGATGCCGCCCTTGGCCGAGGCATAGGCGCTCTGCCCGATCGAGCCCTGCAAGCCGGCCCCGGAGCTGGTGTTGATGATACGGGCATCGACCGGACGACCGGCCTTGTTCTCACCCCGCCAGAAGGCGACGGCGTGGCTGGAGACGCAGAAATGGCCGCGCAGATGCACGCGCAGCACCGCGTCCCACTCCTCGACCGTGCAGCTGACGAACATGCGGTCGCGCACGATGCCGGCATTGTTGACCACCACATCCAGGCCGCCGAACGTGTCGATCGCGGTCTTGATGATGCGGCCGGCGCCTTCCCAGTCGGCGACATCGTCGCCATTGGCAACCGCCTCACCGCCGAAGGCCTTGATCTCATCGACGACCTTCTGCGCCGTCGCGGTGTCGCGCCCCTCGCCCGCCAGGCTGACGCCCAGATCGTTGACCACGACCTTCGCACCCTCGCGGGCGAAGGCCAGGGCGTAAGACTTGCCCAACCCGTTGCCCGCGCCGGTCACGACGACGATGCGGCCCTCACAAATTCCAGCCATGCCACTCTTCCTAGCTACAGTATCTCAATCAGTTTGCCGGTGTTTCTACCAATTTGATCAGTTTATCCAAGGCCTCCTCTGCCTCCGCGACAATACGGCTGATCAATTCCTCGCAGCTGGGCAGGTCGGTCAGGCGACCGGCGACCTGGCCGGTGGCCATCACGCCCTCGTCCGGTTTGCCTTCGACGGTCGCGCGCTGGATGAAGACCGGGGCGGTGGCGCCCATCAGCGCCTGGGCGAAGCTGTCGCTGCCATGACCCATCATACCGCGGGCCGACTTGATCATGTCGCCGGTCGAGGCGCCGGTGAGCTGCTTCTTCCGCCAGGCGGCCGAGAGCGCATTGGTCCACATCGCAAGGCCTGAGGATTTTTCCAGGCGTGCGGTGAAAGCATTGCGGATCATGCGCTGCGGCAGGCCGTCCAGCTTCGACGTCACGAAGATGTCGTCGACCGAGGCCTTCACATAGCGTTCCTTGGTCTGCGGCGGGACCGGGCTTTCCTTGGTCATCAGGAAACGCGTGCCCATGGCGATACCCTGCGCGCCGAAGGCCAGCGCCGCCGCCAGGCCGCGCCCGTCACCGAAGCCGCCCGCGGCCACGACCGGCACCTGGACTGCGTCCAGAACCTGCGGCAGCAGGATTGTCGACGACACCGAACCGGTGTGACCGCCGCCCTCGCCGCCCTGCACCACCACCATGTCGACGCCGAGCTCGACCATCTTCTTGGCATGCTTGACGGCGCCGACGGTGGGGATGCAGCGGATGCCGGCATCTTTGAAGCGGGCGATCGCCTTCTTGTCGGGCCCACGGCCAAAGCTGACCGCCGCGACCTTCATCTCGATCAGCGTCTCGACGATCTGCGCCGCGCCGGGCTGGAACATGTGGAAATTCACGCCGAACGGCTTGTCGGTCAGCGACCGCACCTTCTCGATCGCCGGCCCGACCTCATCGGCGCGCATGACGCCGGCCGCCAGGAAGCCGAAGCCGCCGGCATTGCTGGTGCCCGCCACCAGCTCAGGCGTGGCGACCCAGCCCATCGCGGTCTGGATGATCGGATAGCGGCAACCCAGCATCTTCTGGATCGCGGTCTGGGGAAGTGTGACCATCGGTTCAGTCCTATTCCGTCTTCATTGTTTCGACCAAGCGCCACGCCGTGTCGGCCATGTCGCCTGCCCTGCGGCCGACGTCGGCCGCGTTGGGGTTTGATGCATTACCGTCCAGCACGCGCCGCATGATGCCCTGCCGGATGCAGGCGAGGCGGAACATGTTGTAGGCGAGATAGAAGTCCCAATCGCGAGGCTTAATGGACTGCCGGCCAGTGCGCTTGCAATAGGCCCGGACGTAATCCTGCTCGTTCGGGATACCCAGTGTGGCGATATCGACACCGGCCATGCCGCGGAACTCGTCGGGCCTGAGACGCCAGGCCAGCATGTGATAGGAGAAATCGGCCAGCGGGTGGCCCAAGGTCGACAACTCCCAGTCCAGCACCGCGATGATGCGCGGCTCGGTCGGGTGGAAGATCAGGTTGTCGAGGCGAAAGTCGCCATGGACCAAAGTGGTATCGTCGCCCTCCGGAATGTTTTCCGGCAGCCAGGCGATCAGGTTCTCCATCGACTGGATATGCCGGGTTTCCGACGCCTTGTACTGCTTGCTCCAGCGCGCGATCTGGCGGGCGAAATAATTCCCAGGCTTGCCGTAATCGCCGAGACCCACTGCCTGGTAATCGACGCTGTGCAGCGCGGCGATCACCCGGTTCATCTCTTCGTAGATCGCGGTGCGTTCGGCGACTTCGAGCCCGGGTAGCGCCGGGTCCCAGAAGGAGCGGCCGTCGGCGAAATCCATGACGAAGAACATGGTGCCGATGACGCTCTCATCCTCGCACAGTGTCAGCATGCGCGGCACCGGCACGTCACTGCCGCCGAGCGCCTTCATCACCCGGTATTCGCGGTCCACCGCATGCGCCGACGGCAGCAGCGGCCCGGCCGGCTTCTTGCGCAGCACATAGCGCTTTCGCCCATCGAGACGGATCACGAAAGTAGGATTGGACTGGCCGCCGGTCAGCGGCTCGACTGCGAGGGCGCCGGAGAGGCCTGGGATGCCGGCGCGGAGATAGTCGGTGAGGCGGTCGAGGTCGAACATATAACCCTCGCCCCTACGGGGAGAGGGTGACGACGAAGTCGTCGGGTGAGGGGGTGTCGCCGCGGCCGTGGTGCCGGAAGCCCGCACAAGAAGCCCCCTCACCCAACTGCGCATAAACTCGCTGGCGCTCGTCAACGCTCCGTAACCCTCTCCCCGCTGGGGCGAGGGATGTATGAGCTTGGACCATGCCTAGTTCGACAGCCGGTCGTATTTCTTGAGTTCCAGCTTGCCGATCTGGTTGCGGTGGACCTCGTCGGGGCCGTCGGCGAGCCGGATGGTGCGGGCGTGGGCATAGGCGTAGGCGAGCGGGAAGTCGTCAGAAACGCCGCCGCCGCCATGGGCCTGGATCGCCCAATCGATCACCTTGCAGGCCATGTTGGGCGCCAGCACCTTGATCTGGGCGATCTCGGAACGAGCAAATTTATTGCCGACCGTGTCCATCATATGGGCCGCCTTCAGCACCAGCAGGCGTGCCGAATCGATCATGATGCGGCTCTCGGCGATGCGCTCCAGCGACACGGTCTGCTCGGAGACGGGCTTGCCGAAGGCAACTCGGCTTTTCATCCGCTTGCACATGAATTCCAGCGACCGCTCGGCCAGGCCGATCATGCGCATCGCGTGGTGGATACGGCCCGGCCCCAGGCGGCCCTGGGCGATCTCGAAGCCCCTGCCCTCACCCAGCAGGATATTGCTGGCCGGCACGCGCACGTCTTTGAAGTCGACCTCCATATGGCCGTGCGGAGCATGATCGTAGCCGAACACGGGCAGATGGCGCATGACGGTGATGCCCGGCGTCTCGCGCGGCACCAGGATCATCGACTGCTGCTTGTGCTTTTCCGCGTTCGGGTCGGTCTTGCCCATGAAGATCAGGATCTTGCAGCGCGGATCGCCGGCGCCCGACGACCACCACTTACGCCCGTTGATGACGTAGTCGTCACCGTCGCGCACGATCGAGCTCTGGATATTGGTCGCGTCGGACGACGCCACCGCCGGCTCGGTCATGCAGAAGGCGGAGCGGATTTCGCCGGCCAGCAGCGGCTCGAGCCACTCTTTCTTATGCGCCTCGGTGCCGTACTTCTCGATTGTCTCCATGTTGCCGGTGTCCGGCGCGGAGCAATTGAACACTTCGCCCGCCCACTGGATGCGGCCCATGATCTCGCACAGCGGGGCATATTCGACATTGGTCAGGCCGACGCCGTAATGCGTGTTCGGCATGAACAGATTCCAGAGCTCGGCGGCGCGCGCCTTTTCCTTCAGCTGCTCCATGATCGGCGGCACCAGCCAGCGGCTCTCCGCCTCGTCGATCTGCTGATGATAGAGATGCTCGTTCGGATAGACGTGCTCGTCCATGAACGCGGTCAGGCGGGCGAGATAGTCCTTCGTCCGTTGACTGTATTCGAAATCCATCCCGCCCTCTGATTCTGACTTACTGAACGATCTCGAACAGGCCGGCAGCACCCATGCCGCCGGCGATGCACATCGAGACGACGGCGTATTTGACGCCCCGGCGCTGGCCCTCGAGCAACGCATGGCCGACGAGACGCGAGCCGGTCATGCCGAACGGATGGCCGATCGAGATGCCGCCGCCATTGACGTTCAGCTGATCGTTCGGGATGCCCAGGAAGTCACGGCAATAGACAACCTGGCAGGCGAAGGCCTCATTGATCTCCCACAGGCCGATATCCTTCACATCCAGCCCGTGCGCCTTCAGCAGCTTGGGAATGGCGAAGACCGGGCCGATGCCCATGATCTCAGGGTCGCAGCCCGCGACGGCCACGCCGCGATAGATGCCCAGCGGCTTGATGCCCCGGCGCTTGGCCTCGTCATGGCTCATCAGCACCTGGGCCGATGCGCCGTCCGACAGCTGTGAGGCGTTCCCCGCCGTCACGTGCGTGCCTTCCTTCACCCATTGGCCGTTCTTGAACACCGGCTTCAGCGACTTCAAACCCTCCAGGGTGGTGTCGGCGCGGTTGCACTCGTCCTTGACGATGGTGACGCTCTGCTTTTCGGTCGGGTTGCCTTCCTTGTCGTAGAGTTGCTTCTCGGCGGTCAGCGCGACGATCTCATTGTCGAAGATGCCCGACGCCTGGCCGGCGGCGGTGCGCATCTGGCTCTGATAGGAGTACTCGTCCTCCTGATCGCGCGTGATCTGATAGCGCTCGGCCACCACCTCGGCGGTTTCGATCATCGGGATATAGGCGGTCGGTACCAGCTGCATCACAGCCTCGGACTGCGCCCGGTAATTGTTCTTGTGCTTGGTCTGGGTCAGCGAGATCGATTCCACGCCACCGGCGACGGCGATGTTGAGGTCGCCCGCAATGATGCCCTTGGCCGCGGTCGCGACCGCCATCAAGCCCGAGGAGCAGGCGCGGTCGATCGCCATGCCCGGCACTGTGTTCGGCAGGCCGCCGACATAGCCGCAGAGGCGGCCGATATTATAAGCCTGGGTGCCTTGCTGGGCGACAGCACCCATGATGCAATCATCGACATCGGCGGGGTTGATCCCGGCGCGCTCGACGGCATGCTTGATCGCGTGGCCGCCCAGGACGGGGGCCTCGGTGTCGTTGAAGGCACCGCGGAAGGATTTGCCCAGCGCCGTGCGCGCTGTGGAGACGATGACGGCTTCGGTCATGATGGGTCCTTTAGTTAAAACTTGGACTCGCGCTTTTCGGCGAAAGCTTTGCGCGCCTCGACGGAGTCAGGGCTGAGATAGGCCTGCAGGGTGAAGCCCTGCTCCCAGCGGTAATTGTCCTCGAGTTCGCGGTCGGCGGCGATGCCGGTCAGCGATTCCTTGGTCAGCTTCAAGAGATATGGGGATTTCTCGGCGATCTTGCCTGCGATCTGCATCGCGGTCTCGACCAGCTGCTCGCGCGGCACGACCCGCTCGATGCCGCCATATTTGGCGGCCTCGGCCGCGCCGATCATCTCGCCGGTGAAGGCGAGATAGCGCAGCTTCTGCACCGGGAAGAGACGGCGCAGATGCGAGCCGCCACCCATCGCACCGCGATCGATCTCCGGCAGGCCGAACTTGGCGTCTTCCGACGCGATCAGTATGTCGGCCGCGCCCGAAATGCCGATGCCGCCGCCCAGCACGAAGCCATGGACCGCAACGATCACCGGCTTCGGATTGCGATGCACCGCCTTGAAGGTGGCGTAGTTGCCGGCATTGAGCTCGACGATCCGCTCCGGATGGGCCGCCATCTCCTTGATGTCGACGCCGGCGCAGAAGCCGCGGCCCTCGGCGCGGATCAGGATGACGGAGGTGTCCGGCTCCTTGCCGAGCGCCTCGATCCCTTCGGCCAGAGCCTGCCAGCCGGTGCTGTCCAGCGCGTTGACCGGCGGATGCTCGATCACCAACTCGGCGATCTTGCCGTGGGTGTGGATGTGATAGGGAAGTGCCATTCGTCTACTCCGTCTTAACGCTTTCTACCTCGCCCCTCGGGGGAGAGGTCGGAGCGCTTTTGCGCTCCGGGTGAGGGGGGCTCTCTCCGCTTTCTCGCCGTTATGAATACATCGCGATGGTGGCCACAGCCCCCCTCACCCGGCGGTTGCGCCGCCGACCTCTCTCCCGAGGGGCGAGGTTATATCCAGGCCCGGCGATCATACCTCAAGCCGCCGCCCGAACTCCCGGAGGATTATCCTTCAAAATAGTCGCGCGGATGTTATGCGGATCCAGGTGGCGGATAACCGCCAACTGCTCCTCAGTTGGCCCGGGCGTATCACCCAGATTGTCGACCCGCAGCAGCGGGAAGCCAGTGGCAGCCTGAACCTCTTCGAAGGTCACGCCGGGATGGAGCGAGGTCACGCGGATCGCATGTTCCGGCCCACCGAAATCCATCACGCAGAGATTGGTCACGATCAGGCGCAGATCGACAAAGTCCTGCTTCGTGCCGGGCGCCCGGCGGGCCGGGTTGTAGCCGACGCCGCCCACCATATCGACCTCGCCCTCGACGAAGAGACGGCTGGTATGGTTGGGCGCGAAATAGGAGTTGATGTGGTTGATGCTGTTGCCCGGCAGGCCGCGCACGCCCAGCTGCTGGAGCTTCGGCTTGTGAAAGTCCGGGCCGATCATCGACAGGTTGGACTGGCCCCATCGGTCGATTTGCACCGGGCCGATCATCGCGTGGCGCTTGCCGCGCCACACGCAGTCGAACACGCGCGCGAAATTCAGCGAGCCGGAGAATTTCGGCTTGTAGTCGCCACGCGGCCCCAGCGGAATGGGATCCTCGACCAGATAGGCCTCGCTGTCCGTCATCAGCAGCTCGGGCGAGTGGGTCATCTTGGCCAGGCTGGCGCCGATGCGCGGGATCGGGGTGATGCCGGAGGCCAGCACCTCGCCATTGCCGCGCCACGCTTCGGAGGTCGCGACGGCCATCAGTTCGGCCAGGGAAAATTCTTTCGCTTGCGTCATGATGCGTTTCCTCAGAACACGGGCGGCTTCAGGCGGGAAACGCCCTCGGCCCCGCCGACTTTTTCGAGATAGGCTTCTTCGCCGGGCGTGATGAACTCGGAGACATACTTTTCCCAGCCATTCTCCTCGGTCGCGGACGCCGCATAGGCCTTGAAATGTCCCATGTCCCAGCCGTACCGGGCGGGATAGGAGCTGGGATGCGCGCCGAACGGGGCGTGGATGATGCCGGTCACGAGATAGCGCTCGAACAGATTGTTCTTCGCACCCTCGGGATGGGAGTGGTCGAGGCGGTCATAGACCTCCTCGCAGCTGACGAAGGTCTTTTCCGCCGCGCGGGCGAAAACGTCGTCGAAATAGGTGTCCGGTCCCTCGGTCTGGGTGTTGCCGAGCTTGTCGCCGCGATCGGCATGGACGAGGGCGACGTCGAGGTTCAGCGCCGGCATCGCCAGGAAGACCTCGCCGTCGGCATAGGGTGAGGTGACGGTCTTGAAGTCGGGATTGTACTTCATGACGTCAGTGCCCAGCCCGACGCGGGTCGGCAGGAACGGCAGGCGCTGGCCGGCGGCGCGCAGGCCGATCAGCAGATTGCCCTCATCCACCTCGCAGACCTCGATTTCGCCGGCCTGGCGGGACTTACGGAAATAGGGCTCGACCGGAATGGCGTCCAACGACACGAAGCCGTAGACCGCCTTCTTTACCTTGCCTGCGGCGCACAGCATGCCGATATCGGCGCCGCCATAGGCGACGATGGTGAGATCCTTCAGGTCCGAGCGGACGATCTCGCGGATCAACGCCATCGGCTTGCGCCGCGGCCCCCAGCCGCCGACGCCGATCGTCATTCCGCTCTTCAACTGTGCGACCATGTCGGCCGCGGTCATGAACTTATTCATTTCCCACCTGGTTCGTGGCTGGACGTCAAAAGCAAAAACGTAGGGTGGATAAGCGAAGCGTAATCCACCATCCGGTGAATCCATCCGGCGCTGCAGGCCGCGCGTTGCGCGGCTGGTGGATTACGCTAACGCTCATCCACCCTACGCAGAGTGACGCGGGAGGGGTCATTTTGAATAGAAACCTTTTCCTTCAAGCGCCAGTCTCTCCAACAGCGGCGCGGGCTTGAAGAATTCATCCCCGACCGATGCCTGGTACTTCTTGAGCGCGTCATAGACGGTCTTCAGGCCGATCGTGTCGGCATAGAACATCGGACCGCCGAGATAGGTCGGAAAGCCGAAACCGGTCAGCCAGACGATGTCGATATCGGTCGGCCGGGCGGCGATGCCCTCCTCCAGGATCTTCGCACCCTCATTGATCATGACATAGATCAGGCGCTCGCGGATTTCCTCGTCCGAAACCGGGCGGCGGGTGATGCCGCGCGCGGCGGAATGCTTGACGATCAGGGCCTCGACCTCAGGGTCGGGCGTCGACTTCCGCTTGTCGTCATAGACGTAATAGCCCTTGCCGCTCTTCTGGCCGAGACGGCCTAGCGCGAACAACTGGTCGACGACATTGGCCTGATGCTCGCGCTCCGAGAGCTTGTCCCAGCGGGCCTTGCGAGCGGCATGCTGGATATCGATGCCGGCCAAGTCGGCGACCTGATACGGCCCCATGGCGAAGCCGAAATCGTAGAGCACCTTGTCGATCTGCCAGGGGGTCGCCCCCTCTTCCAGCAGGAACATGCCCTCGCGCGAACGCTTGGCCAGCATGCGGTTGCCGATGAAGCCGTCGCAGACGCCGGACAGCACCGAGACCTTCTTGATCGTCTTACCGAACTTCATGATCGTCGCGATCACGTCGGGCGAAGTCTTGGCGCCGCGCACATTCTCCAGCAGCCGCATCACATTGGCCGGGTTGAAGAAATGCATGCCGGCGACATCGCCCGGGCGGCCGCTGGCCTCGGCCAACTGGTCGATATCGAGGTAAGAGGTGTTGGAGGCCAGGATCGCGCCCGCCTTGGTCACCTTGCCCAAGGTGGCGAAGACCTCTTTCTTCACCGCCATATCCTCGAACACCGCCTCGATCACCAGGTCGACATCCTTGAGGTCGGCATAGTCGGTGGTCGGCGTGATCAGCGCCATGCGGGCGTCGAGCGCCTCCTGGGTCATGGTGCCCTTGGCGACATTGCCGCCATAGATCTTGCGCATCGTCGCCTGGGATTTCTCCAGGGTCGGCTGGTCCATGCCGACGAGCACGACCGGCAGGCCGGCAGCGATGCAGCACATGGCGATGCCGGTACCCATCGCGCCCGGGCCGGCGACGCCGACGGTCTTGATCTCGCGCACGGACGTGCCCTCGGGCAGGTCCGGAACCTTGGCGACCTCGCGCTCGGCGAAGAAAGCGTGGCGCTGGGCCTTTGACTGGTTACCCACCATCAGCTCGCGGCACAGCGCATATTCGCGCTTGGAGCCCTCTTCGATCGGGTATTCGGTCGACAGCTTCACCGCATCGACACAGGCCTGCGGCGCCAGGAAGCCGCGCTGCTTCTTGGCAAGCGCCGCCTTGGTCTCGTTGAAGATGGCCGGGTTCTCGACCTTGGCGGTCATCTCGCCGACGCGGCGGATCGGTCGGCCTTCGTCCAGCAGCTTCTCGGTGAAGGCGATGGCGCCGGCGAGCAGGTCGCCCTCGATGATCTCATCGACCAGGCCGATCGCCTTGGCCTTGGCAGCCGGGATGTCATTGCCGTCGGTGATCATGGCGAGCGCCGGCTCGACGCCGATCAGGCGCGGCAGACGCTGGGTGCCACCGGCGCCGGGCAGGATGCCGAGCTTCACTTCGGGGAGGCCGAGGCGGGCGGAAGGGACCGCAATGCGGAAATGGCAGGCGAGCGCAACCTCGAGCCCGCCCCCCAGCGCTGTGCCGTGGATGGCGGCGACGAACGGCTTGGTCGATGCCTCCAGATCGTTCACCAGATCGTTGAGCAGCGGTGGCTCCAGCGGGCGGCCGAACTCCTTGATGTCGGCGCCGGCAAGGAAGGTGCGGCCTGCGCAAATCAGGATCAGCGCCTTGACCTCAGGATCGGCATCGGCCTGCGCCACAGCGGCGGCAAGGCCGGTGCGGACGGCATGGCCCAGCGCGTTGACCGGGGGATTATCGACGGTCGCGATACCGATGCGGCCTTGCTTGGTGAATGTAACGCTCATGGTTCCACCGTCAGTAAATAAGTCCACATAGCGGACTTGTCTTTTTCGTGTTTCCAGTTAGCGTGGGTGCCGTATCTCGGAACGCCTGAACATGTCAATACAGGCTCCGGGAGGCATGGCTTCACCATTCTGCATGGGTCCGCATTGTGGACTTATTGGAAGACCCATCATGAACGAGAACGGTACGCAAGCCATCCGCCGGGCCGGCGCGATCCTGCGCGCCATTGCCCGTTTTGGACCAATCGGCGCCAGACTCATAGACCTTTCGCGCACGGTCGGCCTGGCCCGGCCGACGACGCATCGGATCGTGCTGGGACTGATCGCCGAGATGATGGTCGTTCAGAATGCCAGAACCAAGCGATATCAGCTGGGACCGCTGATCTTCGAGCTGGGGCTGGCGACGACTCAGCGCTCCACCCTTCCGGATATCTGCCGGCCGGCGCTGCGGCGCCTCGCGGAGCTGACGCAGGACACCGTCTATCTCGTCGTGCGTAGCGGGTTCGACGTCGTCTGCCTCGACCGCGCGGAGGGCACCTCTCCGATACGGGTCGTCACCCTGGATATCGGCGGCCGGCGGCCGCTCGGGCTGGGGGCCGGCGGCGTCGCCCTGCTCGCGACCTATCCCGACGACGAGGTGCGCCAGGTCATCGATCATCATTGCGGGCCGGGTCCGAGCCACGCAGGCGTCACGCCCGAGATGCTCTGGAATTCGGTCTCTGAAGCGCGGCGTGAGGGCTGCGGGCGGAACCAGGAATCGATGTCGCCCGGCATAAGCGGGATCGGCGCAGCGATCCCCACCGACGGAGACCGCATGTTCGCGGCGATCAGCATCGCCTGCATCGCGGAGCGGATGACGAAGCAGCGGTCCGGCGAGCTCTGCGCGCTGCTTCACCGCGAAGTCGCCGACCTGGCGAAGCAGATCGACGCGGCGGCCCGCAGCCAGGCATGACGCCGTCGGCACGGGAGCGGGCGCCCTGCCCTTACTCCATCACCACGACGACTTTGCCCTTGGTCTGCCGGTTGGTGACCGCCAGGATTGCCTCGGCCGCGCGGTCGAACGAATAGGTGGCTGAGATGCAGGGCTTCAGCTTGCCCTCGGCGTACCATTGCAGCAGCTCGGCCACGTCGGCGCGACCGGCAGCGGGGTCGGCCTTCAGCGCCGCGCCCCAATAGACGCCGACCAGCGACGAGCTTTTCAGCAGCAGCAGGTTGAGCGGGATGCGGGGAATGTCGCCGGCCGCGAAGCCGATGACCAGGAAGCGGCCGAGCCAGGCCAGGCTGCGCACGGCCGGCTCGGCCAGCTCACCGCCGACCGGGTCGTAGACAACATCGACACCCTTGCCGCCGGTGATCGCCTTCAGCCGCTCGCGCAGATTCTCGGTCTGATAGTTGATGACTTCGTCGGCACCGTATTCCTTGGTCAGCGCCAACTTCTCGTCGCTGGAGGCGGCGGCAATGACCTTCGCGCCCATGACCTTGCCGATCTCGACCGCGGTCAGCCCGACGCCGCCCGCGGCGCCCAGCACCAACAGGGTCTCGCCGGCCTTCAGGTGCCCGCGCGGCTTCAGCGCGTGGTGGGAGGTGGCATAGGTGATGAGAAAACCGGCGCCGTCGGCATAGCTCATGGAATCCGGCATCGGGAAGCAGAGCCAGGCATCAAGCGCGACCTCCTCGGCCAGACCGCCGACACCCGGGAAGCCGATCACGCGCTCCCCGACCCTCAGGTCGGTGACGCCTTCGCCGAGCTCTTTCACCACGCCGGCGACTTCCAGCCCGGGCGAAAACGGCAATGGCGGCTTGGTCTGGTACTTGCCCTGGACGATCAGCCCATCGGGGAAATTGATGCCGCACGCCTTGACGGAAATGACCACCTGGCCGGGGCCGGCCTTCAGCGACGGGACCTCTTCGATGACCAGCTGCTCGACCGGCCCGAATTCCTTGCACAAGACGGCTTTCATCGATCTCTTCCCGCTGTTTCGTATTCGACCGGCACCCCGTTCGGCAGGCCCCATCGTCTACAGGACAGGTTTTCGATTCACAAGCGAGGGTGG
>DATBAZ010000465.1:0-9069 GCA_036271255.1 Alphaproteobacteria bacterium
CGACAGGTCCCAGCCGATATCTTTGCGAATCGAGGATTGCTGCCGCAGCAGCTCCAGGATTTTGGTATCGTTGAACCAGAGATGGTTGAAGTCCGTGCTGATCCTGAGTTCGGGCAGCACGTCGACATCGGTGCCGATACCCACCAGCAGAAGGCCCGGATTGTTGAAGTTCGACTGGCCCTCGTCCTTTGACGAGCGCAGGTCCGGCAGCAGGCTGTTCGGCCCGGTCAGCTGCACGCCGCCGCCGCCGATGAAGGGAATGCCCTCGCGGATGAAATAGCTGGAATCGGAGCCGGCGAAGAGCGGATTCTGGTTGATCGCATCGAACCCGCCCTCGGTATTGCTGCGCGCGTCGCTGCCGCTGGCATAGAAGAAGGAGCCGCGAATGCGCACATAATCGATATCGACCGACGGCTCGAGCGCGATCTCGAAAGCGCGGATGTCGGCCGGCTTGCCGGTCAGCTCGTTCACGCTGTCGCTGCCGATCGCGTAATAGAATGAGGCGTCGAGATTGAAGCGGCCGAAATGACCGTCGCCGTTGAGGCCGAGATAGGTCACCGAGTAGTCGCGGGGCTGCTGGTAGCCCGACGTCGCCGGGCGCACCAGGAAGCCGTTGGTGTCGTAATGCTGGCCCGTCTCGTGGTTCCAGTTATGGACCACGCTGAACTCGGTCGTGAAGCCGTGGATCGGCAGGTCCTGCACGAACAGATTGCCGATGATGATATTGTCGCGCCGCAGCGGCTTCGACAGGTCGTTGAAGCCGCTGTTGGTGTCTTTCTCGATCCTGCGGAAATAGGCGACGTTGTACTGGAAGCGGTTATTGGCCCGGTCGCCGAACAGGCGCACGCCCAGCTGCTCGTCATTGAACAGGAAGCCGCGGAAATCGACATTCATCGGCTGAATGCCGACCCGGATCGAATCGAAATCGAACCGGTCGGAAACGTTGCGGATATGATAGTCGATGAAGGCTTCCTGGAAGCCGACGAAGCCGGAATTGCGCTCCCGCCCCTTGGATGGGTTGACGTCGGTCACGCCCAGCTCCTCGACGCCCAGATGCGTGAAGCTGACCGCCGGGGTGACGGTGAACTCCAGCTCGGGCGGCATGAAGGTCGTGTCGCCCTTGATGATCGAGAAGGTCGGGATCAGCGTCTGGACGAAGAAGGTCTGGCGCGGCTTGCCGAACTGGTCGTTGCCTTCCTGCTGGTTGGCGACCACGGTCGAGACCGGGATCGGCACGGTACGCGGCTCATAGACCGTATCGCTGATCGCGCTGACCACCACATACCAGTCGTCGAAGACCGGGCGGTCGCCTTTCAGCGTGCTCTGCTGATACGGATTCAGCGGGTTGTCCGGCACGCCCAGCGCATCGACGATGCGGGCGCGGTCTGGCACCGGGACCGAGCGGTATTCCTCGTCGGGCGAGGGCGCGCTGAGCCCGTTGCCTTTGTCCTCCGGCTCGGGCGCCATGATCGAGGTCCCGGGCTTCTGGAATTCGTCCTGCGCCCGGGCTGCGCCTGAGGCCAGGATCGCGACCGCCGATGCGGCGGCAAGGTAAGCGTCGCGCCTCATTTGCCGATACACAGGTTTTGAGAGTTGCTCCCGACATAGGGCGCGTAAGGACAGTTCGCATAGTGCGGCGCGGCGCCGTTGGCGTAGAGCTTGCTCGCCCGCATGTTGAACGGCGCCTCGCCGAGGCCGGCCTTCAACTGCTGGCCGCCATTATAGACGCCAAGGAAGGCGGTCATGTCGTCCTGGTCGACGCCGTCGCCGGAGATGCCGATAGCGCCGACCAGCGTGTTGCCGCGGTAGATCCCGAAGCCGCCGGGGAAGATCTGCAGCCCGCTCGACGGGACCGGCCGGCCGGTGGGCGAGCCGGGCGGCGCTGGAAGGGCCGTGCAATATGGCGCGGTATCGGTTGCGGACAGGCCGCCGACAAACAGAAGATGCTCGGCGATATTGTCGAGCACCAGATTGAGCTGAAGCCCGTCGGAAAAGACCGTCGATAGGGTTTGGGACAGAGACAACGGTCCGTTGGGCGTTGTGTCGATGCCGTCCGGATAGGTGTCGCGGTGAATATTGCCGATCGCGCGGTCACTCCAGGCATAGGCGCCTGAGAAGACCGGCCGGCCGAAGAACGCGGTCGCCGCCTTCGAGAATTTGGCGATTTGCGGATTGGCAAGCAGCCCTGGCGCCGGGGACGTATTCGCTTGCGCGGATTGCAGCGCCCGATCGCCGTAGGCGCTCGACAGGAGGACCACCGAGCGCGCTTTTTGCGCCGAGACGTCGATGCCGAACACCGGCGCGTCCGGGATGGTCGCGAGGGCCAGGATCGTGCCGTTGGTGTCGACCACGGCAACCGTCACTGCCAGCGGCGTTCCCAGCGGGTTGCGAATCTGCGCCCGGGTCCTGAGGCCGCTGGCATAGGCGGCTTTGAGGAAGCCCAGCGCCTCTTTCTTTGTCAGCGCCCCCGGTATGCCCGCGCCGGCTGTTGCCGGATAGCGGACATGGCTAGTGGCGTCGACCAGAAGATAAGGATGCTTCTTCGCGCTGATCGTGCCGGTCGTGTCCTGCACGATGCCCGAGCGGAGCGAGCCATAGCGGCTGCCCATCCGGATCGCGAGCGGCTGCTTCGCCGGCACCGGTTCATAATATCCCCTGACCGGCAGCAGGGCGCCGGCCGACCGGGGCAGCTTGGCAAAGGGCGTGGCCTTCGCCGGATTCGTCTTGAGATCGCCGGGCGTCGCGTCGGAGAAACGCAGGACCAGGCCGCCGACGGTGATCATGTCCGCGCGGATGCCGGGAGGCGCGCCATAGCCGGTCATTCCGGCGAACGCCTCGATCTCGTCGGTCGAATGGTCGTTGTCGTAGATGTCTTCGTCGACACGGTACGGCCCCTCCGCCTTTACGCCGATGCCGCCGACCAGCTCGCCGTTTTTATAGAGCGGCAGACCGCCCGGGTCGCCCGCCAGACCCAGCGGCGAACGATGCGGCCCCTGGGTTGCCGACGCCTGCGTGCCGTCGAAGCGATTCATCAGGTCCGAACAGGGGAGCGAGCTGAACTGGGTGCCGAACAGTGGGCCGGAAGTGGCGCCCAGGGTGCCCGGATTGTAGTGCTCCTGGATGATCTGGCTCGCAGTGCGCGTCGTGAAGGCATTGCCGTGCGATGACGACAGATAGGCGGCGGTGATCCCCTTTGCGATCGCTTCGAGCTCGGTCTGCACCAGCGGAATTTTTTTGCCGCCGACCGTGACCGACGACAGGCCGCTCAGGCCGTCGACGAGCGCGACCGCATTATGGCCGTTGGGGTTGCTTTCGATCGGCAGCGTGGTGGGCGCGCCCGTCATGCGATAGACGGCGAGCACCGAGCCGAGGCGGTCGACGACGGCGATCGTCGCCGGCTTGTGCCGCGCCTTCGCCTCCTGAACGACCTGGCCGATGATCTTGCCCACGTCGGCCTGGTTCAGGAATTCCTTGCTGATGCCGGTCTTCGGCGTCAGCAGCGGCCCTTCGGCATGCGCGGATGCGCAAGAGAGGCCGAGGGCTGCGACGCCCGCCGCCATCAATCCGGCCAGCTGGCGGCCCGAAATCCTCGCGGATCGGGCCCTATGCGTAGTCATTTACCAGTCTCCATCGCCGCTGCTGCTGCGCGAAGGTTGCTCCCTTCGACTGGGTGTTCTGGATTGTGGAAGATGTGGCAGTCGACACAGCGCGTCGCGATCCGCTGCGGCGCCCCGCCCTGGCCGGCATGGCAGCCTTTGCAGGTCTCGATCCCGGGGATCAGCGCCTGCACGCCCCCGTCGCTCGCCTCGGCCGCGTGGCAGCCCTGGCAGCTCATCGTGTCGTGCTTGTCGTGCCGGAACTGCGCCTTTGGCAGGAACCGGTCGGGCACATAGACCGGCAGAACCTTCCAGGCCGAAGGATCGGCGCCGGGCGCGGGCGGCTCGGTCACGTGGCATTGGCCGCAGGCGCTGCGCGCGATCGACGACATCATTGCATTGGCAGTCTGGGCCGAGACCATCTCCTTGCCGGTCGGGTCGGGCGGCGGCAGGTCGGCCCCCGGCTTGGCGAAGATGTCGCTGCGCGGTGTCGGGAACGTCTCGTTGCGCAGAGCGGCCTCGGAGTAGTAACCGCGCAGCCGGTTGGCGACGTCCTCGGCATGGCCGTGCGGCAGGCGCCATTCCGGATGCAGCGGCTCGAACTGCAGCAGGTGACACTCGGCGCAATCGCGCTCGTAATTGACCCGCTTGAAGATCATGCCGCCCGGCGCCGCCTCATGGCAGGTGGCGCAGGTCGTCTCGCCGGCCTTGGCAGCCTTCTCCTTGACCTTGTCCAGCTTCAGGTGGGTCTTGTGGGTGAACTTGATATGGCTGTTGTCGACTGCGTCCTTGTCGTCCAGGTCGAAGCGGGCGAACGTCATCTTCGCCGGGTCCTGAACCAGCGACACCTTGAATTCGGGGTGGCTGCCGAAATCGGCGACGTCGCGCAGCTTGGTCTGCGGCGCGCTGTCCTTGATGGCGCGATGGCACGAGGCGCAGTCGGACTGGTCGTCCCTGGTCGCCAAGGTCGTGCCCTTATGCTCGTGATGGCAGGATTCGCAGCGTTCCTTGGTCAGGTCGACATCGGGCGCGATATGCGGATCGGCATGCTGGCCGATGCCGGAATGGCAGGCCAGGCACGAGCTCGAGCGCACCGGGATGAACGGGCTCTCATGGCAGCTCTTGCAGTTGGTGCCGAACGCCTTGTGGGCGCTGGATATCTCGCCGACGTTCCAGGCGATGGCGGACTGGAACATATTGCTGTGGACGCTGAGCGCCTGCTCCGTCCGCCCTTCCTTGGTGGTCCAGCTCGATTCGAGCTTGGTCGGGCCCAAGGCGACCGGAATGATGAAGAACAAGGCGAAGACGATGATCGACAGCACGAAGGCATAGAGCCGCACGTTCGGCAGATGCACGTCGAACAGCGACATATAGGACTTGGCCTGCGTCACCTCGTCGAAGGCGCCTTCCTCGGCCGCCGTGACGGTGACCACATGGTCGGCCAGGCCCATCGGATCGGCTTCCTGCAGCGCGAACAGATAGGCGCCGATGCGGATCGAGTCGCCGGGTC
This sequence comes from Alphaproteobacteria bacterium, assembly GCA_036271255.1. Classification (GTDB taxonomy): domain Bacteria; phylum Pseudomonadota; class Alphaproteobacteria; order BOG-932; family Roseiterribacteraceae; genus BOG-932. The sequence continues at coordinate 5,107 of DATBAZ010000465.1, forward strand.
TCAAGGTCACGCGCGCGGTGTCGGCCCCGTCCTTCTTCAGCGTCGCGCCTGCCAGCGCCTCCACTGTCAGGAACTGCCCGTCCTCGCGGATGACTGCGTGGTTCCAGCGGAGCCCGGCCTTCTTCAGCTGCAGCCCGGCATCGTGGGCGCGGCCGATCGTGACTTCCGGCTCGGCCACCAGCCGGTCCAGCCTGGGGTCGATCGATGCGCCGACGCGCGGTATGAAGCGGAAGAGCGTCGACATGGGCTACCGGTAGTAGAAGACGGCGATGACGTGGATCGTCAGCGCCACCAGCAGGGCGATGGTCAGCGGAACATGGACCGCGCGCCACAGCAGCAGCTGCGCCCGATACCGCCAGTCCCGCCGTATCTTGACGATGATCGTCGCCCGCTTGGTCAGGGCCTGGACCAGCGGCAGCACTTCGGCGGGCGCATAATTGCCGGGGCCGCCGATGGGGCCGCCGACCTCATCCCGCAGCCGCTTGATCGCTTGCCCCGTGGCGCCTTCCAGCGGGTTCAGGCCCTTGCCGAACAGCCCCTCGGACCAGGTGAACTTGCCGCCGTGATCCTCGGTCGCCTTGACCACCAGGCCGGCGGTCTCGTCGTCGAAATTCAGTGCCAGGTCGCGGCACTGCTGGTCCAGCGCGGCCAATTCGGCCGACATCGACTTCAGGGTCGCGCCTTGCCGGTTGGCGGTCATCTGCGCCGGATAGCGCAGGAAGACATAGGCGCCGAACACGCCGCTCAGGATCACCAGCGCCATCAGCACGAAGGCCAAGGTGTGGACGTTCCAGTGGAAGCGGAAGCCGGTATGCAGGGTCGCGACGACGATCAGCGCCAGGCCCAGATAGACATGGGCCGACATCCAGCCCTCAAGCGGGCCCTGCCCGCCATAGCGGCGGCGGCGGATGCCGAACCAGGCCAGCCAGCCGATCAGCGCGAAGCCGACCGTGCCGTAGGTATAGCCCAGCCAGGTGCCGCCGTTGGGGATGCCGTCCGGATGCTGAAGCCAATAGCCCAGGATCGCCACGGCCGAGACGGCGAGCGCCACAAGGCCGAAATAGCCGCCGCGCCACGTCAGGAACGAGCGGTGGATCTGGGTGGATTCGGGGGCGGTGTGCGTAACTATGATCGCCCCCGACCGTCACGAAGCCAGGACATGTAGCTCTCCGGGGCGACGCGGACGGCGGCGCCCGTCGGGCAGGCGGCGACGCAGGCCGGCGAGCCGCCGGTGTCCTTGCACAGGTCGCACTTCACCGCCTTGGTCACGTGCGGCGCATTCGGGTCGTGATGCACATGCGTGGGTTTGGTGAGGCCGACCGCATTGGTCAGCCAGCCCAGCCAGCCCTGCGCCTCCATGTGGCCGGAGGTCGGATCGACCATGCTGATGACGCCGTACGGGCAGTTATTGTGACAGTTGGCGCAACCGATGCAGGTCATCTGGTCGATGAACACCTCGCCGCTCGGCGCGCGGGTGATCGCGTCGACCGGGCAGTCGCTCATGCAGTGCGGATTCTCGCAGTGGCGGCAGGCGACGGGCAGCAGCACCGACATCGCGCGTTGCCCTGCATCGCGGTTGACCCGGCTGATCCCGTCATGAGTCGAGGCGCAGGCGGATTCGCAGTTGCCGCAGCGCGTGCACAGGCCTTCGTCGATGATGAAGGCGTTGGTCGCCTCGCCGACGCCCTGATTGACCAGGAAGGAGGCGATGGCGGTCTCTTCGCCGCCGGTGGTTTCGGGCCGGCCGGCGCGGGCCAGCGCGCTGTGCACCGTCTGGTCCAGCTGCTTCTGCACGGCGGATTCGAAGATGTCGCGCAGCTCCGGCATCCGGTCCATGCTGCGGCGGACGATCTCTGCCGGGATGCGCACCGCCTCCGACGCCACCGTGGCGCGGATCGTCGCCGCCCGGCGGGCGTCTTCATCCAGCAGGCCGCGTTCGCCGAACAGGCTGCCGGCGGCGATATAATTGAGCGCGACCTCGCGGCCGTTATCGACGCGCGATACGGTCGCCGAGCCGGTGCGCAGGATATAGAGCGCATCGACCGGATCGCCTTCCTGGACGATGGTCTCGTACGCCTTGAACCGCTTCAGTTCGGCGCCGGCTATCACATCCTCGATCTCGCTGATCGGCCGGTCGCGCGCCAGCGCGGTGTGGATGATGCGCCGCATGGCGACGCGGTCCAACTCGGCCTTGATCGCCTGGACCGAATTCTGCAGGCGCCGCATCGAACGGCGCGGAATCTCGACCATCACCGACTCGTCGCCGGCAATCACGGAGGCGGTGCGCCGCCGGCCCGAGATCAGGCCCAGCTCGCCGAAGAACTCAGCCGCGCCGATGCGTACGGCCAGGTCGGGACGCGCCTCGTTGACCATGACCAGGGCCGAACCTTCGGCGATGTTCCACAGCGAATTGGTATAGTCGCCGCGGCGGAACACCGTGTCGCCCTTCTTGAAGCGCGCGATCGCGCTCTCCAGCATCACCTCGCGCAGCTGCAGCATGGTGAGGCCGGCCAGTACCGGCACATGCTCGCGCAGATAGGCCAGAACGTCGTTGACCGCGGCGCCGGGGAAGGCGCCCTCGAAACGCTGCCGCAGCAGGTCCTCGTCGGCCGGCGCCACAGGATCGCCGGCCATCCGGCGGATGATCTCATGGCCTTGGTTGACCGCCTGCTTGATCAGCGTGAAGCCGGCCAGCGCGCCGATGATATAGAGGCCCGGGACGTTGCACTCATAGGTCTCGTTCAGCTCCGGCACGGCGGCCGGATCCTTGCTCGGAAAGACGATTCCGGCATCTTCCAGGAACTTGCGCGGCGGCACCGCGCCCAGGCGGGCGATGATCCGGTCCACCGGCACGATCGCCTGGCCCTCGGCGGTATCCAGCACCAGGGCGTTGTCGTCGATCCGCGCGGGCGCGGAATTGGCATAGGCGCGGATCGAGCCCGACCGGATCGCCTTTTCGATCAGCGCGACGTTGCCCGGCTTGGCGCGGGCGAAATCGGGCTGGCGGTTGATGATGCTGACCTCGTTATGAGAGGCCAGGGCGACCGCGTTTTCGATACCGGCGTCGCCGGCGCCGATGATGGCGATGCGCTCGTTCTGATAGGCGTCGGGATCGTCCAGCTGATACTGCACCCAGGGCCGGTCGGCGCCCGGCACCGGCACCTTGCGCAGGTTGCCCTGCAGGCCGATCGCCAGGATCACTTCGTCGGCGGTGAAGACCTCGCCGCTCCCGATGGTGATCTCGAAGGCGCCGCGCTGCCCGGCCAACTTGGTGACCTCGGCGCTCATCTTGATATTGGCGCCGGACTTGGCGGCGGCGGTGTCCCAGTCGGCCAGGATGCCTTCGCGGAAGCCCTCGTCGAAGGGCATGCTGCCTTGCAGCGGCAGGCGCATCGGATGCGCCATGACCTTCTTGCCCTTCTGGTACTTGTAGATCGTGTCGGCCAGATGGCTGGTCCGCTCGAACAGGACGTGCGACAGGCCCTGTTCGGCGGCGGTGATCGCCGCCGACAGCCCGCCGGGCCCGGACCCGATGATCGCGACTTGATAATGCTCGGTCATTGCGCGCTCGCTCGCATCGCCGGCCCCCGGATCACGGCATCACTTTGGAGACCGCCTGGGCGGCCGCGGCGAACTTCACCGGGTCGTAACTATCCTCCTTCTGAAGGGCTCCGTAGCATTGGTTCAGCGCGGCCTTCAGCGTGTTGTACTGGCCGGCATCCACCATGCCCTCGGCGTTCAGCGTGTAGATGATCGAGGCGAACGCCATCGTCGCCTGCTCGGCCCCGGCATAGTCGCTGGTGTCGCCGTCTCCGCTGGCCCGCACGATCGCCATCGCCATGTCATGCATGTCGGCCTTGGTGAACTGATGCGTCGCCAGCGCGTCGCCGATCTGGGTCTCCACCGAGGCCAGGTGGCGCGCGGTCTCCGCCGGGCTGCCGGCGCCGGCCGACAATGCCTGAT
>DATBAZ010000466.1:0-8731 GCA_036271255.1 Alphaproteobacteria bacterium
GCGCAGCTTGTCCGTCGGGTGATGGCAGCTATCGCAGTCGAAATAGACCAGTTCGGGGAACACGCCGCTGCCCTGGTGCTTGTCCTCGGAGATGCTCGTGGCCAGCTTCTCCAGCGCCATGGCCTGGCCGACGGCCCAGAACTGCGCGCCCTGATAGACGGTCTTACGCTTCTTGTAGATGTCGTCGATGACGAAATGCGCCGGCTGGATCTGGGTGAAGGTCTGCAGCTCGAACGGCAGGCGAGGGTGCCCCGCGCCCATGATCCGGTGGGTGATGTAATGGGTCTCGTCGCCCAGATGGCACTGCAGGCACAGCTTGGCGCGGTCGACCGGGCGGTCGGTGGGATAGAGTCCCTCGTTCTTCACCAGGTCGGCATGGGTCATCTTGCCGGTGACATGGTCGCCCAGCCAGCGCTGCGCGCCGCCATGGCAGACCTCGCAGCCGACGCCGTCGGACAGCTTGAACTGAACGCCCTGCTGCTCGGCCGGCACGTTGTCGGAGTGGCAGACCAGGCATTCCTTCGATTCGGTCGGCTTGATGCCCAGATTGGCGCCGATCCGCTTGCCCAGGTCGCCCTCGAGAACGGTATAGGCCTTGGCGTGCTTATCGTGCACCTGCCAGGTCAGATATTCGTTCTGGAGAACGCCGTTCTTTTTGGTGGTGGAGGCGGCGCCATGGCAGGGGCCGCCGGCGCAAGTCGCTACGCCGAGATGAACGTCGGCGGTCGCCGTCGCAGACATCGTCTGGGCGTTTGCCACCCCCGACAATCCAAGCAACAGTCCCAAAAGCAGCGACAGTGAGTACCGGCCACGCGGTCGACTCATTCTCTTCCCCGCGCAGTGAAGATTGAGTTCGGTCCTGTCTGCGCGACTTCGCTGCGGCACACACCGCAGTCTTAGTTTTGCTGACCAGAAGACAATAAAATACATTTGCGATGTGTGTCTATAAATAATGTTTCCAGTCGGCGATAAAAATGTGTGCGCTCAATGCGTTCGTGCCGGGATATCGATATTGGAAAAGTATCCGCGGCAGTATGCTGGCTCACCCGTTCCACGCTCCGATGCGAGGGATACGGGACGGGAAAAATCTCAGATTAGGGTAAAATTTTATCCGACTATGGGGGCGATCATGGATACGAATGACCGGCTGGCGGCGATCGAGGAGATCAAGGCGCTGAAGGCGCGATACTTCCGCTGCATGGACGAGAAAGACTGGTCGGGATTGCAGGCCGTATTCGCCCCCGACGTGGTCTGCGACTTCCGGGATTCGACCGGCACGCGGAACGAGAGCCTGCTCACCCACGGCGCGGCTCTCTATGTGAAGAACCTCGCTCCGATCCTCCAGAACATCGTTACCACCCATCACGGCCACATGCCGGAGATCGAGGTCACCTCGCCGACGACGGCGAAAGGCATCTGGGCGATGGAGGATCTGCTGTGGGTGCAGGAGGGGGCGCCGGTCCCCTACAAGACCATGCGCGGCTTCGGCCACTATCATGAGACTTATGAGAAGCGGAACGGCGCGTGGGAGATCAAGACCATCAGGCTCTCGCGGCTCCGCGTCGACCTTACTTAAGGGCCAGATACCAGGCCCGCCGTTCGGGCGGCAGGCGTTCGATCGCATAGCGCAGCGTGGTGCGCGGGATGCCTGGCGTGCGGGCGACCAGCCAGTCCTCGACTTGGCGTTGGTTGCGCTTCATCGCCTCGCGCAGCATCCAGCCGCAGGCCTTGTGCATCAGGTCGTGCCTGTCTTGGATCAGCCGGTCGCAGAACGCCAGGGTCGGCTCGAGTTCGCCCGCGCGGATGAAGTGCCATGTCGCCAGCACCGCGACCCGGCGACGCCAGATGACCGGCGAGGCGACCAGTTCGTCCAACAGCGCGCGGTCGCGGTTCAAGAGGTGCGGGCCGACGATATAAGGGGCGGACCCGTCGACCAGGTCCCAATTGTCGATCCGGTCGAGATTTTTCACATAGAGCTCGAAGATGCGTTGCCGCTCGGCTTCGTCGCCGCGCTCATAGCGCAAGACCAGGATCATCAGCGCCAGGCTGCGCGCCTCGTGGACCTTGTCGTTCAACAGGATTTCGGCCTGATCCAGCGGCGTCGACCTGAAGTCGCGCGCCAGCTTGCGCTGCGCCGGCACGGTCACGCCGATGAACAGGTCGCCCTCGCCGTACTCGCCCGGGCCGGTCTTGAAGTAGCGCATGGAGCCGGCCGCGCGCACGGGATCGGCGGCGGCTTCCAGGGCAGTGAGAGCTTCGGTCGCGGTGGGCGTCTTCACGGTCATAGCCAACTGCTATAAAGCAGTCGGGACCCGAGGCGGGGGAAAAGATGAAGGCGGCGTCGGTTCTGGATTATCGCGAGCTGGCGCGCCGGCGCCTGCCGCATTTCCTGTTCGAATATATCGATGGCGGCTCCTATGCCGAGGCGACCTTGCGCGGCAATGTCGCCGAGCTGGCCCGGATCGCGCTGCGCCAACGTGTGCTGCGCGACGTATCGGCGCTCGATCTCTCGACGACGCTCTTCGGTCAGAAACTGTCCCTGCCTGTCGCGCTGGCCCCGATCGGCCTGGCCGGCCTTGCCGCGCGGCGGGGTGAGGTCCAGGCGGCGCGGGCGGCCGAGGCTGCTGGGATTCCGTTCTGCCTCTCCACCGTTTCTGCCTGCCCCGTGGCCGAGGTGAGGCGCGGGGTGACGAAACCCTTCTGGTTCCAGCTCTATATGATCCGCGACCGCGGCTTCATGCGCGATCTGCTGGCGGCGGCCAAGGCGGCGGAGTGTTCGGCGCTGATGTTCACCGTCGACATGCCGGTGCCGGGCTCGCGCTATCGCGACGTGCGCTCGGGCCTTGCCGGCGCGCCGGGGTCACGGGGTGACCTCCGTCGATTCTTTCAGGCAGTCGTTCGACCCGGCTGGGCCTGGGATGTCGGCTTGCTCGGCCGGCCGCATGTGCTGGGCAATGTCGCGCCGGTGCTGAAGGGCAATACCGGGCTTGAGGATTTCTTTGCCTGGATGCGCAACAATTTCGATCCCAGCGTCACCTGGAAGGACCTGGAATGGGTTCGCGCCAACTGGGACGGGCCGCTGATCCTGAAGGGCATTCTCGATGCCGAGGACGCCAAATCGGTCGCCGATCTCGGCGCCGACGGGCTGGTCGTCTCCAACCATGGCGGCCGCCAGCTGGACGGCGCGCTGCCGACCGCGCTTGCTTTGCCCAGGGTCGCCGATGCGGTGGCGGACCGGCTGGTGGTGCTGGCCGACGGCGGCGTCCGATCCGGCCTCGACGTGGTGCGGATGCTGGCGCTGGGCGCCAAGGGCGTGCTGCTCGGCCGCGCCTGGGCCTATGCGCTGGGCGGAGGCGGCCAGGCCGGCGTCGCCCACATGCTCCGCCTCATCGAGGCTGAGATGCGGGTGGCGATGGCGCTGACCGGGTTTACGTCGGTCGGGGCGATAGACCGGTCGGCTTTGGCTTCGATCTAAGCCCCACTCATCACTCGTCATGCCCGGACTTGATCCGGGCATCCACGGGGTGCCGGAAGTGCAGACCTCCGGCTTTGAGTGCAGGCGTCATCGCGTGGATGGCCGGGTCAAGCCCGGCCATGACGGTAAAGTGGAGTAGAGCGCTACCGGTGATTGTCCAGCCGGTTGTAATTCTCGAGCCCGCCGAAGCCCATGTTCCGGACGATATCGCCGTTCAGCATGTTGTGCGGGAAACCGAGATCGATGGCGGTGGCCTCGTCCAGGCGCTTCAGCTGGCTTTCATCGAGCGTCACGTCGATGCAGCCGATATTGTCCTTCACCTGCGCCGCGTTGCGGCCGGCGATGATCGGGATGATGTCGCCCCATTTGGACATTTGCCGGATCGCCGCCAGCGCCACCTGCGAGGGCGAGCAGCCATATTCCTTGGCGATATCGACCACCAGCTGCGCGATCTCGTTGTGGCGCGGCTGAACGTGGGACGCCGGCATGCGCGTCGCATCGCTGGTCCCGTTCCCCAGGAACTTGCCCGACAGCACACCCTGCGCCAGCGGCGACCAGGCGGTCATGCCGAGGTCGAGCTCCTTGGCCATCGGAAACAGCTCGCGCTCCGGCGTGCGCTCGACCAGGCTGTATTCGACCTGCATGCCGATGAAGGACGACCAGCCCCTGAGATCGGCCAGCATGTTGGCCCGTGCGATCTGCCAGGCCGGCACGTCGGACACGGCGAGGTAGGTCACCTTGCCCGATGAGACGAGGTCGTCCAGCCCGCGCATGATCTCGTCCACCGGCGTCGTGCCGTCCCAGAAATGCAGCAGGTAAAGGTCGATATGGTCGGTGCCCAGCCGCGCCAGGCTTTCCTCGACGCAGCGCATCATGTTCTTGCGGCTGTTGCCGGCCTTTGAGATGTCGGTGCCGGTCGAGGGCGTGTATTTCGTGGCGACGACGAAATGGTCGCGGTCCGAGGCGATGAACTCGCCGACCAGCCGCTCGCTGGCGCCCTCGGTATAGACATGCGCCGTGTCGATGAAATTGCCGCCGGCCTCGGCGAAGGCGTCGAACATCGCCCGGCTGTGGCTGTCATCGCCGCCCCAGCCCCAGTCCGATCCGAAGGTCATCGCCCCCAGGCAGAGCTCGGAAACCCTGAGGCCGGAACGCCCGTGAAGCTTGTAGCGCATGAAACTTTCCCCTTGCCCTTGGACTGGCGAAACATGGTTAATGGTCCGGTCGCCACTATGGCGATGACACCGCCGCAAGCAAGCGCCGCCTTGACAGGGCGTGGCGCAATTTCTAATACGGAACTGTGGGTACCGTAATTGTGGTCGGTAGGGGAAAACGAATGCCGGACAACGTAATGACCGACCAGATGCCGGTCCGTGAGATCGAATCCAGCCCGATCCCGACGCGCTATGCGCGCGGCTGGCATTGCCTCGGCCCGGCGTCGCTGTTCAAGGACGGCAAGCCGCACGCGGTCGAGGCTTTCGGCACCAAGCTGGTCGTCTTCCAGGGTGAGGACGGCGGGCTCAACGTGCTCAACGCCTATTGCCTGCATATGGGCGGCGACCTGTCGGACGGGCGCATCATCGGCAATACCGTGGCCTGCCCCTTCCATGACTGGCGCTGGAACGGGGAGGGCTACTGCGTCTCTGTCCCCTATTCGAAGAAGATCCCGCAGGGCGCCCGCACCCGCGCCTGGATCGCGCGGGAGGTCAACAAGCATCTGGTCGTGTGGAACGACCCGGAGGGCTTGGCCCCGGATGTCGAGCTGCCCACCATCGCCGGCGCCCATAGCGACGAGTGGAGCGAAGACTGGGCCTGGACCGAGGCGATCGTCGAGAACCATCCGCGTGAGCTGATCGACAATCTCGCCGACATGCCGCATTTCTTCTACGTCCATGGCGAGCGCAAGGGCGCCCAGCCCGGCTATTTCAAATGCGTCTTCGACAAGCATGTCGCCACCCAATACATGGAGTGCGGCTCGGACGACGTGATCCCGACCTATGACCACGACGGCCACTACGACGGCGATCCGGAGAAGATCGACGGCTTCCTGCGCTCGGAATCGACCTGGAACGGCCCCGCCTACTCGGTCGACTATCTGTGGTGGCGCTTCCCCGAGGTGGGGGTGCTGTACTCGGTCCTGTTTCTCTCCATCCTCCCGATCGAGCCGGGCAAGTTCCGCCTCGGCATGGGCGTGCTCACCCGGAAGAAGGAAGGCCTCTCCGAGGCGGAGAACCATGCCCGCCACCTGGTCAATTTCGAGGGGCTGAAGGTCGCCACCTTCCAGGATGTCCGCATCTGGCAGCGCAAGGCCCGCATCGACAACCCGCTGGTGACCGAGAGCGACGGCCCGGTCTATCGCCTGCGCACCTGGTACGACCAGTTCTATGTCGATCGCGACAAGGTCCGCCCGCAATCGGTCGCCCGCTTCGAGAAAGAGGTCGATACCGGCTACGCCAACGCAGTGTGGGCCAAGGAAATCGCCGAGGGCTGACCTTTCTCCAGGGACAACGACAATGAACAAATCCGGCGCCAAGCCGAAGGTGATGCTCGCCATGAGCGAGCTGTTCACCTTGCTGCCCGAGGACCAGGAGCACCGGCACCTCGAATTCGCCAAGATCGCCGAGGGCGAGGGCATCGAAGGCCTATTCGTCAGCGAGCATGTGGTGATGGGCCCCAGCGCCGGCTCGCTCGGCCGGCCGGACAATCCGCGCCAGTTCGTGATGCCCGGCATGCAGGACCCGGCGACGCCGTGGCCCAGCCCGCTGATCAAGCTGGCGGCGATGGCCGGCGCTACCGCGACCATCCGCATCATCTCCGCCGCGCTGATCGCGCCGCTGCGGCATCCCATCACGCTCGCCAAGGACCTGGCGACGATGGACCTGATCTCGAACGGCCGTTTCACGGTCATGCCGACGGTCAGCTGGCATACCGAGGAATACCAGTCGATGCAGGTCGACTTCGCCACGCGCGGCCGGAGGCTGGACGAGCATCTCGCGATCTGGAAGGTGCTGTGGGAGGACACGCCGGCGGCTTACGATGGCGAGTTCTACCAGTTCGCCAACACCTACTTTTCGCCCAAGCCCGACCGTAAACGCCTCAAGCTCTGGTTCGGCGGCATGGAATTCCGGCCGAGCTTCGTGAAGCGGATCGTGGCGCATGCTGACGGCCTGTTCATGGGATTCGGGCTGAGCGAGGACGATAAGGCGCTGCTCGAAAAATCGTTTGCCGAAGCCGGGCGCAATGCCGACGATCTGGAGATCGCCGGCTGGCTGGTGCCGTCTTTCCCGGATGACGGCCCCGCCGATTTCGACGCGACCCTGGATGCGCAGCTGCCGGCCCTGGTCGCCCAGGGCTGCGACCTGATCGCTATCAAGCCGGCCAACTTCTTCGACGATCCGAACGATATGGCGAAGTTCTGCCGGCACGTACTGAAGCGCATCGACGGGATGTTCTGATGAACTGGGACTTCGAATGCGACATGCTCGTCGCCGGCAGCGGCGGCGGGGCGCTGACCGGGGCCTATGTCGCGGCATCCGAAGGGCTCGATACGCTGGTGATCGAAAGCACCGACAGATTCGGCGGCACCACCTGCTATTCCGGCGGCGCGGTCTGGCTGCCCGGCAACCAGGCGTCCCAACGCGACGGGCTGGATGACAGCAACGATACCGCCCTCGAATATTTCCAGACCGTGGTCGGCGACCGGACTCCTCGTGATCTGCAGGAGGCTTTCGTCCGCAACGGGCCGAACGTGGTCGAGTATCTTGAGCGCAGCCCGCATGTGCGCTTCTTTTATTTCGCCTTCCCCGACTATTACGGCGATATCGGCTGCCCGCCGGCCCATGCGCGCGGCCGCGACGTGCTGACCATGCCGATCCCCTCCGCCGAGCTTGGCGAGTTTCAAGGCAAGGTGCGGATGTCGATGGGCAACGACATCATGGGCTACGAAGAGCCCGAGCCGATCGGCGGCGGCCGCGCCCTGGTCGGCCGGCTGCTGCTCGCCGGCCGCGATGCCGGGGCGCGTTTTGAGCTCAACTGCGCGCTGGAAAGCCTGATCGTCGAGGAGGGAAGGGTGATCGGCGCCAACGTCACCCATAACGGGCGCCCGGCCCGCATCCGTGCCCGGCGCGGCGTGCTGCTCGCCGCCGGCGGGTTCGAGCGCAACCAGGCCATGCGCGACGAATTCGGCGTCGCCGGCTCGGCCGAATGGTCGGCCGGCGCCCCTGGCGGCATGGGCCAGGCGATACGAGCCGGGATGGAGATCGGGGCCGCGACCGACCTGATGAGCGAGGCTTGGTTCATGCCCGGCCTGATCCAGCCGAACGGCCGCTCCGCCTTCATCGCCGCGGTCAATGGCGGCATCATCGTCAACGCAGCCGGCGAGCGCTTCGGCAACGAGACCGGCCCCTATGACCGCTTCGGCCGCAAGATGCGCGCCGGCCACGCCACCGGCGTCTCGCATGTCCCGGCCTGGTGGGTCTGGGATGCGTCGCTGGGGCCCTCGGTGCCGTCATGCGCAATCTCCATGCCGGTGCTCGATTTCGCCGAGTATGAGGGCGCCGGCCTGTGGTTCCGGGGCGAGACCCTGGCCGAGCTGGCCGGCAAGATCGGGATATCAGCCGACGGGCTGGAGCGGACGGTTCAGCGCTTCAACGGTTTCTGCGAAACCGGCACCGACACGGACTTCCATCGCGGCGAGACGCCCTACGACATCTATATCGCCCGTGAGCTGCCCTCGGTCATGGGCGGCACCGCCAGCCTGCCGCTGGGCAACCCCAACCCCTGCCTGATCCAGATCGGGAAAGGCCCGTTCTACGCGGCCAAGGTGGGCTTGGGCGACCTGGGCAGCAAGGGCGGGCTGAAGACCGACGCCAACTCCCGCGTGCTCCGCCCCGACGGCTCCGCCATCCCCGGCCTCTACGCCGCCGGCGACAGCATGGCCGCCGCCTCAGGCGAACACTACCCGGCCCCCGGCACGCCGATCGGCAGCTGCATGGTGTTCTCGTACCTGGCGGCGATGGATATGGCCGCCAAATCTTAATGCCCCTCGCCCGCAACGCGGGAGAGGGAGGGGCCCGCATAGCGGGAGGGTGAGGGGGTTTTCTTCAATCCGAAGCCCCCTCACCCTCCCAGCCCTTCGGGCCGGGTCCCTCCCTCTCCCGTTTCACGGGCGAGGGCTATTTGTTCAGCCACGCACCAGCCTGCCCGGCAGCGCGCCAGTCGGCTCGTCATCCCGGCGGACGACCTTGCCGCTGACGA
>DATBAZ010000467.1:0-6935 GCA_036271255.1 Alphaproteobacteria bacterium
GAAGGAAACCCGCCGCGCATCGGCATCCATTTGCGCGGCCGCCTCGAAATCGGGCCGGCTGGCCGCATCGGCGTCGCCGAACATCTTGACGAAGCCGCCGATCGGCAGGATGGCGACGCGCCAGCGCGTACCCGTCTTGTCGGTCCAGCCGAACAGCTCCTTGCCGAAGCCGATCGAGAATGCCTCGATCTTCACCCCACAGCGGCGCGCGACCCAGAAATGACCGAACTCATGAACGAAGACGAGGATGGAGAGGGCGACGATGTAGATGGGCCCCGCGTGGATCAGCCAGTGCAGAAAACCGTGCAGCGAGGCAAGTACATGCGCCATCGTTCGTCCTTACAAACCGGTGCTGAGAGAGCGGCGCGTCAGGCGCGACACGATGAAGTCTTCGGCGTAGAGCCGCGTCTCATTGTCGACGGCAACGACGTCATCGATTGAGCCGGGCACCGAATTCGGGAGTGTATCGAGTGCGCTTTCCACCACCCGCTCAATATCAAGGAATCCAATCCGGCCCGCGAGGAAACTGGCAACCGCGGTCTCATTGGCCGCGTTCAGAATTGTAGGGGCGCCCCCCCCCATTTGCAAGGCGTGTCTGGCGAGCGCCAGGGCCGGGAAGCGGACCGGGTCGGCCGGCTCGAAGGTCAGCTGGCCGACCTTCGCGAGATCGAGGCTTTCGGCGACCACCGGCATCCGGTCGGGATAGGCCATCGCCACGGCGATCGGCGTGCGCATGTCGGGCGTGCCCAACTGGGCCAGGGTCGAGCCGTCATGATACTCGACCATCGAGTGGATCACCGACTGGGGATGGACCACGACGTCGATCTGGGTCTCGGGCAGGCCGAACAGGAAATGGGCCTCGATGATCTCGAGCCCCTTGTTCATCATCGTGGCGCTGTCGATCGAAATCTTGGAGCCCATCGACCAGACCGGGTGCGCCACCGCCTGGGCGATCGAGGCACCCTCCATGCGGGCGCGCGGCCAGGTCCGGAACGGGCCGCCGGAGGCGGTGAGGATGATCTTGACCACCGCCCCCTTGCGGGTCGCATCGAACACCTGGAACACCGCGCTGTGCTCGCTGTCGACCGGCAGCAGGCGGGTGCCGTACTTGGCGACCTCGGCCAGCATCAGCGGACCGGCGCAGACCAGGCACTCCTTGTTGGCAAACGCGACGGCAGCGCCGGAGCGGCAAGCAGCCAGGGTGGGATTGAGACCGGCGGCGCCGACGATGGCGGCCATCACCAGATCCGCCGGACGCGCCGCGGCAGCGGACACCGCCTCAGCCCCGGCGGCGGCCTCGATGCCGCTGCCCGCCAGGGCGTCCTTCAGCGCGCCATAGGCCTTCGGATCGGCCACCACGGCGAGCTTGGCGTCGACGCGGCGGGCCAGCCTGGCCAGCGCCTCGACGTCGCGATTTGCGGTCAGCGCCTCGACGTCCCACTTGTCGCGGTTTTCCTCGACCAGGCTCAGCGTCTGGGTGCCGACCGAGCCAGTGGCCCCCAGGATGCTGATGCGACGTGCTTTCGATCCACTCATGGAGACAAACCCGTGGTTAGGCCGAGACTATGCAAAAGGGCGAATGACGGCGCGGCCCACAGCAGTGCATCGATCCGGTCGAGCATACCACCATGGCCGGGTATCAGGTTGCCAGAATCTTTCACGCCGAACTTTCGCTTCATAGCCGACTCGAAGAGATCGCCCCCCTGCCCCAACAATGACAGCAGGATCGCTATGGCGACAACCTGGGCCGGCCGGGAGGCGTTGAGCGCCAGAGATAAGCACAATGCGGCGATGGCGGCGAATCCCAATCCTCCGAAGAACCCCGACCAGGTCTTGTTTGGGCTGATCGCCGGCGCGAGCTTCGGCCCCTTCAAGCTTCTTCCCACGGCGTAGGCGCCGATATCCGTCGCCCAGACGGCGACGAAAACGAACAAAAGCATCGGCCAGCCGCCGTTGAACGGATCGTGCAACCACGAGAGCGCCAGCATCGTCAGGCCGACATATGGCAATCCGAAGGCAGCGAGTCCTCGGTCGCCCAGGCCTCGCCCGACCGCAAGCCCGATCAGCACGGTCGCAACTGCCAGCGCGTAGAGCGCGTCATCGATGCCGTAGAACCAATAGATCCCCAGGATCGCGACCGGCACGGCATGGGGCCACCACAGCAGCCGGCCCGTCGTGAGCTTCAACCACTCGCCGAGGCCGATGGCCGAGGCAATGGCGATGGCGACGTCGAAAGCGCGGTAAGGCAGGAAGGCAAGCAGAAGGACCAGGGGGCCAAGGACCACCCCGGACGCGATCCGGTAATAGAGATTGCGGCTGTCAGCGGCTGACAACGGCGCCATAGCGGCGTTCACGCCGGCGGAATTCGCTGATGGCGCCCTCCAGGTCGGCCTTCGAGAAGTCCGGCCACAGCGTGTCGAGGAACACCAGCTCCGCATAGGCGGACTGCCACAGGAAGAAATTGCTGATGCGCTGCTCGCCCGATGTCCTGATCACCAGATCGGGATCGGGCAGCTCACGCGTCCACAGCGCACGTGAGATCGCATCCTGGTCGATCGAAGCCGCGTCGATCTCTCCGGCCTTCGCCGCGGCGGCGAGCTTGCGCGCGGCCTGCACCATGTCCTGGCGTCCGCCATAGGACAGGGCGACGGTGAAGTTGAGAGATGAATTGCCGGCGGTCAGCGACTCGCCGTGCTCGATCAGGTTGACGATGTCGGGCGCGAGCCGGGCGCGCTCGCCGATCACGCGCAAGCGGACGCCGTTCTTGTGCAGGTCGGCGATCTCGCTGCGCAGATACAGGCGCAGCAGGAGCATAAGCTCCTCCACCTCCTCGATCGGGCGGCCCCAATTCTCGGCGGAAAAACCGAAGATGGTGAGATAGGGAATCTCCAGCGCCCGCGCCGATTCGACGATACGGCGCACGGCTTCCATGCCGCTGCGGTGGCCGGCGGTGCGGAACATTCCCCGGGCCTGGGCCCAACGGCCGTTGCCGTCCATGATGACGGCGACATGCCGCGGACCGGGATCGGTCGCGAATTCGGCAGCGGCGGTCATCAGATCTGCTTGATCTCCTTTTCCTTGCCCTGCAGCGCCTCGTCGACCTTCTTGATGTGTTGGTCGGTCAGGCGCTGCACCTCTCCAGAGAGCTTCTCATGCTCATCCTCGGAGATTTCATTGTCTTTCTCCAGACGTTTCAGCATTTCCATGCCGTCGCGCCGGACGTTTCGAATGGCGACTCGCGCCTGCTCGGCATATTTGCCGGCAACTTTGGCCAATTCGAGGCGGCGTTCCTGGGTAAGCTCGGGGATCGGCACGCGGATCACCGCGCCGTCCTGTTGGGGGTTAAGGCCCAGGCCCGATTCGCGAATCGCCTTGTCGACCGCCTTCACCAGGGCCTTGTCCCACACCTGGACTGTGATCAGCCGGGCTTCCGGCACCGAGACCGTCGCCAGCTGGGACAGATGCATGTTGCCGCCATAGGCATCGACCTGGACCGAATCCAGGAGATTCACCGAGGCCCGGCCGGTGCGCAGGCCCGCGAATTCCTTGCGCAGGGCTTCCAGCGCGCCGTCCATGCGGCGCGAGAAGTCGTCGAGGCGCGAATCAGACATTTGAGAGTTCCCTCCGTTGCCGCCCGGACCTTCTCTGCCGAAGTCCGGGACGGGGCCACATTGAGCGGAGAATCGTTACTCGCCTTCCACCACTGTATATCGCCCGCGCCCGCGGAAGATATCGGCGAAGCCATCATGCTCGGTGATGGAAAAGACGAGAATGGGGATTTTGCTTTCGCGGGCAAGTGCGATCGCCGCCGCATCCATGACCTGAAGATCCTTGGCGAGCACTTCGAGATAGGTCAGACGGTCGTAGCGGACCGCGCTCGGATCCTTGTGCGGGTCGGCGGTGTAGACGCCGTCGACCTTGGTGCCCTTGAGCAGCGCATCGCAGCCCATCTCCGACGCCCTGAGCGCGGCGGCGGTGTCGGTGGTGAAGAACGGGTTGCCGGTGCCGGCGCCGAAGATCACCACCCTGCCCTTTTCCATGTGCCGCACGGCGCGGCGGCGGATATAAGGCTCGCAGACCGTGGACATCGGGATGGCCGACTGGACCCGCGTCTGCACGCCCAGCCGCTCCAGCGCGCTCTGCATGGCGAGCGAGTTAATCACCGTCGCCAGCATGCCCATATAGTCGGCCGAGGCCCGCTCCATGCCCTGGGCGGCGCCGGAAATACCACGGAAGATGTTGCCGCCGCCGATCACGAGGCAAACCTCGATCCCCAGCGCGACAACCGCCTTCACCTCCGCGGCGACGCGCTCGACGGTTTCCGAGTCGAGCCCGTATTCGCGGTCCCCCATCAGCGCTTCGCCGGAAACCTTGAGGAGGACGCGCTTATAGGGGGGCATTTCCGACATGGGTAACCTGGTGCTTTAGTTCGCCATCTTCGCGACTTCGGCCGCGAAGTCGTCACCTTCGGGCTTTTCGATGCCTTCGCCAAGAGCAAAGCGGACGAAACCGGTCAGCTGAACCGGAGCGCCGACATCCTTGGCGGCATTCTCGACCACCTTGGCGACCTTGGTCTCGCCGTCGATGACATAGACCTGCTCCAGCAGCACCACTTCCTCGTAATACTTGCGCAGGCGGCCCTCGACCATCTTCTCGATGATCGCCTCGGGCTTGCCCGACGCCTTGGCCTGGTCGACCAGGATCGAGCGCTCGCGCGCCAGCGCCGTCTGATCGACTTCCTCGATGCGCAACGCATCCGGCTTCGCGGCGGCGACATGCATGGCGATCTGGCGGCCCAGCGCGTTCAGCTTCTCCTGGTCGCCCGTCGACTCCAGCGCGACCAGCACGCCGATGCGGCCCAGCTCAGGCGCCAGGGCGTTGTGCACATAGGTTGCGACGACACCGTGATTGACCGCCAGCTTGGCGGCGCGGCGCAGCGACATGTTCTCGCCGATCGTGGCGATCAGATGGGTCAGTTCCTCGGCGACCGAGCGGCCGCTGGGATAGGGCATCTGCTTCAGGCTTTCCATGTCGGCCGACGAGGTCAGCGCCAGCTTGGCGACATCGCGGACATAGGCCTGGAACTGGTCGTTGCGGGCGACGAAATCGGTCTCGGCATTGACCTCGACCACCGCGCCTTCATGGGGGCCGGACGAGATGCCGACGAGCCCTTCCGACGCGACGCGGCCGGACTTCTTGGCCGCGGCGGCCAGGCCCTTCTTGCGCAGCCAGTCGATCGCGCTTTCGATGTCGCCTTCGGCGGCGGTCAGCGCGTTCTTGCAGTCCATCATGCCCGCGCCGGTCTTCTCGCGCAGATCCTTGACCAGGGAGGCGGTAATTTCAGCCATGGTTCCTGTCCATCATTTGGGTGGTTGATCGATACAAAACGGCCGGCCGGCGAGCCCCGGAAGAGCTCACCGTCCGGCCGCTGGAAAACTCAAGCGGACGGCTGAGCAGCCTCGGCTTCGGCCTCGGCAGCCGGAGCGGCTTCCGCTTCGGCAGCAGGAGCGGCTTCAGCTTCGGCTTCGGCCACCGGGGCCGCTTCGGCCTCGACTTCCGGCAGCTCTTGGGTCGGAGCCTCTTCCATCTCGCCGACATCGACGCCGGACGCCATCATTTCGGCTTCCAGACCGTCCAGCACCGCGCCGGCGACCAGGTCGCAATAGAGCTCGATCGCGCGCTGCGCGTCGTCATTGCCCGGGATCGGGAAGGTGACGCCTTCGGGGCTGGCGTTGGAGTCGCAGATCGCGACGACCGGGATCCTCAGCTTGTTGGCTTCCTGGATCGCGATGTCCTCGCGCGGCACGTCGATGATGAAGATGATGTCGGGAATGCCGCCCATCTCCTTGATGCCGCCGAGGGCGCGGTGGAGCTTGTCCCGCTCGCGGGTCAGCTGCAGCAGTTCCTTCTTGGTCAGGCCGGACTGGCGGCCCGGATCGGTCAGCTGCTCATCCAGCTCGCGCAGCCGCTTGATCGACAGCGACATCGTCTTCCAGTTGGTCAGCATGCCGCCGAGCCAGCGGTGGTTGACGAAATACTGGCCGCAGCGCGCGGCCGCGCCGGCGACCTTCTCCTGCGCCTGGCGCTTGGTGCCGACGAACAGCACGCGACCGCCATTGGCGGCGACTTCGCGGATCGCGGTCAGCGCCTGATGCAGCATCGGCACGGTCTGCTCGAGGTCGATGATGTGGATGTTGTTGCGGACGCCGAAGATGAAGGGCTTCATCCGCGGGTTCCAGCGACGGGTGTGGTGGCCGAAATGCACGCCGGCTTCCAGCAGCTGGCGCATCGTGAAATTGGGCAGAGTCATAGTGTCGTCTTTCGTTCCGGTTGATGCCTCCGCGGGAGTGGTCCTTAAGGACACCGGAGCAGCGCCGGAAGAGGTCTCCGGTTGGCTGCCAAGCCCGCGTGTGAATTTACCCGCGCGCCTGAAAGCTTGCGGGCAGCGGTGATATAAAGGGTCGAACGCGAAATGACAACCGGAGGACCGCCATGCGCATTGCTTCAGCCTTCATCGCCCTCGCCCTATCCGTCCCCGGTTTGGCCGAGGCCCAGACGACCCAGAATCCCGTCGGCCGTTATGAGATGGTCGCGCTGCCGAAGCAGCCCGGCAGCTACGACAACCGGGTCATGATCCTGGACACCGCCGACGGACATCTGTGGCAATGGTGGGAGGCGCCGGCCGTGGGCAGTTCCGTGCCCTCCACCGGCATCACCTATCTGGGCAAGATAGCGGCCGGCAATGCCCCCGGCGAATCCATGCCGGTCCGCCGCAGCGGCGCGCCGGAACCGATCGTCCCGCACCACTGAGCGGCCCGGAATATAAAGCTCAGCCAAACCGTCCAAGAAACAAAGCGGCTCCATAGCGATTTATTGGCATATAGCTGTGGTTTGGCCGCCGGATTGGTCTACCGTTGCCGTATGTATAACACCAT
>DATBAZ010000468.1:0-1760 GCA_036271255.1 Alphaproteobacteria bacterium
GCCGGCGACCTCTACGCCGCCGGCGTGCTCTATGGCATCACCGCCGGCCTCGACCTGCCTGCCGCCGGCCGCATCGGCTCGATCGCCGCCGCCGAGGTCATCAGCCACCTCGGCCCCCGGCCGCAGCGCTCTCTGAAGGCGATGCTTCCCCGCGCTTCGGAGCTGTGACGGTCAGGAGAGGGCGGATGCGGCCATTTGCTTGGCTGTTGCCGTTCCTCTCCCTCGCCACGGCCTTTCCGGCCTCAGCCGGGACACCGCAGCCCCGCACCGCGATCTCGATGCAGGGCGAGCCGCTTTATCCGCCCGACTTCAGGCATCTCGACTATGTCGACCCCGATGCGCCCAAGGGCGGGACGCTGATCGAGGCCAGGATCGGCAGCTTCGATTCGGTCAATCGCTGGATCATCCTGGGCACCGCCAACGACCGCATATACTTGACCTATGACCGGCTGATGTACCGGGCTGAGAACGAGCCCTATACGCTCTACGCCCTGGTGGCTGAGACCATCACCGTGCCGGACGACCGATCCTGGGTCGAATACGCCATCGATCCGCGCGCCAGGTTCAGCGACGGCAGCCCGATCACGTCGGACGACCTGATCTTCTCCTACGAGACGCTGCGCCGCTGGGGACGGCCCTATTACCGCGATTCCTACAGCAACGTGGCTGAGGTGAAGCGGATCGACGACCGCCATGTCCGCTTCATCTTCGGCCCCGGCTTTAGGCGCGAGACGGTGATGTCCCTGTCGCAGATGCTGGTGATGTCCAAGGCCTGGTGGCAGGGCCGGGACTTCAGCAGGCCGGGCCTGGAGGTGCCGGTCACCAGCGGCCCCTATCGCATCGCCGCGATCGACCCGGGCCGCTCGATAACCTACCGGCGGCGGGACGACTATTGGGCCCGGGACCTGCCGATCAATGTCGGCCAGTACAATTTCGATACGATCCGCGAGGATTATTATCGCGACGACAATGTCGCGCTCGAGGCGTTCAAGGCCGGCGCCTATAATTTCCGCCTCGAGCAAGACGCCACCAAATGGATGACCGGCTACGAATTCCCGGCCCGGCTCGACGGGCGGGCGGTGCTGGAGGACATACCGGAGCAGCGGATCGATTCGATGCGGGCGCTCATCTTCAACCTGCGCCGCCCGTTCTTCGCCGACCGCCGGGTACGTGAGGCATTGAACCTCGCCTTCGATTTCGAATGGATGAACCGCGTGCTGTTCCGCGGCTCTTTTCGCCGCATCGAGAGCTATTTCCCCAATTCCGACCTGGCGGCGTCCGGCGACCCCTCGCCGGGTGAGCTGGCGCTGCTGAAACCGTTCGGCAACGCGCTGCCGCCTGAGGTCTTCGGCCCGGCTTTCAACGCGCCGACGACCGACGGCAGCGGCGATGAGGGGCTGCGGCCCAACCTGCGCCGGGCGATGGGCCTGCTCACCGCCGCCGGCTGGGTCGTGCGGGACGGCAGGCTGGTCGACGGCCGGACCGGCGCACCCTTCGCCTTCGAGATCCTGCTGCACGACCCGCATGACGAGCGCATGGCCCTGCCCTATGCCCGCGCGCTGAGGCGCATCGGCATCGCCGCCACGGTCCGCACCCTGGACGAGCCGCAATATATCCAGCGCCGCAGCCAGTTCGATTTCGACATGATCCTGGACCAGTGGGACCAGACCCCCTCCCCGGTCACCGAGCCGCAGATCTACTGGTCCTCCCAGGAGGCGGACGCCCGGGGCAGCCGCAACTATGCCGGCATCAAGTCGGCG
>DATBAZ010000469.1:0-10827 GCA_036271255.1 Alphaproteobacteria bacterium
AGCCGTGATCGATGACGCCCGCTTTTTCGAGCTGCTCGCCGATCGCCCCGGTACGGCTGCCTTTGGCGATGACGACTGTCGTCGGCTGGGCCAATGGTCCGGCGCCATAGAGCTCACGCGACGCGTACCAGCGCGCACCAAGCCCGGCGCCGCCGACAATGACGGCCAGAACGACGAAGACGCGAATCATCAGCCACAAGCTTCTCATGGCTGGAAGCTAATGAGTTAGGAAGCGGCTTTGAAGATCAGCGATGCGTTGGTGCCGCCGAATCCGAACGAATTCGACAGGGCCGCGCGGATTTTCCGTTCCCTGGCCTTGAGCGGCACCAGGTCGACGCCGAGGCAGTTCTCGGACGGATTGGTGAGGTTCAGGGTCGGCGGGGCGACCTGGTCGCGCATCGCCAGGATCGAGAAGATCGATTCCACTGCGCCGGCTGCGCCGAGCAGATGGCCGATAGAGGACTTGGTCGAGGACATCGACAGATTTTCGGCCGCCGGACCGAACAGCCGCTTCACCGCACCGACCTCGATCTCGTCGCCCAGCGGCGTCGAGGTGCCGTGCGCATTGACGTAGTCGACCTGGTCCGGCGACATGCCGGCCCGCTTGAAGGCGGCCCGCATCGCGCGAAAAGCACCGTCGCCCGATTCGGACGGCGCGGTCATGTGATAGGCGTCGCCCGACATGCCATAGCCGATGACCTCAGCATAAATCTTGGCGCCGCGCGCCTTGGCGTGCTCGAGCTCTTCCAGCACGACAACGCCGGCGCCCTCGCCCATGACGAAGCCGTCGCGAGCCTGGTCGAAGGGACGCGAGGCCGCTTCCGGCGTATCGTTGAAACCGGTCGACAGAGCCCGGCAGGCGGCAAATCCCCCCAAGCCGAGGCGGCCGATCGCCGCTTCGCTGCCGCCGGCGACCATCACGTCGGCATCGTCCAGCGCGATCAGCCGAGAGGCATCGCCGATGGCGTGCGCACCGGTCGAGCAGGCGGTGACCACGGAGTGATTCGGCCCACGGAAGCCGTAATTGATCGAAATATGGCCCGATGCCTCATTGATCAGCGAGGCCGGGATGAAGAAGGGCGAAATGCGACGCGGCCCACGCTCATGCAGCGTAACCGATGCGTCGTAGATATAATTGAGCCCGCCGATGCCGGAGCCCACCATCACACCGGTGCGCTCGCGTGCCTCGTCGTCGGGCGGCGTCCATCCGCTATCGGCCACGGCCTCATGGGCCGCGGCGATAGCGAAGACGATGAACATGTCCATCTTTTTCTGTTCCTTTACAGGAACATAGTCGTCGGCATTGAACAGCCCCGAGGCGGTGTCGCCCCTGGGCACCTGACCGGCGATCTTCGCCGGCAGGTCGCTGACGTCAAAAGACTGGATTCCGCTGATGCCGGACTGGCCGGCCAGAAGCCGGCTCCACACGTTCTCGACACCGACGCCCAGAGGGCTGACGATGCCGAGACCGGTAACGACGACACGTCTCATTCTACATACCGTTGTTATTGTTCGAACCGGCAGCGGACACTGAGGCGCATCAAGCGCCGGTGCTGTGTTCCTTCAGATAGTCGATCGCGTCCTTGACGGTCAGGATCTTCTCGGCTGCGTCGTCCGGAATCTCGACCCCGAACTCTTCCTCGAAAGCCATGACCAGCTCAACCGTGTCGAGGCTGTCCGCGCCCAGATCGTCAATAAAGCTGGCGCTTTCCGACACCTTGGCCTCATCGACGCCCAGATGCTCGACAACGATCTTCTTCACGCGCTCGGCAATATTGTCGCTCATTCCTTATACTCTCCCGTCTACTAACGAATGATGATCCGATCCGGATGTGGCGTGGACCGCCAAGGCAATTCAGCGCTAGTCAGCTATCACGTCTTTCCGAAACTCGCCAGCACCCCGGCATCCCGCGGGGTAACTACCGATCCCTTAAAGCATAGCCAAACCGCCATTTACATGGAGCGTGGCGCCCGTCGTATAGGCCGCTTCCTCGCTTGCGAAATACACAACCGCGGCCGCGATCTCAGCTGAGACACCGAGCCGGCCGGCCGGAACGTTGCCCGCGATACGCTGGTTCTGTTCCTCCGTCAACACGGCGGTCATGGCGGTATCGATAAATCCGGGCGCGACACAGTTGACCGTGATGCCGCGCGACGCGACCTCGGCGGCCAGTGCCTTGGTCATGCCGATCATGCCCGCCTTGGACGCCGCATAGTTGGCCTGGCCGGGATTGCCCGTGGCGCCGACGACCGAAGTGATGCCGATGATCCGGCCCCACCGCCGCTTCATCATTCCACGTATCGCGCTGCGGGCGAGGCGGAAGCCGGCGGTGAGGTTCACCTCCAGGACTTTGTCCCAATCCTCGTCCTTCATCCGCATGGCGAGTTGGTCGCGGGTGATGCCGGCATTGTTGACCAATATGTCGATCTTGCCGCCCAGCGCCGCCTCAGCGTCGGCGAAGGCCTTGTCGGTCGCGGCACGGTCGCCGATGTCGGCGGTAACGATATGGGCCTTGTCGCCAAGCTCCGCCGCCAGGGCCTGAAGCGGCTCCAGCCGCGTGCCGCCGATGGCAACCGTGGCGCCATGCTCAGCGAGCGCGCGGGCGATAGCGGCGCCGATACCGCCGGAGGCGCCGGTCACGAAAGCCGAACGGCCGGTAAGATCGAACATCATAATGCCTTCAACAGCGCTTCGATATCAGCCGGGGTTCCCGCCGCCGAGCCGGAAATTTCAGGGGCGATCCGCTTCACCATGCCTGTCAACGCTTTTCCGGCTCCAAGCTCGACGATCCGGTCGACGCCGTCGGCCTGCATGCGCAGAACGCTTTCGCGCCACCGCACCCGCCCGGTGACCTGCTCGACCAGCAGGCGCCGAACCTCAGCCGGGGTTGTGACCGGCGCGGCGGTAACGTTGGCGATGAGCGGCAAAGCCAACGGTGAGATCGTGGCCTTGTCCAACGCCTCGGCCATCGCGTCGGCGGCGGGCTGCATCAGGCGGCAATGGAAGGGTGCGCTGACGGGCAGAAGGATGGCTTTGCGGAAGCCCTTCTCGGCCGCTATCTTGATCGCCCGCTCGACCGCAGCCTTGTGGCCGGAAACGACGACCTGGCCCGGCGCGTTATCGTTGGCGGCTTGGCAGACCTCGTCGGGCCCCTCGGGATTGGCTTCCGCCAGCTTCGCAATCTCCGCCGCCGTCTCAAAATCGGCGCCCAGGATCGCGGCCATCGCGCCGACACCGACAGGTACCGCGCTCTGCATCGCGCGCCCGCGCAATTTGAGCAGACGCGCCGCATCCGGCACGTCGAAGGCGCCGATGGCGGCCAGTGCCGAATATTCGCCAAGCGAATGGCCGGCAACGCGGGAGGCAACCTGCGGCAGCGGCTTCATGCCGAGCTCGGCCAACACCCGCACCACCGCCATGCTGACGGCCATCAGCGCGGGCTGAGTATTCTCGGTCAGATTCAGCTCTTCCTGCGGCCCCTCGAACATGAGGCGCGTCAGGTTCTGCGACAGGGCGTCGTCGATTTCCTGGAAAGTCTGGCGGGCCGCCGGGAACGCGTCGGCCAGATCGCGCCCCATACCCACCGTTTGACTGCCCTGCCCTGGAAAGACAAATGCAAGCGACATGATTCTTCTGGATTATTGCGCGGACGGTACTGATAGCCTCTGACATGGTACTGTCAAGGCGAGTTGCTAAGCCGTCCCCGGCTCCGCCCTTGCCCTCTCCGGCGAAATATGGTTAATGCGCCGCTCACTCCTTGCCAGCGTTCGCCAGATGCTGGCTAGGTCCGGGCGGCTGATCCATGTGGGACACAGCGCCGGGCCACCAACAGCCGAAGGGAGTCCACATGGCATTGTATGAGACCGTGTTCATTGCACGGCAAGATATCACGTCTGCCCAGGCGGAAGCGCTGGCCGAGACCTATTCCCAGCTCATCACGGACAATGGCGGCAAGGTCGCCAAGACCGAGCATTGGGGCCTGAAGACCCTCGCGTTCCGCATGAACAAGAACCGCAAGGGCCATTACGTCCTGTTCAATATCGACGCCCCGTCGGCCGCCGTGCTGGAGATGGAGCGCAACATGCGCATCAATGAAGATGTGCTGCGCTATATGTCGATCCGCGTCGACGAGCATGAAGAAGGCCCGTCGGCGATGATGCAGAACCGTGGCGGCGACCGCGCCGAGCGCGGTGACCGTGGTGATCGCGGCGGCTTCGGGCGTGGTCCGCGCGGCCCGCGCCGTGACGATCGCGATGACCGTGGCGAGGCCCCGATGGGCGCTCAGCCTGTGGCCGATCAGGGAGCTTCCGAATGACGATGGATATGGGTGATGGCGGCCGCCAGCAGCAGACTCGGCGTCCGTTTTTCCGCCGGCGCAAGACGTGCCCGTTCTCGAGCCCGCACGCGCCGAAGATCGATTACAAGGACGTGAAGCTGCTGCAGCGCTTCATTTCCGAACGCGGCAAGATCGTGCCGAGCCGGATCACTGCCGTTTCCGCCAAGAAGCAGCGTGAACTGTCGCAGGCGATCAAGCGCGCGCGGTTCCTCGGCCTGCTGCCTTACGTTCTGAAGTAAGCGTCGGCGGTTTCCGCCGATGATGTCCGACCGCCTGCGCGGCCTGCGTCAACCGCTGGCCGCTCTGGCAACCGGGCTGGTGAGCGCGGCCCTCGCTCTGTCGATCGAGACCAGCTCGCTGTGGCGGCTGATCTTCCTGGCCATGGCGCCGCTGCCGCTGTTCCTCGGCGGGCTGTCTGCCGGGCCGTTGACCAGCCTGGCGGCGGGCCTGACCGGCGCGGTGCTGGTGACGGCGGTGGCCGGATCGACCGGCGGCGGGACGTATCTGGGGGCGGTCGCACTGCCGATCGCGATCCTGGTCTGGCAGGCCCTGCGGTCGGTCCAGACGGGAGACACGAAGAAGGTCTGGTACAGCGGCGGCAATCTGCTGTTGTGGCTGGCCGGACTGGGATTGGTCGGCGTGTTTGCGCTGATCGGCTATTTCGCCGTCGCCCATGGCGGCTTGGCTGCCGTGATCGGCGACCGGTTCGATCTCTCGCCCGCCGCGGCGGCGATGGCGGCGCGGATCGCGCCGGGACTGGCGGTAGCGGCGTGGATGGTGATCGTCGCGGCTGATGGCGTGGTCGCGGAATGGTTGGTGACGCAGTTCGGGCTGGCGGTTCGGCCGCCGATCGATGTCCGGCGGATCAGCCTGCCGGTCTGGATCGGGCCGATCCTGATGGTGGCGGGCTTGGCCGGCGCGATATTGCGCGAAGGCACGGTCGGCATGGTGTGCCTCAATTCGGCGATCGTGCTGCTGGTGCCGTTCGCCTTTCTGGGTCTGGCGCTGATTCATGCGGTGCTGGGCCGGTTTCCCGGCGGTTCCGCGTGGATCGTCGCGGTGTATGTGGGCTTTCTGGGCGCGCCGGCTTTATTGGGTTGGCGGGCTCTGCTGATTTTTACGTTGATGCTGGCCGGTGTGGGATCGGCTGATCAACTGGTCGATTTCCGTGACCTGCGCGGGTTGCGGTCGAGAATGAAAAGGAAGTGAGGACGTTATGGAAGTCATCCTCTTGGAGCGTGTGCCCAATCTCGGACAGCTGGGCCAAGTCGTTAAGGTGAAGCCGGGCTATGCCCGGAATTTCCTGCTGCCGACGAAGAAGGCTCTGCGGGCCACCAAAGAGAACCTGGCCTATTTCGAAAAGCAGAAGACCGTGATCGAGCAGACCAACGCCGAGCGCCGGGCCGGCGCGACGCAGCAGGGCGGCAAGATCGACGGCGCCAAGGTCGTCATCGTCCGCCAGGCCGCCGAGTCGGGCCAGCTCTACGGTTCGGTCTCCGCCCGCGACATCGCCGACGCGGTCTCCGCGCTGGGCAACCCGGTCGAGCGTAGCCACGTCGTCCTCAACCAGGCGATCAAGACGCTGGGCCTGTTCCCGATCACGCTGCAGCTTCATCCGGAAGTCACCGTGACCGTCACCGTCAACATCGCCCGCTCGGAAGAAGAGGCGAAAACCCAGGCAGAGCGCGGCGAAGCGCTGATCGGCCGGGCCGGCGAGGAAGAAGAGGAAGAGGTCGTGGAGGAGGCCGTCGAGGCCGCTCCGGAGGAAGCCGAAGAGGCCTGACAGTAACGGGCGACGGGGAGTTATCCCCGTCTTTCCCCACCTGTGGATAAAATCTATCCACGGCAATTTCACTGCACGGTTCGCGAAGTCCGTGTGGCGCCCGCGCGTCTCTGTTAGGATGTCCGGATGGCTGAGCGCGAAACAGTTGTCCCTCTTACATCGGTGGTATCGCCGGCTCGCGGGCGGGCCGAGCCCCGGCAGATGCCGCACAATGCGGATGCCGAACAGGGACTTCTCGGCGCGCTGCTGATCGACAACCGCGCCTATGAAAAAGTTGCCGACTTCCTGAAGGTCGAGCATTTCTACGCGCCGGCCCACGGCCGCATCTACGGCATCATCGCCAAGCTGGTCGAACGCGGCCAGATCGCCTCGCCGGTCACGGTCAAGGCGCTGGTGCATGAGGACGAGGACCTGACCCATCTGGGCGGCGGCGCCTATCTGGCCGACCTTGCCGCCAGCGTCGTCAGCATCCTGTCGGTCGAGGATTACGGCCGCACCATCTTCGACCTGCATCTGCGCCGCCAGCTCATCACCATGGGCGAGGAGATGGTCAGCGATGCGCACAAGTTCGACATCGACCAGTCACCGACCGAGCAGATCGAGGGGACCGAGCGCAAGCTCTATGAGCTGGCGACGGTCGGCGACAACAGCGGCTCCGGCTTCACCCCCTTCTCGAACTCACTCGCCGGCGCGATCAAGATGGCCGAGGCGGCCTATCGCCGGTCGAGCCATATATCGGGCGTCACCACCGGCCTGCGCGACCTCAACAAGAAGCTGGGCGGGCTGCAGCCGTCGGACCTGCTGATCCTTGCCGGCCGCCCGTCGATGGGCAAGACGTCGCTCGCCACCAACATCGCCTTCAATGCCGCCCAGGCCTATGCCAAAAGCAACGGCAAGGAGGGTGCGGCCGTCGCCTTCTACTCGCTGGAAATGTCGGCCGAGCAGCTCGCCACCCGTATTCTGTCGGAAGTGTCGGAGGTCGGCTCGGAGAAGATCCGCAAGGGCGAGGTACGCGACACCGAATTCCGCCGGTTCGTCGAGGCGAGCCAGACCTTGGCGACGATTCCGTTCTATATCGACGACACCCCTGCCCTTTCCATTGCCCAGGTGCGGACGCGTTCGCGTCGGCTGAAACGGCAACATGGGCTGGGGCTGATCGTGGTCGACTATCTGCAGCTGCTGCGCGGCACCGGCACGGGCACCGCCGCCGAGAGCCGGGTCCAGGAAATTTCGGAAATCACGCGGGGCCTCAAGGCGCTGGCGAAGGAACTGTCGGTGCCGGTGCTGGCCCTGTCGCAGCTGAGCCGCGCGGTCGAACAGCGCGACGACAAGCGGCCGCAGCTGTCGGACCTGCGCGAATCCGGCACGATCGAGCAGGACTCGGACGTCGTCATGTTCGTCTTCCGCGAGGAATACTACATCGAGCGGAAGCAGCCGAGCGAAGGCACGCCCGAGCATCTGACCTGGCAGGCCGAGATGGAGCGGGCGCACAATATTGCCGAGGTCATCATCGGCAAACAGCGTCACGGCCCAGTCGGCACGGTAAAGCTGCATTTCGACGGCCAGTTCACCCGTTTCAGCGACCTGGCCACTCCATACGAAGAGCATTAGACACCTGCCATAACGCAGGTTTCGGCCGCCCCCGGCCGTTGCCAAAGCACCCTCCCCCTGTGAAATTTCCGCAGACCCCTATAGACATGCCGATACGATGATTGATTTTCTATCCACGATCGGCCGAAGGCTCATTGACCTGTGCTCGATCGCCGGCAGGCTGGCGATGTTCATCGCCAGCGCGTTCTCACATTGCGTGCGGCCGCCGATTTATTTCCGCAGCGTGTTCCAGCAATTCTGGAGGATCGGCTACAACTCGCTGCCGGTGGTGGGCATGACCGCCTTTTTTACCGGCGCCGTGCTGGCGCTGCAGGCCTCGGTCGGGTTCTCCAAGCTGACCGCGGCGGCCGCCATTCCGCTGCTCGTCATCGTCTCGATGACGCGTGAACTGGGTCCCGTCCTGGCAAGCCTGATGGTGGCGGGCCGGGTCGGCGCCGCGATCGCCGCGGAGCTGGGCACGATGCGGGTAACCGAGCAGATCGACGCACTCGACACGCTGGCGACCAACCCGATGAAATACCTGGTCGTGCCGCGCGTTCTGGCCGGGCTGATCATGATGCCGGTGCTGGTGCTGGTCGCCGACGTGATCGGCGTGATGGGCGGCTTCATCGTCAGCTCCTTCATCCTGAAGTTCAACGAATCCGCCTATCTGATCAGCACGATCCAGAGCCTGCACTTCAAGGATGTCTTTTCGGGCCTGGTGAAGGCCGCGGTGTTCGGCCTGATCATCACCACGCTGGGCTGTTTCAACGGCTACAACTCGCGCGGCGGCGCACAGGGCGTCGGCCTCGCCACCACCAACGCGGTGGTCTACGCCTCGGTTCTGATCCTGTTCTTCGACTATTTCCTGACCGAACTGTTCCTGACGCAGTGAGTATCATGTCTACCGAACCGGCGAAGATATCGGTCAAAGGCCTGAAGAAGTCTTTCGGCCCGAAGGTCGTGCTCGATGGTTTGGATGTCGGGGTCGCGAAGGGCGAATCGCTCGTCATCATCGGCGCCTCGGGCTCGGGCAAATCGGTGTTCCTCAAATGCCTGCTGGGGATCATCCGGGCCGATGCCGGGTCGATCCTGGTCGACGGAGAGGCCATGACCGGTGGCGATCGGGCCACACGCGAGCGGGTCCGCCATGAGATGGGCATGCTGTTCCAGGGCAGCGCCTTGTTCGACAGTTTGAGCGTCTGGGAAAATGTCGCCTTCGCGCTCAACGAAGGCGTCGGCCGCCGGCGGGTAGCGCGGGCGCGCTCACGCGAAATCGCCCTGGAAAAGCTGGCTTCGGTCGGGCTGGGCCCCGAGGTGGCCGACCTGTCGCCGGCGGAGCTTTCGGGCGGAATGCAGAAACGCGTGGCGCTCGCCCGCGCCATCGCCCCCTCACCTGAAATCCTGCTGTTCGACGAGCCGACCACCGGCCTCGACCCGATCATGGCCGACACGATCAACGACCTGATCGTCGCCAGCGTGCAGAAGCTGGGCGCGACCGCGATCTCGATCACCCACGACATGGCAAGCGCGCGCAAGATCGCAACCCGCATCGCGATGCTGTATCAAGGCAGGATCATCTGGGAAGGCTCCGCCGCCGAGGTCGAGAATTCGGGCAATCCGTATGTCGACCAATTCGTTCACGGCCGGTCGGAAGGCCCGATCAAGATGCCGGTCCGCGCGCGTTAGCGGGCTTGGGCCGACGCCCCCGGCCAAGGGGGAGGCAAGACAGGGCCGTAACGGTCCGACGAGGGGAGGATGAGATGCGTCAGGTTTTGACCGCCACACTGCTGTTTGCCGCCGGGCTCATGCTCGCTCCGCCGGCCTCGGCCCAGAACCACCCCGCCCCCTCGGATCCGGTCATCGATCCGTCCGCGCCGATGACCATCGCCCAGGTTCGCCGCGGCGAAGAGCTCTATGCCGGCAAATGCGCCAACTGCCACGGCGCCAAGCTGGAGGGCAAAACCTCGACGCCGCTGACCGGCCCGGTCTTCGCAGGCAAATGGGCCGAGCAGACCGCCAAGGATCTCTTCGCCCGCGTCCGCACGATGCCGTACGGCGCGACCAACAGCCTGAATGAAGGGCAGTATCTCGACCTGACCGCCTTCATCCTGGCGAAAAACGGCGCTGCCACCGGCGCCGGCGATCTGCCCGCCGCCGCCGTGGCGCTGGCCAAGGTCAAGGTCGTCGCCGCCGCCGGCGCCCAGGCCAAGGCCGATACCGGACCGGTCTCCAAGACCACCACGATCCGTGATATCGGCAGCATCATCGGCACCGGCCCGACCCAGGAGGAGCTGACCGCCGCCGGCCCCAAGACCAGCGACTGGCTGTTCACCAACCACGATTATCAGGGCCAGCGCTTCGTCGATCTCAACCAGATCACCCCGGCCAATGTCGGCAATCTGCGCCCCGTCTGCATGTACCAGCTGGGCGACATGAACCCGTTCCCGAACAACCCGCTGATCTACAAGGGGCAGATGTTCATCACCAGCCGCGACGCGACGGTCTCGATCGACGCGGCGACCTGCCGGGTGAACTGGCGCTATGACCGCAAGTCGCGCGTGCCGGCTTCGTACGGCCTCAAGATGAATCGCGGCGCGGCGATCAAGGACGGCAAGCTGATCTTCGGCACCCATGACGGCTTCCTCGTCGTGCTCGACGCCGGCACCGGCAAGGAAATCTGGACCCGCGACGTGTCGGGCGATCCGCAGAACGGCGGCGGCGGCTTCACCATGGCGCCGATCGTCCATGACGACGAGATCATCATCGCCCCGGCGGGCAGCGAGCTGGATGTCAAAGGCTGGATCGGCGCCTTCAAACTATCCACCGGCGAACCGATCTGGCGCTTCAATACCGTGCCCGACGACAACGAGCCCGGCGCCGACACCTGGCCCAGCCATGCGGCGCGCGCCCATGGCGGCGGCTCGGTGTGGGGCACGCTGACCATAGACGTCGCCAAGGGCCAGGTCTTTGTGCCGGTGTCGAATCCGACGCCAGACTTCGACGGCGACGCGCGCAAAGGCGACAATCTCTATACCTGCTCGATCGTCGTGCTCGACATGAAGACCGGCAAGCTGATCTGGTACTATCAGATCACGCCGCATGACACGCACGACT
>DATBAZ010000470.1:0-1642 GCA_036271255.1 Alphaproteobacteria bacterium
CGTAGACCCTGATGGGCCCCAGTAGCGGTCCTGAGCCGCCGCGGTCGCCAAGCCTCTCCGAACAAGGACTGACAACGTGAATCGGAACTAACAACAACCGGCTTTTTTGCAGTCGCACTGCGGCATGCCAAGGCGTCACCAACACCGGCCTACGCCGGCATGGAACCAACCGTCGCGATCTGCGCGTACTCCGCCGCGATACCAGGTGCTGCTGGTGAACTGGGGCGCCGCGCGGTCGGCCTCCCTCTGGACAACCTTGAACCGCGTGGCGCATAGGGGCGCCGGTCAAACGGAGCCCATCACACAAGACCATGATGTATTTCAGCCGCCTGAAGGCCGCCGCCATCCTCGGCGTCTGTTTGCTCGGGCTGTTGGTCAGCCTGCCCAATCTGTTCCCCGCGCCGGCGAGTTGGCTGCCGTGGCGCACCGTTCATCTCGGCCTCGACCTCAAAGGCGGCAGCTATCTGCTGATGGAGGTCGACATGAAGGCGGTGATCAAGGAACGGTTGGACAGCCTGCTCGACGCAGTCCGCCAGGCGTTGCGGCCGGGTGCGATTTTCTATCAGACCCTGGAAGCCCAGCCGGAACAAAATCGCGTCCTGCTGCGGCTGCGCGACGCAGCGAAGACCGATGCCGCCATGGCGGCGCTGACCCCGCTGATCCAGCGCGACGGCCCAAACAACGCGCCGGATATCGACATCGCGACCCGGCCCGACGGTGCAATTACGCTGACTTTGTCGCCCGTCGCGCTTAGCGCACGTGCGGCGGGAGCGGTTCAGCAGTCGATCGAAATCGTCCGCCGCCGCATCGACGAAACCGGTGTGGTCGATCCCCAGATCACCAGGCAGGGCGACAACCGCATCGTCGTGCAGCTCCCGGGTATCGAGGATCCCAATCGCATCAAGGAACTGCTTGGCAAGACAGCGCATATGACGTTTCGGCTGGTCGATGAGACCGCGACCTTGAGCCAGGGCGCTCAGCCGCCACCAGGCGTCGAGGTCCTGCCAATGCAGGAGGGCGGCGGCAAGATCGCCGTCCGCAAGCGGGTGGATGTCGATGGCGCCGACCTGACCGACGCTCGCGCGGGCACCAACAGCCAGACCGGCGAATGGGTGGTGAACTTCAAATTCAACTCAAATGGGTCGCGCCGGTTCGCCGATATCACCCGTGCCAATGTCGGTCATCGCTTCGCTGTCGTGCTGGACGACAAGGTCATCACCGCCCCGGTGATCCGCGAGCCCATCACGGCAGGATCCGGCCAGATCAGCGGCAGTTTCACCGCCGCCAGCGCCAACGACCTCGCCGTGCTATTGCGCGCCGGCGCACTGCCCGCGCCGTTGACGGTTGTCGAAGAACGCACCATCGGCCCCGAACTTGGTGCCGACAGCATCCGCGCCGGAGCGATTTCGCTGTTGGCCGGCTTTTTGTTCGTCATCGCGTTCATGGCGTTTTTCTATGGCCTGTTCGGCTGGTTCGCCAATCTGTGCCTGGTGGTCAACCTGATCCTTATGCTGGCTTTGA
This sequence comes from Alphaproteobacteria bacterium, assembly GCA_036271255.1. Taxonomy (GTDB): domain Bacteria; phylum Pseudomonadota; class Alphaproteobacteria; order BOG-932; family Roseiterribacteraceae; genus BOG-932. The sequence goes on from DATBAZ010000470.1 coordinate 1,522, forward strand.
TGTCGTTGCTGGAGGCGACGCTGACCTTGCCGGGCATGGCCGGTATCCTGCTGACCCTCGGCATGGCGGTCGATGCCAACATCCTGATCAACGAACGCATCCGTGAGGAGCAAAGGCGAGG
>DATBAZ010000471.1:0-11026 GCA_036271255.1 Alphaproteobacteria bacterium
ATGATTCCGGACAATCTCCCTGGGGAGGCATCACCCCCCACCCGGCGGCAAAGCCGCCGACCTCCCCCTCAAGGGGGGAGGCGATGAGGGATTGCGGCCCGAGCTTACTCCACCACCAGCTGCCCATAGGACCACGGGTGCAGCTTGTCGCTGTACACGTAGGTCCCCGGTTTGCTCAGCGTCACCGTGCCGGTGGCTCCGGGCGCGATCTTGCCGGCGGTCCAACTGCCGTCGGTGGCGGTCGGCTCGTGCGGTTCCTTGCCGTTATTGACGAAGGTGATGACGCCGGCCTTCATCTTGGCGCGGATCGGCTGGAACACGTTCTCGTCGTAATAGGTCCGGGTCTTGTCCAGGCCCATGTCGTTCAAGGTCGCGCTGATGCCGATCTTGTCGGCGCGCTCCTGGCGGCCCTTGAAGGTCGTTTCGGTCGCCGGCGCCGGCGGGGCCGGGAAGGCCGCCACGGTGCCGCCCAGCTTGAATGCCCACAAGTTCGACGAAGACATCAGGGCGACATACTGCTCCCCGTCCACCTCATAGAAGGCGGTCGGCCCGGCCGCGTCCGCGCCGGTCTGGAAGTCCCACAATTTCTCGCCGGTCTTGGAATTGTAGGCCTGCAGGTTGCCGTCCGGCTCGCCATGGAACAGCAGGCCGCCGGCGGTGGTGCCGGCGCCGCTGCCGTTCTCGATCCTGTAGGGGGTCTTGTTCTGCCACACGACCTTCTCGGTCTTGGCGTCGATCGCGGTGATCAGGCCATAGGACTTCATGCCTGGGGCTGTGCCCGGCGGCACGAACACGTCCGGATCCTTATCGCGGGTGATCCAGAACGGCATCATATGCGCCGTCGCATAGAACATGTTGGTCTGCGGATCGTACGACATCGGCGCCGAACGGGTCTTGTTCAACAGGATCATGCTGTTCGGCATGTCGTAGTCGATCGGGTCGAAATAGCAGATCGGCTTGAAGCCGGCCGGGATCAGCTCCTGCGGGGTGCAGGCCGGGCCGATCGGCTCGGCGCCCACCGGGAAGGGCTGCGTGGGCGAGGTCTTCAGCCGCGGGTTCTGCGGCACCGCCCGCTCCTCGATCGGGAAGACCGGCTTGCCGGTGGCCCGGTCCAGCTCGAACAGGTTGCCGTCCGTGCGCATCACCGCGACGGCCGGGACGGTCTTGCCGTCCTTCTTCGCATCGAACAGCACCAGCGGCGTGCCCAGGTCGCCTTCCCAGATATCGTGGTGGATGGCCTGGAAATACCATTTGATCTTGCCGGTCGCGATATCGAGCGCGACCGTGGAATCGGTGAACAGATTGTCGCCGCCGCGGGTTTCGCCCGCCCATTGCGGGATCGGATTGCCGGTCGTCGTATAGACCAGGTTCAGCTTCGGATCGGCCACCAGGTTGGTCCACATGCCGCCGCCGCCATGCTTCCAGACGTCGTTATCCTGCTGCCAGGTCTCGTGCCCCGGGCCGCCCGGGCCGTTCACGGAGTCGAAATGCCAGGCCTCCTTGCCGGTCTTGGCGTCCAGCGCCGTCAGCCGGCCGATGATCAGGAAGTCGCCGTTGGCCATGCCGGTGATGATCTTGCCGTTCACATAGATCGGCGCGCCGGAGACGTACTGGCCGGTCAGGGTCAGCGCCGTGGCGTTGGCGCCGCCGGGGCCGGCGTCGCGCGGCGGCAGCTTGGGGCCGACCGGCGTGGTCCACAGGATCTTGCCGGTCTTGGCGTCCATCGCGAAGATCGCGGCGTCGGCCGTGCCGGCGAACACCATGCCGTCGCCATAGGCTACGCCCTTGAACAGCATTGAGGCCGGCACGTCCGGCTTGGTCTTCCAGATCTCCTCGCCGGTCTTGGGGTTCAGCGCATAGACGAACGGGCCCGCGGTCACGAACATCATGCCGTCCGCCACCACCGGGGTGATGCGGGAATAGGCGCCCTCGAACTTCTTCACCCACGCGCCGCCCAGCGTCTTCACGTTGCCGGTGTTGATCTTGTCCAGCGTGGAATAGCGGCTGTTGCCATAGTCGCCGCCGACGGCCGGCCAGTCCTTGCCGGCCGATTTGGTCAGATCGTTCTTGGCGAAAGCGGTTGCCGACAAGGCGATAACTGCCACGGCTGACAGAAGCGTGCGCGTAGTGATCATTTTGGTCCTCCCCCTGGAATCATTCCTGTTTCTTATAGAACGAATTCCCGATTTTTAAGCCGTCATTTCCTGCGAAGCGGACGCGCCCGTCGGGGGCGGATGCCCGTTTCGCAGGAAGGGCGGGTAAAGGCTACTTCGTCGCCTGCTGCAGATAGGCGATGATGTCGGCGCGGACCTGGTCGTTGGAGATGCCGAGGAACGCCATCTTGGTATCGGGCACGACCTTGCGCGGGTTGGTGATCCACGTGTTGATCTTGTCCGCATCCCAGACGATGCCGGAATTCTTCAGGCCCTCGGAATAGCCGGTGAAGCCCGCCTTGGTGCCGGCTTTGCGGCCGAACACGCCGTGCAGGTTGGGGCCCAGCTTGTCCGGGCCGCCGTCCTCGACGGTGTGGCAGGCGCTGCAGGGGGCGAACCGGGCCTTGCCTTTTTCGGGGTCGCCGTCGGCGCGCGCGACGGGCGCGACCAGCGAGGCCAGGGGCAGGGCAAGAAGGGCTGAGGCCAGAAGAGTAAGGCGCATGTAGGATTTCCCCGAGATGATTGCGACGAGCGGATGGATTGGCCGGATTCGTGGCCGAAGTGATTGACGTATCCGGCCCTTGATGTCCCCAGCCGCAGCGGTGGTCAAGACTGTTTTCTGAGCGTTCGGCTTGCAGACTAGGCGGCGAAACCCTATGATGCAACAAAATGTCGCGTCGAGGAATTGCCGCGTCTCTCCATCTGGATGCAATGGCCGAAATTACCGTCCTGGACGCCCCACAGGTTCCCCCGCTGCTCGTTCCGCCGCGGCCCCGCCCAGGCGGGCGCACCGAGCTGCAGCAGCGGCAGAAGCAGACCAGCCGGGAAAAGCTGCTGGCCGCCGCGCGCGAAGCGTTCGCCGAGGGCTCTTATGCGGGCGCCGCGATCGACGATATCGTCAAGCGCGCCGGCGTCAATCGCAGTACCTTCTATCGCCATTTCGACAGCAAGTTCGCCGCCGCCAAGGCGCTGTTCGAGCCGTTCTGGCCGCGCCTTTTCGCCCAATACGGCAGCCTGGCGCCGGCCGGCGAGCAGCCGACCGATGAGGAGATCGATCGCTGGATCGACGGCTTTCTTACCCTCTATCACCCCAACCGGCCGCTGCTCGACATCAGCGTCCAGATCGGCATCCTCGAGCCGGAAGGCACCCAGTGGGAGAACGCGATCCGGCAGGAGGTCATCCGCCTGCTCGGCCGCAGCATCCCGGCCTTCCGGGCCGCCCAGGCCGAAGGCGCCTCACCCGATGCGCGCATCCGCGTCTGGCTGCTGCTGATGCAGGTCGAGCTCTGCCTGTTCCAGCTCGCCTTCAATCCGGAGGCCGACCGCCCCGCCACGGTGCGGGTGCTGGGCGAACAGTTCCGCGCCTTCACCGGACGATAGGGAACTCGCGTCGGAAAAATCGGGAAATCGTGCTCTGGCGCGCCGCTGCCGTTTCGACGAATTTGCGCCACTTCCGCGACATCTTCGGCTGTCAGGCTTGAGGGTGTCTCGATTTTACCGGCGCTTTGCGTTACCACCCCGCCAGCTTGGGCGGAATTAGGGAAGAAGGGTTACAGGGCATGATCACCAAAAACACGGCGGCCGCATTGTTCGCCGCGATACTGGCGGGCGGTTTTGCCGCGAATGCTGCCCTGGCCGCCGACGCGACGCCTGCCGGTAAGACCGCGGGCGACGGCATCTTCACCACCGACCAGTCCAAGCGCGGCGAGGCGGTCTACAACGCCAACTGTGCCATGTGCCACCAGCCCGACCTCGGCGGCAAGGAGCCGGTGCCCGAGCTCGCCGGCGACAAGTGGTTGTCCCACTGGCTGAACCATTCGGTGGGCGAGCTCTTTACCCGCGTCTCGACCACCATGCCCCAGGGCAAGCCGGGCAGCCTGACCCACGACCAGTATATCGACGTGATCGCGTTCATCATCGACGCCAACGGCTTCAAGTCCGGCACCACCGAGCTCAAGGCCGACAGCGACGCGCTGAAGACGATCATGATCTCGGGGAATCACTAAACACCGCTTCCCAGCCCGTCATGGCCGGGCTTGACCCGGCCATCCAGGCGGTTCCGTCAGCGCCGACATATGACGTGGATGCCCGGGTCAAGCCCGGCCATGACGGTGGAAAAACAAGCGCTTAGGTACGAAAGGCTATACAGTCCGGCCCCTCTTGAAACCCCAATCCTCCTACCTATCTCTACTCGTGACGGCGCCCAGTTGGGGTCGTCATTCACGAGAGAGGCCCGACCAATTCCGGTGGGTCCATCAGGTATCGCTTTCAGGAGGATATCCATGCGTACTTACGATCTGTCACCCTTATTCCGTTCGTCCGTCGGCTTCGACCGGCTCAGCCGTTTGATCGAGGCGTCCGCCGCGACCGACGCCGTCACCTACCCGCCCTACAACATCGAAAAGCTCGGCGAGAATTCGTACCGCGTCACCCTCGCGGTCGCCGGTTTCGGTGAGGGCGATATCGACATCACCGTCGAGAACAACGCGCTGACCGTCAAAGGCAAGGCCCAGGCCGATGCCGAGGGCGCGCAGTTCCTGCATCGCGGCATCGCCGGGCGTGCTTTCGAGCGCCGCTTCCAGCTTGCCGACCATGTCGAGGTCGAGACGGCCCGCCTCGTGAACGGCCTGCTCCATGTCGAGCTCGTCCGCCGCATCCCCGAGGCGCTGAAGCCCCGTAAGATCGAGGTTGTCGCGGCGAACAGCCAGACGACGATCGAGCAGAAGCAGGCCGCCTAACCCGCAGCCGGCTTCCAGGCTTAACGAACGGCGCCTCCGCTACGGGGGCGCCGTTTTCTTTTGTGCCTTCTCCCCAGGCGCTTATTGTGGGCGCAAAGGCAGATGGGGAGGACATCATGACCGGCGAAACGCCTACGCAAACCAAATCCGGCTTCGCGATCTTCCGCGGGGCGGACGCGCCGCTGCTTCAGGATACCGGCGCCATGCCGGTTCCGCCGATCGCGGCCGAATCCATGCCAGAATTCGAGCGTGCCATGGAATCCGGGCTGCGATACGGCGACGACGTACGGCTCGTCTTCGCCCGGCCGGGCTTCAGCATCACCCGGGTGTGGTTCAAGAAGGACTATCCCCTGCCGCTGCACAGCCACGACGCCGACTGCCTCTATTACATCACCGCAGGCTCCCTGCGGATCGGCGACAAGACGCTGGCGAAGGGTGACGGCTTCTTCATCCCGAAGGACATGCCCTACACCTACCGGGCCGGTCAGGATGGGGTCGAGCTGCTGGAATTCCGCAATGCCGACCAGTTCGACTTCGTCTTCCGGGCCGATACGCCGGCCGTCTGGAAGAAAGCCGCCGATATCTGCGCTGCCAACCAGGAAGACTGGAAGGTGGCGTCGCCCCCGACGGCTTAGGCTGCGTTGGCGATCTCCGCGCCGGTCGCCGCCGCCTCCCTCAGCCGCATCGCATCGCGGGCCGGCGGCGCGCCGAACATGCGCGTATATTCACGGCTGAACTGCGAGGCGCTTTCATAGCCCACGGCGAAGGCTGCTCGGGCGGCATCGTGGTCGGAGACCAGCAGCCGGCGCGCATGCTGCAGACGCAGATTCTTCTGAAACTGCAGCGGGCTCATGGCGGTCGCATCCTTGAAATGGCGATGGAACGACGCGGCGCTCATGCCTGCCAGGCCGGCCAGAGTGCCGACCCTGAGCGGTTGGTCGTAATGGGTCCGAATCCAGCCGATCGCCTGGCGAATCTGGGACAGACGGCCGCTCGCGAGCGCGATCTGGCGCAGCACGCCGCCCTGTGGGCCCTGCAGCATCCGGTACAGGATTTCCCGTTCGAACAGCGGCGCCAGCACCGGAATGTCCCTTGGGGCATCGAGCAGGGCGAGCAGGCGCAGGAACGGGTCGAGAAGCTCCGGCATCACCGGGCTGACGCCGAAGGATGCAGACGGCGCCTCGGCCATGGCCGGAACTTCCGGCAGCAGCGCGGCGATAGCCTCCCAGTCCAGGGCGAGGCTGACCGCGATATAGGGCTGGTCGGCGCTGGCCCGCACGATCTGGCCGGATACAGGCAGCTCCATTGATGTGACGAAATAGCTGGCGGGATCGTAGCGCAGCCGCCGGTCGCCGATCATGACTTCCTTGGCGCCCTGCAGGACCAGGCACAGCATCGGCTCGTACAGGCCGGGCAGGATGCCGGTTCGTTCCCGGCTCACGCCGATGATCAGCCGCGGGATGGGGGTTTGGAAGCGCCGGCCGACGGCGTGCCGCTCGACCAGCGCGCAAAGTTCGGTCAGTCGTTCGCGCATGCATCAATGATCGGATCGCGAGCGGCACGGCGCAAGATGGCGAACGGCGCCATTGAGAGGATCGGGCAAGAAATCGAGGCGATCGGGCGCGCGAAGAGCCGGGCCTCCCTCCAGCTATTGAGCTGGCGAAGGGCTTCCTGTCGCCGATTGTTTTCTCAGGAGCATTTCATGGAAAAGATATTCGGAGCTGAATCGACCACAGACGAAGTGCTGGCCGGCGTCGATCTCACCGGCAAGCGCGTCCTGGTCACCGGCGTGTCGGCTGGCCTCGGCGTGGAGACGGCGCGCGTCCTGATCGCCCATGGGGCCGAGGTTCTCGGCACGGCGCGAGATTTGGGCAAGGCGCGCGCTGCGACGGCGCATATCCCGGGCCTTGCGCTGGAAGAGCTGGACCTGGCGTCCTTGGCCAGCATTCGCGCCTGCGCTGACAGGATCGTCGCCGCCGGCAGGCCATTCGACGTCATCATCGCCAATGCCGGGGTCATGGCCTGCCCGAAAGGCTTCACCGCCGACGGGTTCGAGACCCAGTTCGGCACCAACCATCTTGGGCACTTCGTGCTGGTCAACCGGATCGCCTCGCTGCTGAAGCCCGGCGGGCGGCTGGTCAACCTGTCCTCGGCGGGCCACCGCTATTCAGACGTCGTGCTGGACGATCCGAATTTCGCGCATACGGAATACACGCCGTTCGGCGCCTATGGCCGATCGAAGACGGCGAATATCCTGTTCGCGGTCGAGTTCGACCGCCGCCATCGCGATCAGGGCATCCGCGCCACCGCCGTGCATCCGGGCGTGATCCAGACCGAACTGTCCCGCCATATGAGCGCGGAGGAATTGAGCGGGCTGATGGACTCGATCAATGCCAGCCGGGCCGCGGGCACGCCGCCCGTCACCTACAAGACCGTTCCGCAGGGCGCGGCCACGACGGTGTGGAGCGGCTTCGTCGCGCCGGCCGACCACGTCGGCGGCCTCTACTGCGAGGATTGCCACGTCGCCGAGCCGGCCACGGCCCCCGGTGTCCGCGGCGGCGTCCAGCCCTACGCCCTCGATCCCGAGACGGCCAAGGCGCTGTGGGCCAAGAGCGAGGAGATGGTCGGCGAGCGGTTCGACTGACGCTCAAGGCGGTAATCGACAAGAAAGCGGCCGTCGGGTCGCGCTAATTTGCGCCCGATGGCACGCTTGCTTTCCGTCAATGTCGGACTTCCCCGCGACATCCCGTGGCAGGGCAGGACGGTGCGTACCGCGGTCTGGAAGGACCCCGTTCAGGGTCGGCGGATGGTGCGGCGTCTGAATATCGACGGCGATGGCCAGGGTGATCTGGCGGGACATGGCGGCGAGCACCGGGCCGTCTTCGTCTATCAGATGGACTCCTACACCTACTGGCAGGGCCAGCTCGGCCGGACCGGGTTCGAGTACGGGCAGTTCGGAGAGAACTTTACCGTCGACGGCCTGTCCGACGAGGAAGTCTGCATCGGCGACCGCTACCGGATCGGCGGCGCCGTCTTCGAGGTCACGCAGCCGCGCGTCACCTGCTATCGGGTCGGCATCCGGATGAACGAGCCGCAGATGGCCGCGCTACTGGTCGCGCACGGCAGGCCGGGTTTCTATTTCCGTGTGCTGGAAGAAGGCGAGGTCGAGGCCGGCGACGCGATCGAGCGGGTCGGCCAGGGGCCCCAGGGCATGACCGTCTCCGAGGTCAATGCGCTGTTGTACAAACCCGGCCATCCGGCGGACCGGCTGGAGAAGGCCTTGCACATCCCGGCGCTCAGCACCGGCTGGCGCACATCGTTCCAGGAATTGCTCGAACATCCGCACGCGGCCGCCCAACCGGCATGGGCGGGATTCCGCCCGCTGCGGGTCACAGGCAAGACGCGCGAGAGCGGCAGCGTGACTTCGCTGCTGCTCGAGCCTGTCGACGGCCGTCCGCTGACACGCGCTCTTCCCGGGCAGTTCGTCGCGCTGCGGCTGCGGCCGAATCCCGATGCGCCGCCGCTATTGCGCAGCTATTCGCTGTCGGGCGAGCCGAGCGATGCCCGCTATCGCATCAGCGTCAAGCGCAATCCCAATGGAGCGGCCGGCGCGTATATAAGCGACGGGATTCAGGTCGGCGACATAATCGATGTGGCCGCGCCGCGCGGCAGCTTCACGCTGGGGGCCGGCGACGGTCCGGTCGTCCTGCTCAGCGCCGGGATCGGCGCGACGCCGGTGCTGGCCATGCTGGATGCGCTGGTCGCCGCGAAGTCGGTGCGGGAGGTCTGGTGGATTCATGGGGCTCGGGACAGCGGGGAGCATCCATTCGCCGAGGAGGTGCGCGCCCGCCTCGCGGCCTTGCCCCACGCCCGTCGCCATATCCGCTACAGCGCGCCGGGCGCCGCCGATCGGCCGGCGGTCGATTTCGATGCTCCAGGCCGCGTGGACGCGTCCGCCCTGCGGGAATTGGGCGTGCCCCGCGATGCCGACTTCTATATGTGCGGACCGTCCGCCTTCATGGCCGATCTGACGGCCGGCCTCGCGGCCTGGGGTGTCGCCGCCGACCGCATCCACAGCGAGGCGTTCGGCGCCGGGCCGGCCCTGACGCCGGGGATCGCCGCGGCTCCGCTCAAATCCCCGCATCTGCCGGCCGGCGACGCCGGCACCGGGCCGCTGGTGTCCTTTGCGCGCAGCGGCCTCAATGTCCGCTGGGGATCGGCATTCCAGAGCATTCTGGAACTGGCCGAGGCCTGCGATGTCCCGGTGCGGTGGTCCTGCCGGACCGGCGTCTGCCACAATTGCGAGAGCGCGCTTATCGCCGGCGCCGTGAGTTATCAGCCTGAGCCGATCGAGCCCCCGGCCGCGGGCGATGTGCTGATCTGCTGTTCCAGGCCCCAGGGCGATGTCGTGATCGACCTCTGACGCCTTCAGATCTGCAGCTCGGTCTCCACAGGGGGCCGCCTGGGCCTCAGCGCGGCGAAGGGCAGACGGCCGAGCTTTTGCAGGCCGGCGACGCTCGACAGGCTGTGCAGCGAGCGGCGGGTCTCGGCCAGCAGGTGCTTCATCGCGATGCCTTCCTCCAGCTCGCCATGCTCCTCGACGCTTTTCAGCAGGCGGAGCGACAGCAGGCCCAGGATGAAGGTCAGTGCGAAGAAGAAGGTCCATGAATGCAGGGTCAGGGCCTCGAACGTGCTTTGGGTGACCGGGCTCTTCCAGCTGAAGGACAGGCTGAGCTGGCGCGAGGCGAAGAAGTCGGCCGTGGCCCCGCCCAGCAGTGACGCGGCGCTGGCCGACAGCGACGTTACCACCCCGTTGGCCGCAAGATATGAGGTCGCATGCCCGACCGGCGACAGCTTCATCGCGATATTGCCCGAGGCCAGGCCCACGCCGGCGGTCGACAGGCCCATCAGTATGTGGAGCAGCACGATCAGCGGCACCACGAGGCCGGACAGCCAGCCCAGGCCCGTCGCGCTCCAGCCCAGGAAGCAGAACAGGAACAAAGGCGCGGTGATCCGCAGCACAGGCCGGTTGCCGAACGTGTCGCCCAGCTTGCCCCAAACCTGCAGGAAGGCGAGGTTCGACAGCTGGCTGACCACGTTCAGGATCACCACCATCGACATGGGGAAGTTCAGCGTCTTCAGCATGTAGACGGTGAGGAACGGTGAGGCGAGATTGACGGCGAAGTTCCACGCCGCCAGGAAGGCGATCAGCCGGCGGAAGATACGGTCGCGGAACGGCTCGACCAGCACCTCCAGCGCGTCGAACCGCGCGGGCGCCGCCGCCATCGGCGGCTCCGGCGTGCGCGTCAGCAGAAAGACGCCATAGAGCCCGGCGATTCCGCCCACCAGGAACAGGGCCGAATAGCCGTAGATCGCTTCCGACGGCGCATGCCGCTTCCACCAGTCGATGCCGGATGCGGCGGCGAGGCTCAGCAGCAGGCTCAAGGTCACGGTGCAGAAATTGCGCAGGCCGAAAAAGCGGCCATAGCGGTTCTCCGGCACGAGGTCGCGCATCCAGCTGTTCCAGGCGCAGCCGCTGATCGCCCCCAGCCCCTGATGGACCGCCAGGCACAGCGCCAACAGCCCGATGCCCAGATGCGACGGCAGCAGCGGCGCGGCGGCGGCGGCCAGCAGAAAGGCCCGCCCGGTGCCCGACGACAGCACGCTGATCCGCCGCCGGTGCCGCAACCGCTCGACCAGCAGCACGGCGGGTATCTGCAGCAGCTGCACGAAGAAGGGGATGGCGGCCAGCACGCCGATCATGAAGTTGCTGGCGTTCAGCGCCACCGCCAGCCCGACCAGGAACACGCCTGTGGTCAAGGTGCCCATCGCCTCGCTCGCCAAGCTGTCCCACAGGATCAGCTTCAGCGCGTGTTCGAGGGCGGGGTCCTTTTCCTGAGCGGAATCAATTTGCTGGATAGACACGCTTCGCGGCGCTCCGTGAGGCGGCGGTGTCTAGGTTAGACCCCTAATGGCGCGGTTCGGTTCCCGCCGCGCGCCCGTCGGCCTTGCCGTCGAGGCTGACCGTACCGCTCTCGCCCGGGCCGCCCTCCGCCGCGATCTCCGCGCGGCGGCGGGGCAGGGCGTGCGGGTGCTCGCGCTGCAGCCAGCCGATCATCTGCTCCCTGACCACGC
>DATBAZ010000472.1:0-22828 GCA_036271255.1 Alphaproteobacteria bacterium
GAGGTTATCCTGTTCCTGGCCTCGGACAAGGCAAAGGCGATCCACGGCGCATCGGTGCCGGTGGTAAGCTTGAGTTGAGCTGATAAAGAAAACGGGCCGCCCGAAGGCGGCCCGAAGTTTAGGGAGGAAACGCCTCAAAAGGCGTCGGATATGGCGGGGAAGGTGCCATATCGAGGCGCAACGTATCGCAACTGCGAAAGGTTGGCAAGCGAGCCAACCGGCGGAAACTCAAAGAAATCAATAATTTCATAGCTCCTATCGCTGCAGTGCAAAAAATTATCACGAAACACGCACGTGTTAATTTTTTCGTGCGCTGTACAGATGTTCATTATCATTTTCTTACCCTGGCACGGCATTTGAAGCCGCCCGCTTTGCAGCCGATGCATAGGTCGCGGCAGGACAACCCTGCCGATCGCTCCCAAGGAATCGACCCGACTCGAATTTGAGCCCGTTGACTCTCCGTTCCTGTTCTGGATTTAATAAGAACATAAAAGGAACTTTCTACGGCATGCAACCGCACAATGACCCTTCCCACGCCACCGCCTTCGCACGCTGCGCGGCTCGCCCAGGCGGCGGCGCTGATCCGCGCGGGCCTGCCCAAAGGCCCCGAAGGGCGCCCATGCATGGGGACCGGCGCGGCGAAGATCGACGAGGCCCTGCCCTGGGGCGGCCTGACGCCCGGGCTGCATGAGATCGCCGCGGCCCACGGCGACGCCGCCAGGGCCGGGTTTGTCGCCAGCCTTCTGGGGCGGCGGCCGGGGCCGGTCCTGTGGTGCCGGTCGCACCGGACGGCGCTGGAGGCGGGCGATCCCTATGGGCCCGGCATCGCCAGACTGGGCCTCGCGCCGGACCGGCTGATCCTGGCTGAGGCGGCCAAGCCGGCCGAGTTGCTGTGGGCGATGGAGGAAGGCGCGCGGACCAAGGGCCTGGCCGCCGTGGTGGCCGACGGGGTGATGCCCGATCTCACCGCAGGCCGCCGGTTGCAGCTGGCGGCCGAGGCCGGCCAGGGCCTCGTGCTGCTGCTGGCCACCAGCCGGCAGAGCGCCGCCTCGACGGCGCTGACCCGCTGGTTCATCGCCTCCGCCCCCAGCCGGCCGGAGGCGGAAGGGCCGGGACGGCCATGCTGGACGGTCGAGCTCTGGCGCTGCCGCGGCGGGCGGCCGAGGGAATGGATGGTGGAGTGGGACGATGCGGCGCTTTCTTTGTCTGTGGTTGCCCCGATGGCAGACCGACCGCTGGCGGCGGCAGTTCCCGTGCCCGCCGGACCTGCCTCTGGCCTTGACGGCGCGTGGCCAGGGCGGGATCAGGCTGACCGCGGTGGACAGGACGGCGGCGCGGATGGGACTGACCGCCGGGATGACCTTGGCGGACGCAAGAGCGCTGCTGCCTGACCTCACGGTCGCCGACGCCGACCCCAGTGCGGATGCCAAGGCGCTGGCCGCCTTGACCGAGTGGTGCGGCCGCTACAGCCCGTGGTGCGCGCCGGACGGCGAAGACGGCATCCGGCTCGACATCACCGGCTGCGCCCATCTGTTCGGCGGCGAGGCCGCGATGCTCGCCGACGCGATCCACCGTCTGTGGAGATTCGGCATCGCCGCCCGCGGCGCCGTCGCCGACACTCCGGCCGCCGCCTGGGGCTGGGCGCGCTATCGCCGGAAATCGGCCTCACCGATCCTGGGCGAAGGCGAAACGGCCCCCCTGCTCCCGCTGCCGGTCGCCGCCCTCAGGCTGGAGCCCGGCAGCATCGATACGCTGGGGGTGCTGGGCCTGAACACCATAGCCACGGTGGTCGACCTGCCGCGCGGGCCGCTGACCCAACGGCTGGGCGCGGCGGTGCTGGGGCGGCTGGACCGGATGTTCGGCCGCGCCGCCGAGCCGATCTCGCCCCACGCCATCGCCGAACCCTGGGCAAGCCGTCTGATCTTCCCCGAACCGATCGGCCGGCGCGAGGATATCGACGCCGCGGCCGAACGGCTGACCGCCCATCTCTGCCGCGCCATGTCGCTGAAGGGCCAGGGCGCGCGCCGGCTGATCCTGCGTTTCTACCGCGTCGACGGCGCGGTCCAGCACATCGCCATCGGCACCAGCCGCCCGACCCAAACGCCCACCCACATCCTCCGCCTGTTCGCCGAGCGATTGGACCAGGTCGAGCCCGGCTTCGGCATCGAAGCGATCGTGCTGGAGGCAACCGAGGCCGAACCGCTCGGGGCCACACAAGGCGCGCTGACCGCCGCCGGCGATATCGACGCCACCGACCTCGCCGGCCTGATCGACCGCCTGCAGAACCGGCTGGGCGCCGCCCGGGTCGTGCAGCTGGTGCCGGTGGAAAGCCATGTGCCGGAGCGGGCGGAGGTACGGGAGAAGGCGAAGGCCCCCTCACCCTTCCAGCCTGCGGCTGGGCCCCTCCCTCTCCCGCTCCGCGGGCGAGGGGCTCATGAAAGCCCCTCTACCTCTGGGAGAGGGAGAGGCCCGCGAAGCGGGAGGGTGAGGGGGCCTTCCATCCTCAAATCCGCTCGTCCCGCCACGCTTCTCCCAATTCCCGAGCCGATCGACGCGATCGCCCCAGTACCGGACGATCCGCCGCTGACCTTCCGCTGGCGGCGGATCCAATACCGCGTCGCCTTCGCCGATGGACCGGAGCGGATCGAGCCGGAATGGTGGCGGCGCGAAGACCAGGCCAAGCCACGCGATTATTACCGGGTCGAAGGCACGGACGGGCGCCGTTTCTGGCTCTATCGCGAGGGGCTCTATGGCATGGTGGAGCCGCCGCGCTGGTACCTGCATGGGTTCTTCCCATGACAGGGTATGCCGAGCTGCAGGTCTCCACCCATTTCAGCTTCCTGCGCGGCGCCTCCAGCCCGGCTGAGCTGGTGGTCGAGGCCTACAGGCTAGGCCTGTCAGCCATCGCGATCACCGACCGCAACTCGCTGGCCGGTGTGGTGCGGGCCTTTCAGGCTTCGCGGGAAACCGGGCTGCGTCTCGTCATCGGCGCACGGCTGGACTTCACCGACGCGCCGAGCCTGCTGTGCTTCCCCGAGGATCGCGCCGCCTATGGCCGCCTGTCGCAGCTGCTGACCGACGGCAAGATGCGGGCCGAGAAGGGCCAATGCCTCCTGACCCTGGACGAGCTATTCACCTATGGCGAGGGCCAGCGCCTGATCGCCTTACCGGTCGAGGAACCGGATGCCGCCTTCGCCGACCATCTGCGGCGGCTGAAGCGGCATTTCGGCAAGTCCCTCTATCTGGCCGCCCACCACCTCTATCGCGGCGACGACGGCAAACGGCTGGCCCGGCTGGGCGATTTGTCAGCCGCCACCAGCGTGCCGCTGATCGCAACCAACGACATCCACGCCCATGCCGCTACGCGCCGCCCCCTGCAGGATGTGCTGACCTGCATCCGCGAAGGCTGCACCGTGGCCGAAGCCGGGCTCCGCCTGGCCGCCAATGCCGAGCGCTATCTGAAATCCCCTCAGGAAATGGCGCGCTTGTTCCGCCGCCGGCCCGATGCCGTGGAACGCACCTTGGAGATCGTCGAGGCCTGCAGCTTCCGGCTGGACGAGCTCAAATACGAATATCCTGCCGAGCCGGTGCCGGAGGGCCGCACGCCGCAGGGCGAGCTGGTTCGGCAGGTGCGGCTGAACCTGCCGAACCGCTATCCGGACGGCGTGCCGCGCAAGGTGCAGGCTCTGCTCCGCAAGGAGCTGGCGCTGATCAAGAGGCTCAAATACGCGCGCTATTTCCTGACCGTCTATGACATCGTGAGGTTCGCCCGCGAACAGGACATCCTCTGCCAGGGCCGTGGCTCGGCGGCCAATTCCGCCGTCTGCTATGTGCTGGGCATCACCGCCGTCGACCCGGAGACGACCCAACTGCTGATCGAGCGCTTCCTGTCGGAGGAGCGGAAGGAGCCGCCCGACATCGATGTCGATTTCGAGCATGAACGGCGCGAAGAGGTCATGCAGTACATCTTCAACAAATACGGCCGCGACCGCGCCGGCATCGTCGCCACCCTGGTCACCTATCGCCCCAAGAGCGCGATCCGCGATGTCGGCAAGGCGATGGGCCTGTCCGAGGATGCGATCGGCATCCTGTCGAAGACGCTATGGGGCTGGGGCCGCGAAGGGATCAAGGAAGACTATATCCGCGAAACCGGCCTCAATCCCGACGAGCCCGGGCTGCGCAAGACGCTGGAGTTGGCGGCAGAGCTGATCGGCTTCCCCCGCCATCTGTCGCAGCATACCGGCGGCTTCGTCATCACCCGGGGCAGACTGTCGGAAGTCGTGCCGATCGAGAACGCGGCGATGGACGATCGCACGGTGATCGAGTGGGACAAGGACGATCTCGACATTTTGGGCATGCTGAAGATCGATGTTCTGGCGCTCGGCATGCTGACCTGCCTGCGCAAGGGCTTCGAGCTGCTGAAGAGCCATTACGGGGTCGAACGCCACCTCTACGACAATGAGGAAGACCCGGCCGTCTACGACATGCTGTGCAGGGCGGATTCGGTCGGCGTCTTCCAGGTGGAGAGCCGGGCGCAGATGACCATGCTGCCCAGGTTGAAGCCGCGCACGCTCTATGACCTGGTGATCGAGGTCGCAATCGTGCGGCCCGGGCCGATCCAGGGCGACATGGTGCATCCTTATCTGGCGCGACGCTCGGGCAAGGAAGAGACCATCTATCCGAAGGAGGAACTACGCGAGGTGCTGAAGCGCACCTGCGGCGTGCCGCTGTTCCAGGAGCAGGCGATGGAGATCGCCATGGTCGCCGCCCGCTTCACCCCGGATGAGGCCAATGCGCTCCGCCGCGCGATGGCGACCTTCCGCCATAACGGCACGATACACACGCTGAAAGACCGCTTCATCGACG
This sequence comes from Alphaproteobacteria bacterium, assembly GCA_036271255.1. Lineage (GTDB taxonomy): Bacteria > Pseudomonadota > Alphaproteobacteria > BOG-932 > Roseiterribacteraceae > BOG-932. The sequence continues at coordinate 4,867 of DATBAZ010000472.1, forward strand.
GCATGGTCGACAACGGCTATGAGCGCGACTTCGCCGAGCGCTGCTTCAAGCAGATCGAGGGATTCGGCGAATACGGCTTCCCGGAAAGCCACGCCGCCAGTTTCGCCCTGCTGGTCTATGCCTCGTCCTGGATCAAGCACCATTACCCGGACGTCTTCGCCTGCGCGATCCTGAACAGCCAGCCGATGGGCTTCTACCGCCCCGCCCAGCTGATCCGCGACGCCAAGGAGCATGGGGTGGAGGTGCTGCCGGTCGATATCGGGCATAGTTTCTGGGATTGCACGCTGGAGGAGACCGAAGAGGCGCACGAATTATTGAGGAGTAGCGCGCAACGCCTCGACGATGAGCAACAGCACCGCTTCGGTGTTGCTCATCACGTCGTTGTTCCAGAAGCGGATGACGCGATAGCCCTCGGCCTCGAGCCACGCGGTGCGAACGCCGCTGTCTTCGGCGTGCTGCCCTCCATCGACCTCGATGATCAGCTTCGCGTCCGCGCAGAAGAAATCAGCGACACAGGGGCCGATGGGATGCTGCCGCCGGAATCGGGCTCCGGCGATCTGCCTGCGGCGCAAATGGTACCAGAGGCGCCCCTCGGCGTCGGTCATATTGGAGCGCAGTTCGCGGGCGAACGTCGAGGGCATGACGAAACTCTGACAGAGGACATGCGGCAGCACTACCCCCCTCCCGTCGGCGCAGAGCCGCCGCCGACCTCCCCCCCAAGGGGGGAGGCGAAGAATGAGGGATTGCTTCCAACACCTTCTCCTTCATTTCCCCTCCCCCTTGAGGGGGGAGGGTTGGGAGGGGGTGAATCTCGCCGCAGCACCACCCCAACCACAAAGGCAAAACGCGCCCTCCGCCTCGGCTTCCGCCAGCTCAAAGGCTTCAAGGAGGATGATGCCAAAACCCTCGTCGCCGCCCGCGCGCAGGGCGATTTCGCCACCATGCGGTCGGTGTGGCTCAGGGCCGGACTGTCGCCGCGGGCGCTGGAGACGCTGGCCAAGGGCGATGGCTGGGGGTCGGTCGGGCTCAACCGGCGCGGTGCGCTGTGGGCGGCCAAGGGGTTGGGGCCGCCGCCGCTGCCGCTGTTCGCCGCCGCCGAGCGGGCCGAGGGAACAGAACCGCAGGTGGCGCTGCCACCCATGTCGATGGGGCAGGAGGTGACCGAGGATTACCGGCATCTCAGCCTGTCGCTCAAGACCCACCCCATGGCCCTGCTGCGCCAAGCGATGGCCGAGCGCGGCTATGTGCAGAGCGCCCGGCTGAAGGATCTGCGCGACGGCGCCAAGGCCGAGGTCGCGGGCATCGTGCTGATCCGGCAGCAGCCAGGGACAGCCAGCGGCGTGATCTTCGTGACCCTGGAGGACGAGATCGGCGTCGCCAATATCGTCGTCTGGCCCCGCGTCTTCCAGCAGTTCCGGCGCGAATTGCTGGGCAGCCAGCTGATGGGCGTCTCCGGCATCGTCCAGCGCGACGAGAGCGGCTACGTCATCCACCTGGTCGCGGGCAGCCTGACCGACCTGTCCCCCCACCTGCACGCGTTGGGGGACCCGGTTCGCCCCTATGCCGACATGCTGTCCCGCGCCGACGAAAGCAAATCCGTCGGCTTCGACCGCTCCGCCGTGCCGAGAAGCCGGGTCATCCCGGCGTCACGGGATTTCCGTTAGACCACCCCGCCCCGCCGGCTCCGCACCAGCTTGCCCGGACGGGCGCCCATATCCTCGCCGTTTCGCTGGATCACCTCCCCCGAGACCAGGGTCGCCGCATAACCGGTGGCTTTCTGCATCAGCCGCGGCCCTCCGGCGGGGAGGTCGTGGATCATGCGGGGCGGGTCGAAGCCCAGGGCGGCGAAATCGATCAGGTTGAGGTCGGCCTTGAGGCCGGGCTTCACCAAGCCGCGGTCGTGCAGGCCGTAGAGGGCTGCGGTGTCCGATGTCTGTTTCTTAACGATATATTCCAGCGGAAAGCGCTCGCCGGCGGTGCGGTCGCGGACCCAGTGGGTCAGCATGAAGGTGGGGATGCCGCCGTCGCAGATGGTGGAGACATGGGCGCCGCCGTCGGCCGCGCCGGGGACCGAATGGGGGTTCTTCAGCATCGCCTGGACCGGGCCCAGGTCACCGTTGGCGAAACCCATGAACGGGTACTGAATGAAGCTTTCGCCGCTGTCCTCCAGCATGATGTCCAGCACCACCTCGCGCGGGTCGCGGCCCTGGCTGCTGGCGATGGCGGCGATGCTCTGCTGCGGCGTCGGCTCATAGACCGGCGGGTTGCCCAGCGCATAGACTTTGTCCCACTCCAGGTTCATCTGGCCGGCGAACGGGTCCGACGGGTCGTCGGCGCCATAGACATTGGCCACGCCCTCCAGCGCCATGCGGCGGCGGAGTTCCGGATCCTCCCCCAGACGCCGCACCATCTCGGCGAAGGGCAGATCCTTCAGCGACTTGAAGGTCGCGCCGCGGATGAAGGGGTGGAAGCGGCTGCGCAGGCCCAGCATCACGCTGATGGCGCGGCAGAAGACCTGCGGAACCACCACGGCCCCGCGGTCGCGCGCCCGGTCGCAGAAATCGAGCTGGTGCAGCCACCAGTCCGGCCGCTGATTGTGCTGCAGGCACAGGAAGGTGATCGGGCAGCCGGTTCTGGCCGAGACATCGGCCATCCAGTCGAGCTCGGTCTGCGGCGCGTCGGAGCTTTCGTCCGGCGTCGTCGGCGCGACCTCGAGCACGCCGTGGCCGCTCTTCGCCAGGGCCTCGGCGATGGCATAGACCTCATCCGCCTCGGCATAGGTGCCGGGCACCGGCACGCCGTCGGACGAGCGGTGGAAGACTGTGCGCGAGGTCGAGAAGCCGAACGAGCCGGCGGCCTGAGCCTCGGTCGTGAGCCGCACCATCTCGGCGATATCGTCGGCGGTCGCGGCCTCCTTGCGGCCCGCCCTGTCGCCCATGACATAGGCGCGCAGCGCGCCGTGCGGCATCTGCGCGGCGACGTCGAGGCCCCAGCTCTTGCGGTCCAGCGCGTCGAGATATTCGGGGAAGCTTTCCCATTCCCAATTGATGCCCTCGGAGAGGGCGGTGCCGGGAATATCCTCGACGCCTTCCATCAGGCTGATCAGGAAATCGTGCTTGTCACGCCGCGCCGGGGCGAAGCCGACGCCGCAATTGCCCATAAGCACGGTGGTGACGCCATGCCAGAAGGAGGGGGCGAGCTGGGAATCCCAGGTGACCTGGCCATCGTAATGGGAATGGATGTCGACCCAGCCGGGGGTGACAATCAGGCCGTCCGCGTCGACCGTCTCGCGGGCCGTGGCAGTTATCCGCCCAACCTCGGCGATGCAACCGTCCTTCAGCGCGACATCGGCGGTGAAAGGCTTGTCGCCGCTGCCGTCGACGACGGTGCCGCCCTTGATGATCCGGTCGTACATGCCTTCCCCCGATCGAAGCGGCTCTCATGAGACGAAGCCGGCGGGGGAGATAATCCTATAGAGGAAAGGAATGTCCAGGGTCTGTTTCGCCAGACCCTGGACGAACAGTCCGATTACTTGTGGTGATGGGCGGCATGGTGATGCCCGTGCCCATGGACATGGTGCGACACATGATGCCGGGAATGGTGGTGCGTGGTGTGGTGGACGTGATGCACGGCGGCCGAGGCTGCCGTGGCGAACATCAGCGGCGTCGCAACGACAACCGCCAAAGCCGCGAGGATTTTACGCATGAAAGACTCCGTGAGTAACGTTTTCAGTAAGACACTATATCATTCGCGATTCTGACACGCTTCTTAATTCGCGGTAATGTTTCGGCCACAATTTAGTCGCTATTTCTCGCAATCTCCCGAGTCGCGAAAGCATTTACTATACTGTCAAGATTCTGTTCAGGGCGGGCAGCCATGCGCATCAGTACTGAACATGCCAATTCCGTGGAATAAACGCTGTTTGCCGAACCACTAGCCGGTCGCGCCAAGCGCCGATACAAATCGCCCTGAAAGACAGAACGGGGAGCGAAGTGGCGGGACCTCAGGCGGCAGATGCCGGCACATTCGATTATATCGTGGTCGGCGCCGGATCGGCAGGCTCGCTGCTGGCGGCGCGGCTGGCCGAGGGCGGCCAGCACACGGTCTGCGTGCTGGAGGCCGGGCCGCCGGACCGCAGCCCGTTCATCCATATCCCCGCCGGCTATATCAAGACGCTCTACAACCCGGCCTATACATGGCAGTTCAAGACCGAGCCGGTGCCGGGCGCCGACAATCGCCGCTTCGCCGCCACGCAGGGCCGCACCCTGGGCGGCTCGGGCTCGATCAACGGGCTGGTCTATAATCGCGGCCAGGCGGCCGATTTCGACCATTGGGCCCAGCGCGGCAATCGCGGCTGGGGCTATGCCGACGTGCTGCCCTATTTCCGGCGCACCGAGCGGAGGCTGACCGGCGACGACGCCTATCGCGGCCGGGGCGGCAACTTCGCCGTCAGCGACCTGGATTGGCGGCATCCGGTCTGCGCGGCCTTCGTCCAGGGGGCGGCCGGGATCGGGATACCGGTCAATCCGGATTATAATGGCGAGACCCAGGCCGGGGTCGGCACCTTTCAGCGCGCCATCCATCGCGGCCGCCGCGTGTCCACCGCACGGGCCTTCCTGATCCCGGCCATGGCCGAGGGCGGGATCGATATCCACACCGACGCCCAGGCCGTCGCCGTGACGTTCGACGGCAAGCGCGCAACCGGTGTGCGCTACCGGCAGGGCGGCACCGAGAAAACCGTCACGGCGCGGCGCGAGGTGATCCTGTCCAGCGGGGCGATCAACAGCCCTGCCCTGCTCCAGCGCTCGGGCGTCGGGCCGGGCGCGCTGCTGTCGGGCCTGGGCTTGCCCGTGATCCACGAACTGCCCGGCGTCGGCGAGAACCTGCGCGACCATTACGCAGTGCGCATGGTGGCGCGGGCCAAGGGCCTGACCATCAACAACTATGCCCGCCCGCCCCGCCTGTGGACGGAGGTCGCCAAGTGGGCGGTCGGGCTGCCCAGCATCCTGGCGCTCTCCCCGTCGCTGATCCACGTCTTCTGGAAGTCAGACGAGGCGCTGGACACGCCGGACCTGCAATTCACCTTCACCCCGGCCAGCTACAAGGCCGGCGGTATCGCCGGGATGCTGGACAGCTTCCCTGGCATGACCTGCGGCGCCTGGCAGCAGCGGCCGGAGAGCTTGGGCTATGTCCGCCTCCGCTCGGCCGACCCGTTCGAGCATCCGGAGATCCAGCCCAACTATCTGGCGCACGAGAATGACCGGCGCGTGCTGCTGGCCGGGATCAAGCTGGCGCGGCGGCTGATGACCACACCGGAACTCACGCCCTTCTACGACCGCGAGGAGCTGCCCGGCGCCGATGCCCAGACCGACGACGAGCTGATGCATTGGGCACGGCAGCAGGGCTCGACCGTCTTCCACCTGATCGGCGCCTGCCGCATGGGGCCGGACAGCGACCCGACTTCGGTGGTCGACGATCAGCTGCGTGTGCGCGGAATAGACGGGCTTCGCGTCGCCGATTCCTCGATCATGCCGTCGATGCCGTCGGCCAACACCAATGCCTCAACCCTGATGATCGCGGAGAAGGCGGCGGATATGATATTGGGACGCGCGCCGCTTTCAGCCGCTGCTTAGAGTTCCGCTTCTTATGACCCACGAACCTGTACGCCTCGAGATCACACCACCCGTCGCCCGTCTGATCCTGAATCGGCCGGAGCGGCTGAACGCCCTCAACCTCGCGATCTGGGATGCGATCCCAGCCCTGCTGCAAAACGCCGCCGTCGATCCGGAGGTCAAGGTGCTGATGGTGAGCGGCGCCGATGCCCGCGCCTTCGCCGCCGGCGCGGATATCGCCGAGTTCGAGCAGATCATGGCGGCCGGCACCGCCGACGACTATTTCGGCCGCATGATGAAGGCGACCCGCGCACTGGCCGCCTTCCCCAAGCCGACTATCGCCGTCATCCAGGGCCCGTGCTTCGGCGGCGCCTGCAGCGTGGCGCTGTGCTGCGATTTCCGCTTCGCCGACGACACGGCCAAATTCGGCATCACACCGGCGCGCCTCGGCATCGTCTATCCGCTGGAGGACGCCAAGCGGTTGATCGAGGCGGTGGGTGTCGGGCCGGCGCGGGACCTGCTGATGACCGGGCGGTTCCTGAGCCATGCAGAGGCCCTGAAGCTCGGCCTGATCGACAAATGCTGGACGGCGGACACGGTGTGGGACGAGGCGCATGCCTATGCGGCGACCTTGTCCAGCCTGTCGCAATTCTCGATCCGCGCCACCAAGGAGATATTCAGCGAGATCGTGGGCGGCGCGGCCGAGGAGACTGAGCTGTCCCGTCGCCTGTTCGTCGACGCCTTTTCCGGCGAGGACCTGCCCGAAGGCGCCCGTGCCTTCATCGAAAAGCGCAAGCCGCGCTTCACGTTTTCCTAAAGCTCTTCGATCAGCCGGCTCGCGATCGGCCCGACCGGCAGGTCGACGGTTTCGAACCGGACGACCGGGCGGATGCCCAGGCTCGAGGTCAGGAAGATTTCGCCGGCGCGGGCCAGATCGTCGACCGACAGCGAGCATTCACCGAGCGGCAGGTGGCTCATTACCGCCGCGCGCATCACACCCGGCAGAGCACCGTCACGGATCGGCGGCGTGACCAGCACCCCATCGATCACGGCGAAGACATTGGCCGCGGTTGCCTCTGCGACCCAGCCCTCACCGTTCAGCAATATGGCGTCGTCGGCGCCGTGACGAGTCGCCTCCTGGCGCGCCAGGATCGAATCGAGGCAGCTGGTCGTCTTCACCCGCGAGATCGGGGAGAGCGCATTGCGCCGGGTCACGGTGGCGACCATGACCCGCGCCGGCTGCGGCGCGGTGTAGGGCGTGGCGGATATGACGACCGTCGGGCGCGCGGTCGGGTCGGCGGCCATGCCGCGGGCGGCGACGCCCCGGCTGACGGTGAGCCGCAGAACCGCGTCGCCGGTCAAGCCGTTGTCCTTCAGCACCGACAGCATCGCGCCGGTCAGCGCGTTCTCATCGACCTTGAGGCGGATATCGAGAAGCTTCAGCCCCTCGCCCAGCCGGGCGAAATGGCGATCGACCCGAAGCAGCCGCCCCTCGCGGACGCGGATCGTCTCGTATAGCCCATCCCCCAGCGTGAAGCCGCGGTCGCGCGGATCGATCCGGGCGCCCTCGATGGCCAGCAACTGACCGTTGCACCAGAGGGTCATCGCTGGAAGGGCTTCACGCGGATACGGGTCTGATGGTCGGGCGGGCCGCGCACGCCGTCCGGCCGCGCGCCCTGGAAATAGGTCCGCTCCCACTTTGCCTTGTTGGCAGTGCTGCCCTCGACATTCAGCTCGTCGATGAAATTGGCGCGGCTGTCGCGCCAAGTGTTGTAGCCGTTATACATATCGTCACCGGCGACGCTGATCGACTTGATCTCGGGCTGGATATCGTCGATCACGCCGCGTTGAAGCGGGAAGAAGAAGCAGAACGGCTCGTCCTTCTCGAAACGGACGCGCACGCCCGGTGCGGTGAATTTCCAATTCATGGTGAAGGTGGCGACTGCCCAGTCGGTCTCGACCACGCCGGTCAGGGCCTGGATGCCGTGCTTCGGCCGATTGACCGGACCGGTGACCCAGAGATTGACGCCCGGGTTGGTGCGGAACAGCCCCAGCACGTGAAAGGTCAGCACACCTTCGCCGAAATGGCTCATCACCGGCGGGAAATCGCCGAACGGGGTGAGCGGCGTGATCTTCACGCCGTCGATCGCGTTGCTGCCGGTCCATTCGGCATCGAAGGCGACCGGGGACAATATCTCCCAGCCATGCGCATTGGCGATGGCGAGCGGCAGGCAGCGATAGGCGAACTGATGCGCTGAGGCATCCATCCAAGCACGCTGCGGCTCGGCCGGGCGGATGTCGATCGGATCCGCGCTGATCTCGAAACAGGTCAGCTTCATGCGCGGCGGAATTCCTGCATCGCCGCGCCGCTTGGCTTCACCCATGATCGTCCAGCTTTTCTCGTGCGGACAAATAACAGGCGGACGGCAGCGACCGAGGATCGCCGCGGTCCGCCTGCCCGTGTTTGACTATTTCTTGGCCTTCAGCTTGGCGATCGCCGCGTCGTTCGCTTCGCCGACAGCCTTGATCTCGGCGTTCAGCTTGTTCACGGCGGCGTTGGCGCCGTTCACGACCGCTGTCTGGTCCGCCTTAGCTTCGCCCTGGACGCATGTCGCGTATGCCTGGGCAGTGGCCTGCCAAGCCTGAAGAGCCTTACCGCTCTTGTTATAGGCGTCAGGGCTCTTGTCCGAGATCGTCGGCGGATCGCCGGCATCCTTGCAGGCGGACGAGGGCATCCACTGGTCACCCTGGATGGTGCCGGCCTGGGCGGCGGCGGCCGACAGCGTCGCGAATGCGGCGGCGGCGAGAATACGAGTCAGCATGCGAAACCTCCTGATTTGATTTTTGGCATCTTTGGCGGATTGGTTGACGCAAGTCCACCCTCCACTGATGATCGGCCGCAGGGCGGAACTCCGTCCTATCGTGCAGGGTTCCACATCATTGAATGTGGAACCTGGCGTGGCTATGAGCCTCTGAGGTCCGCAACACGCAACGTAAGGACACGAGTCATGCACGCCCTTAACATCATCCGCTTCGCCGCGCTTCGGCTGGCGCCGGCATCGGCCACGGCGCTGGCGGCGGCAGCCGCGTTCGCGGCCCAAGCGCCGGCGCAGACGAACTATCCTGGCCCGGTCGCACATTGGCTGGAGCAGGCCAAGCAGGACTGCCCCCAAGGCTTCCAGATGCACGATCCGATCCAGACGCTGAGCCTGACCGGCGATGGCCGGCCCGGCTATATCGCCGATCCGCATCGTCTGACCTGCGCCGGTGAGCCGCACCTGTTCATCGGCGATGGCCCCGCCTCGATCGAGCTGTTCGTCACCCTGCCGTCGGGCGAGGTGGTCCATACCGGCGGCGTCCGCGCGCTCGGCTATCACGTCGTGCCGGGTTCCCAGGGCGGCGCGCCGACACTCACTTTCGACACGCATGATCCGGCACAGGCGACGGGCTCGGTCGATTCCTATCGCTGGGATGGACGCAATTTCAACGTGGTGAACCGCGCCTCGATGGCCTATCCGCCGGTTAACGGTCCGGACCGCGAGTACCAGTAAGCCATAACGAAAAGGCGGCTACGGACACATCCGAAGCCGCCTTTTCGTGCCTGCGTCAATGCCGCCGGACCGCGATCAGTGATGCGTGCCGAGCCAGATCAGGCCGAAAACAACCAGCACGGCAATCACCGAGATCGTCAGCACCCAGCGCATCGTGCCGAATGTGACGCCGGCGCGCGCGTCGGTCGTGGATTTCACCGGAGCGTGATCGGGAGATGCCGGATCCGGATTGGAGCCGGGCATCTCAGCGGATTGGGGTCGTTGGTTCATCATGAGGCTGTAACCCCGTAAAGCGGCTACAGGTTTCCCGAAAAATTGCCCAAGGCCGCCAAACCGGGCCGGGAACTGTATTTTTTGCACTGCAAAATAGCCTGTGACCTTGAAACGCAAGATGGGCGCGAGGATAGTTTTCCCGAATCCCATCAGGAGCCGGCCATGGCCGAAGACCATAATCATCACCCCAACGAGCAGCTTCTCCACCTCGTTTTCGGAGGGGAACTGAAGAAAGGGTCGAGCAGCGAATTCGTCGACCCTTCGAAACTCCACGTCGTAGGCATCTATCCGAGCTATGCCGAAGCACGGAAGGCTTGGCAGTCGGTCGCGAGGGCGACGATCGACGATGCCTCGGTCCGCTATTTCGTCGTGCATCTCCACCGGCTGATGGAACCGAGCCACCACCACTGATCTAGTGGCTCGTTATCTCGGTCGCCTGATAGAGCACCTGGCGCCAGCTGTCGCCATCGGGTGCCCAGACCTGGGTGCCGAAGGCCGCCATCGTGCGCACCGCGCCGGTCGGCTTGATCCGCACCGTATGGGTCATGCGTCCCGTCATCACGGCGGTGTCGCCATAGAAGCGCACAGCGATCGGGCCGCGCTCGATCGCCTCGAAGCCGCAGAAATCGGCGATCATCCTCAGATACTGCGCCTTGGTGTCGGCATTGCCGGCGGCATGGACATGGACCAGGTCGTCAGCCAGCAACCGGTCCAGCGCCGCGAAATCCTCCGCGATCATCGCGGCCCGGCGCTGCTCGTCGAGCGCGATGATCTGGGCCGTGCGCGGATCGTCGCCCAGGTCGTTGATCACCATGATATTTCCCCTCCAGGCGCAAGAGCCGCTCGACGGCGGCGGGCTTAAGCTGCTTTTATATAAAGGATAACAAAAGATGGAATGCGGGGAATGACAACGGGGACGACCGAACTCGAACTGCCGCCGGCGCGGGTCACCGGCTTGCGCGACGGAATCGGGCTGTTCGTGATCCTGTCCAGTATCTCGTTCAATATGCTGGCGGTGATGGCGTTGCTACCGGTGCTGGCAGTGATCGCCACCCGGTTCGAAAGCGATCCACTCGCCGTCTTCCTGTCGGCGCATTTCCACTCAGATGGCGGCCAGCTCTTCGCGCAAACGCTGGAAAACATGTCCAATATCGGAATCCTGGTCGGCGGGCCGATCATCGGCTGGATCGCGGACCGAACCGGCCGGGCCAACGTGCTGTTCATCGCCTTGGGCGTTTTCGGCGTCGCCGGCGCGGCCGGGATGTTCCTGGACTATCCGCCGGCATTGCTCACCTCGCGCTTGCTTCAGGGATTCGGTTCAGCCGGTATCGCGGTAACAACCTACTCTCTGGTCAGTGAACGGTTCGAGGGCGCAGCGCGGTCAAAGGTCATGGGTTATCAGCAGATCTTTGTCTCGCTGATGGGTTTTGCTGTTCTGCCAGCATCCGGCCATCTGGCCGACAGATATGGCTGGCACGCACCCTTCGGACTTTTCCTGACAGCGCTGATCATGCTGCCAATCGCGCTTGCCACGGTGCCGCGCGGCGGTGCACTTGCGCCCCATCCATCATCGAATGCTCAGGCTGCGTCCGAAGGCGGCTCGATAAGGGCGCTGATCCCGATTTACATCATGATGGTCCCACTCTTCATCGTCGCCAATATGACCAACCTGCACATCTCCTTCGTATTGGCGGGTGACGGGCTGAAGGGATCGACCGCGCAGTCCTACATCATGATGGCGAGCCCGATCGCCTATCTGGTCGGCGGCGTGCTTTACGGCTGGGTGATGACCCCACTGGGGCCGCGGCGGATGCTGTGCCTGATTCTGGCTATCCTGGCGGCGAACGGACTCGTGATCGGCCTATCCCACAGTGCCTTGCAAACGGCCGCTGGCGTGGCGATCGGCGGCTTCGCGAGCGGCTTTCTGGTGCCGTTCACGACCAACCTGATCGTCAACCGCGCAGCGCCGGAGGCCCGCGCACGTGCGCTCGGCTTCATGTACATGGCGAATTATATGGGAAGCTTCCTGAACCCCTGGATCACCACCCCAATCCGCACGCATCTGGGCAATCACGAGATCTTCCTGGCGATGGGCGTGCTGCTGGCCTTCGTGGCGCTGGCGCAGGGTCTGACGCGCCGCTCTCCGGTGAACGCCTAGAGCATCATCGCGCCGCCGCTGACGATCAAGGTCTGGCCGCTGACGAAGCGGGCGCCCGGCCCGATCAGGAAGTTCATCGCCCTGCCGATATCGAGCTCGGGATCGCCCATGCGGCGGAGCGCGGCGCGCTTGATCATGTGCGGCCGCATATGCGGCTCGCGCTCGAGATAGGCGGCGAGCGCCGGGGTGACGGCCGAGGGTGAGACCGCGTTGACCCTGACGCCGAGCGGTCCCCATTCGCGGGCCAGGCTCTTGGCCAGTGCCCGCTGCGCCCCCTTCACCGCCGAATAGACCGGCAGCGTGGCCGTACCGTCGATGCCCGCGGGCGAGGTCAACAGCACCATCGTGCCCCCAGTCTCGATCAGCGCCGGCAGCACCTCGTGCGCGGCGATGAAGATCGGCCGCAGGCCCACGGCGACCGGACCCTCCCAGTCGCCATCCCGGATCGCATCGACCGACCGCGCCCCGGCGCCGCTGTCATTGGCATTGTGAACAAAGGCGTCGAGCTTGCCGAATTCGGCGCGCGCCACCGCCACTGTCGCGGCGATGTCGGAACGCTGCCGCACGTCGCAGGCGCAGGCGACGGCCCGGCCGCCGCGCGAGCGGATTTCGCCGGCCACGGCCTCGGCCGCCTCCAGCTCCAGCGCGGTCACCACCACGCCCGCCCCGGCCCCGCCGGCGGCAAGCGCGAGACCGCGCCCGAGCCCTTCCCATGCGCCCGTGATCAGCACCGAATATCCGCTCAGCATTCCGGCTTGCTCCTCTTCCCCATGCGTCCTTTCGCCCTATGCCGGTGGCGCGTCGACAGTGAACCGTAGCACAGTGCAAAACGTTGAAAATCACAATGAGAGGTGGAGCTTGGCCGCCCACGTCTCTATGATCTTCGTGGTCTAAAGAGGGATAAGAGCCATGAGCGGACGTGTAGCTGTCGTTACCGGAGGAACACGAGGCATTGGGGCGGCGATTTCGGTCAGTCTGCGCGACGCCGGATACAAGGTCGCGGCCGGCTATGGCGGCGATTCGGCCAAGGCCCAATCCTTCACCGAGGAGACCGGGATTCCCGCCTGGAAATGGGATGTCGGCGACCATATCGCCTGCAACAAGGCCGTCGAGGAGATCGAGCAGGCGCTGGGGCCGATCGACGTCCTCGTGAACAATGCCGGCATCACCCGCGACGCGACGATGCACAAGATGCTTCACGACCAGTGGATCGAGGTCATCCGCACCAATCTTAGCTCCTGCTTCAACATGTCCAACGCCGTGTTCGACGGCATGCGGGCGCGCGGCTTCGGCCGGATCGTCAATATCGGCTCGGTCAACGGCCAGGCAGGCCAGTACGGGCAAGTGAATTATGCCGCCGCCAAGTCGGGCATCCACGGCTTCACCAAGGCGCTGGCCCAGGAAGGCGCCTCGCGCGGCATCACCGTCAACGCCATTGCCCCCGGCTATATCGACACCGATATGGTGCGCGCCGTGCCCCCGGTGGTGCTGGAGAAGATCATCGCCCGCATTCCCGTGGGCCGCCTCGGCCATGCCGAAGAGATCGCCCGCGGGGTCGCCTTCCTGGTCGCCGACAATGCCGGCTTCATCACCGGATCGACCCTGTCGATCAACGGTGGCCAACATATGTACTGAGCCCAGCTATTGATCCAACGGGTTCGCGAATATCCCGACCGCCCCTGGGTCGGGGTCGGGGTCGTGGTCTGGCAGGACGACAAGGTCCTGCTGGTCCGCCGCGCCAAGCCGCCCAGGCTGGGCGAATGGAGCATACCCGGCGGCGCCCAGTCGGTGGGCGAGACCATCTTCGAGGCGGCGATCCGCGAGGTGCATGAGGAAGCCGGCATCGACATCCGGCCGACCGCCATCATCACCGTGGTCGATTCCCTGATCCGCGATGCCGGCAACCGCATGCAATACCACTACACGCTGGTCGAGATCTCGGCTGAGTGGGTGGCGGACGAGCCGGTCGCCGGCGACGATGTCGACGCCGTCCGCTGGGCGACGCCGGAAGAGGCGGCGACGCTGGTGAAGTGGGACGAGACGCTGCGCATCATCGCCGAGGCGGCGCGCTTACGGAATTAAGCGCAGCTGGGACCTAGCTGGTCGTGCTGACCGTCCAGGCGGCGTTTTCGATTCCGTCATGGGCGTTCAGCGCCGCGACGATGGCGTCGAGCTCTTTCGGGTCGGCGGTCGTCGGCACCAGCACGGCGGCGAGCTCGACCGTGTCATCGCCCTCCGACAAGGTTTCGATCTCCCGGATGGGGTAGTTCACACGCTCCAGTTCGGTGAACAGCAATTCGCGCGCGTCGGCGACATGGCCGGTCTGGGTCACGACATGGACGCGGTAGGACGCCTCGGTCACCAGCTCGTCCATCGGCTGGCGGTTGATGTAGTTGACCAGGGGCCGCAGCATCGTATTGCCGGCCAGCACGAAGGCGGTGAGCATCGCCGCCTCGATCGGCAGGCCCGAGCCGGCGAAGGCGCCGACCGCCGCCGAGCTCCACAGGGTCGCCGCGGTATTGAGGCCGCGGACATGCGTCCCCTCCTTCATGATCACGCCGGCGCCCAGGAAGCCGATGCCCGACACGATATAGGCGATGATCCGCGTGGCGCCCTCCGGTCCCAGCAGCCGCATGCCCATGTCGGTGAAGGCGGCCGCGCCGATCGCCACCAGCACGTTGGTCCTCAGGCCCGCCGTGCGCTGACGATATTGCCGCTCCAGCCCGATCAGCATGCCCAGCACGAAGGCGACCGCCAGCCGGATAAAGCTGTTGGCGACGGGCGGCAGATCGGTCGGAGGTAAGAGATTCATGGCACCTTCATAGTGGCTGGCTCGGCCTGCGTACACAATTGCTTGTGCCGGATGGCGATAGGAGCCACGATTCCTGGGTGTCAAAAAAATTAAATAATTAGAAAACAGGATATATAGACAAAATAATGTAAGAGTAGATGGTGACAAGCTGCGGCGGGTTTGGTACCTGTCCGCGCAATTAATCAACACGGCCGAGAGGATATCATGACCGATTCGACCGCGACGCTGCACGACCCAGCGTCCCACCCGTTAGCCAATTCGTCGAGCAAGCTTACCAATGTCTTTATGGCCGTGGTCATCCTGGCCGGGGCCGGCTGGGCCGCCAGCCAGCTGATCGGCGACCTGGATGTCGTCCATACCAGCTCCGTCCTGCCCTACCTGCTGCTGGGGCTTGCGCTGTTCATCGCGCTGGGCTTCGAATTCGTGAACGGCTTCCACGACACCGCCAACGCGGTCGCCACCGTGATCTACACCCACTCGCTGCCGGCGAATTTCGCGGTGGTCTGGTCCGGCACCTGGAACCTGCTGGGCGTGCTGGCGTCGAGCGGCGCCGTCGCCTTCGGCATCATCACCTTGCTGCCGGTCGAACTGATCCTCCAGGTCGGCAGCAGCGCCGGCTTCGCCATGGTGTTCGCGCTGTTGATCGCGGCGATCATCTGGAACCTGGGCACATGGTGGCTCGGTCTTCCCGCCTCCAGCTCGCACACGCTGATCGGCTCGGTCATCGGCGTCGGCCTGATGAACCAGATGATGGGCGGCGTGAACGGCACCAGCGGCGTCGATTGGGGCCAGGCGACCAAGATCGGCTATTCGCTGATCGCGTCCCCGGTCTTCGGCTTCGTGCTGGCCGGCGGCCTGCTCTACATCATGAAGGGCCTGATCAAGATGCCGGCGCTGTACAAGTCGCCGGAGGGTTCGAACCCGCCGCCGCCGGCGATCCGCGGACTGCTGGTCCTGACCTGCACGCTGGTCAGCTTCTTCCACGGCTCCAACGACGGCCAGAAGGGCATGGGCCTGATCATGCTGATCCTGATCGGTACGGTCCCCACCGCCTACGCGCTGAACCGTTCGATGCATGAGGACCAGGTCCAGGCCTTCATCGCCATGTCGGACCGGTCGGTCGATATGCTTGGCCACTACGTCAAGAACCCGGCCCCGGCCGATAATCGCGCCGAGATCACCCGCTATGTCCGTACGCACCAGCTGACGGACGACACGGTGTCGGCCGAGCAGAGCCTGACCAAGGACATCCGTGACGAGGTTGCCGCCTATCACTCGATCGACAAAATCCCGGCGGACAAGGTCGGCAACATCCGCAACGACATGTATCTGTCGGGTGAAGCCCTGCGTCTGATGAAGAAGTCGGGCGCTCCGGCCTTGTCCGCCGACGACCAGAAGGCGATCGACGCCTATCACAAGGCCATCGACAACGCGACGAAGTTCATCCCGACCTGGGTCAAGGTCGCGGTGGCGGTCGCTCTGGGCATGGGCACGATGATCGGCTGGAAGCGCATCGTCGTCACCGTCGGCGAGAAGATCGGCAAGTCTCACCTGACCTACGGCCAGGGCGCGGCCGCCGAGCTGGTCGCGGCCTCGGTGATCGGCGCCGCCGACGGGCTGGGCCTGCCGGTGTCGACCACCCACGTTCTGTCGTCCGGCATCGCCGGAACGATGGCGGCGAACGGGTCGGGCCTGCAATGGAGCACCGTCCGCAACCTGGCGCTGGCCTGGGTGCTGACCCTGCCGGTCGCCATCATGCTGTCCGGTACGCTGTTCTGGATCTTCCGCCACACCTTCTGATCGAAGGCTGACGGACACAGCGAAAGGGCGGTCCCTCGGGGCCGCCCTTTTTCTATTGGGGGTCTTCCCGCTTCACCCCGTCCAGCAGGGCGCGGCGCTTGTCCGCCTCGGCCTTCGCCGCCGTGCGCTCAGCCTTGCTTTGGCCGAATTTTGCGCGGTTGGCCGCGGCCGTCTCTTCCCGCTTTGCCCTGTCGGCACGTTTGCGCACCTGGCGCAGGTTGGCGATCTCACTCATCAATAATGCCCATTGACGGCCCGATGGAGTCCCTGAGAGCTTAACACACGTTCAGCAGCAGGAACTCCCATGATCTCCAGAACAGCCGTCGTCGCCGTCTGCCTTTCGGCCTTGACCGGCATCCCCGGCGCACAGGCGGAGACGATCTATCTGACCGCGGCCAGGATGGTCGATCCCGTTGCCGGCAAGGTGGTCGACAAGCCCGCCATCGTCATCAAGGACGACAAGATCGTCTCTGTCGGCACCGCCGGGTCGCTGGCGGCTCCTGAGGATGCGCGCAAGGTCGATCTGGGCCAGGAGACCATCCTGCCCGGCCTGATCGACATGCACACCCATATCACCAGCCGGTCCGACAAGGCGGGCTATGAGAGGCTGGGCGTCTCGGTCCCGGCCCAGGCAGTGAGCGGCGTCGCCAACGCCTGGAAGACACTGCAGGCCGGCTTCACCACCCTGCGCAATGTCGGCGCCAACGGCTTTGCCGACGTCGCGCTCAGGGATTCGATCAATAGCGGCGAGACGGTCGGCCCGCGCCTGTTCGTCTCCGGCCCGCTGATCGGCGCCACCGGCGGCCATTGCGACGAGAACCTGCTGCCCTTCGCCTACCACGACACCAAGGAGGGCGTCGCCGACGGGGTCGACGCGATCCGCAAGAAGGTGCGTGAGGTCCATAAATACGGCGCCGACCTGATCAAGCTGTGCGCCACCGGCGGCGTGCTGTCAGCCGGCGATTCGGTCGGGGCCCAGCAGCTGACCTATGACGAGATGAAGGCCGCGGTGGACGAGGCCCATATGCTGGGGCTTAAAGTGGCGGCCCATGCCCATGGCACCGCCGGCATCAACGATGCCATCCGCGCCGGGGTGGACACGATCGAGCATGCCAGCTTCGCCGACGCCGAGAGCATCGCGTTGGCCAAGCAGAAGGGCGCGGTGTTCGACATGGATATCTACAACGACGATTTCATCCTGGCAGAGGGCCTCAAGATGGGGATGCTGCCGGAGAACATCGCCAAGGAGAAGACGGTCGGCCGGACGCAGCGCGAGACTTTCAAGAGGGCGGTCCAGGCCGGCGTCACCATGACCTTCGGCACCGATGCCGGCGTCTATCCGCATGGCGACAATGCCAAGCAGTTCGCCAAGATGGTCGAATGGGGCATGACGCCGATGCAGGCGATCCAGGCCGCCACCTCGACCGCCGCCAGGGTGCTCGGGCCCCTCGGCGACGGCCTCGGCATCGCGCCGGGCAAATATGCCGACATCGTCGCGGTGGACGGCGACCCGCTCGCCAACGTCGCCGAGCTGGAGCATGTGAAGTTCGTGATGAAGGCCGGCGTGGTCTACCGCCAGGACGGGAAGCCGGTGGCGCGTTAAGGCCCTTTCATTACCTCGCCCCTCGGGGGAGAGGTCGAAACGCGGAGCGTTTCGGGTGAGGGGCGCTCTAGACGCCAGTGCGACGTCCCCGATAAAGCGAGGGCGGCAGCACCCCCCTCACCCGCCGCTTCGCGTCACCCTCTCCCCCGAGGG
>DATBAZ010000473.1:0-13063 GCA_036271255.1 Alphaproteobacteria bacterium
AATGCGCCCGCCACCCACTTACCCTTGTGGCGCGCCATGATCAGGACGATCTTGTCGGCCATGGTTTCGCCGATACGCTGGAAGAAATCCTGGGTCAGGTACGGCGTGCCCCATTTGCGGTCCGACGTGTCGATATAGAAGCGATAGAACACGTCCCAATGTTCGGGCTTCAGGTCGCCGCCGGTCAGCGTGACCATCTCGATCCCGGCATCGGCAACCTGCCGCCGTTCCTTGCGGATGTCCTTGCGCTTGCGTGACGACAACGCGCCGAGGAAATCATCGAACGTGCCGTAGCCGTCATTCTGCCAATGATACTGGCAGCCATAGCGGATCAGCCATCCGGCCCGTTCGAACGTCGCGCGGTCCCGCGGCTCCAGGAAGGTGGCGTGGACCGACGACAAATCCCGATTCTCGGCAATGGCTTCGAGGCCCGCCACCAAGGTCTGCCGCACCGTCTCCTCATCGCCGCCGGGCGCGACCAGCAGGCGCGGGCCGGTCGCGGGAGTGAAGGGCACCGAGACCTGCAGCTTTGGGTAATAGCGCCCGCCGGCACGTTCGATCGCCTGGGCCCAGCCATGGTCGAAGACATATTCGCCGTAGGAGTGGGACTTCACATAGGCCGGTGCGACGCCCAGAATCTGGCCGTCCGGCGCTTCCATGACCAGGTGCTGCGGCAGCCAGCCGGTCTTGCCCTTGGCCGAGCCGCTTTCCTCCAGCGCCGCCAGGAAGGCGTGGCTGACGAACGGATTATCGGGTCCGGCGCACCTGTCCCAATCCGCCGCCGAGATCGCGGTGATGTCGGTTTCGACGCGGAGCGTGACCTGTTCGGAGTCGGGCATGTTCCCAGCCAGATGGGATGCTCAGTCGACCGCGAAAAGGGCTTCGACTTCGACTGCGGCATCGCGCGGCAGGCTGGGCACGCCGACGGCGGCGCGGGCATGCTTGCCGGCCCCGCCCAGCACGTCGGCGATCAGGTTCGACGCGCCGTTGACCACCAGATGCTGCTCCACGAAGTCGGGCGTCGAGGCAACGAATCCGCCCAGTCTGACGCAGCGGCGGATTCGGCCGAGGTCGCCCAGCGCCGCCTGCGCCTGCGCCAGGATATTGACCGCGCACAGCCGGGCGGCGCGCTCTCCGTCCGTGACGCTGACGCCGCCGCCCAGCTTGCCGGTAACGGCGACGGCGCCGTTCTCGATCGGCAACTGGCCGGAGATGGTCAGCAATCCGCCCTCCAGCACGAACGGGACATAATTGGCCGCCGGGGCGGCCGGTGAGGGCAGCTGAATGCCCTGCGCGGCGAGGCGCGCATCGATTTCGTGAGACATGCCGAACTCTACCCCGGCGGCTAAATGGATGAAACCGCTATAATCACGCGCGGGCTGCTGGACCTTGTGTCATGCCGGTGCCATATTACGGGCCAATAAGCGATTTTCCCGCCTCTAACTGTTGATCGCGATGGCCAAGCTTTCGCTCCATAACGTCTTCTATCATTTCTACATCCGGGTGATTACCTGGCGCCGTGGAATCCTGGTCGGCTCGGACGAGTTCGGCAACCAGTATTACCGGTCGACCAAACCCGGCCAGTGGGGGCGTGAGCCGCGCTGGGTGCTGTATGCCAACGGGGACGAGGCGTCGATGGTGCCGGCCGAATGGCATGGCTGGCTGCATCACCGCGCCGCCGAGCCGCCGACCGTGGTCGCGCCGGTGCATCGTTCCTGGCAGAAGCCGCATATTCCCAACAAGACCGGAACCGAAGCCGCCTATCGTCCGCCCGGCCACACGCTGGAAGGTGGGCACCGCGCACGTGCAACCGGCGACTATCAGGCATGGACCCCATCCTGAGCGATATCGGCCTGATCGGTCACATCCAGGCGTGACGCCGGCCGGCCTTATTCACGGATATCCGAAACATGCAGCGAAATGCGATTGAACCGATTTTGGGCGCCCTCGTCCTTGTGGCGGCGGTCGCGTTCCTGGTCTTCGCCTACAACAAGGCCGGGCAGCGCACGTTCAGCGGCTATGCGCTGACCGCGCGCTTCTCCGCGATCGACGGGCTGGAAACCGGCAGCGATGTCCGCATCGGCGGCGTCAAGGTCGGGCAGGTGACCGACATCGCCATCGATCCGCAGACTTATCTGGCGATGGTCAAGCTGACTGTTGCGCCCGAGATCAAGCTGCCGACCGACTCGGTGGCCTCGATCTCGACGGAAGGGCTGCTGGGCGGCAAGTATGTCGGGCTGGAACCGGGCGTGTCGGACAATATGCTGAAGCCCGGCGGGCTGATCACTCACACCGAGGCGTCGGTCTCGCTCGAAGGCCTGATCGGCAAATTCATGTATAGTGGCGGCGGCGACAGCAAGAGCGCTTCCGCCAATGGCGGCGCTGCCGCCCCTGCCGGGAACGCGCCGGCGCCGTCGTCTCCGTCGCATCCTTGAAAACCATCCGGTTTCTTGCCGGCGCTGTCCTGGCGCTCGGCTTCGCTTCCGCCTCCTTCGCGCAGGATGAGCTGCCGAAGGACGCTCCGCCGCCGCCCAAGCCGGTGACGCCGACCGCGCCCGCGCAGGAGCAGCTAGGCCCGTCGGCGCCTCCGCCCGGAACGATGATCGAGGAACCGGTCGCCGTGCTTCAGGCGCTGGACAAGGTGACGGCGCGGATCAAACGGCTGCCCGTCCATGTCGGCCAGACCGGTAAATTCGGCACATTGTCGATCCTGGTCGATGCCTGCCGCAAGGCGCCGCCGGAGGATCAGCCGGAATCGGCCGCTTTCCTGAAGATCACCGACGGCAAGTCGGACCAGACCGTCACGGTGTTCAGCGGCTGGATGTTCGCCTCCAGCCCGGCGCTGTCGGCGATGGATCACCCGGTCTACGACATCTCCGTCGTCGACTGCACCAGCGACACCACCGCGCCCCCGTCGTCGGCTGCACCGGCACCGGCATCAGCGCCAGTACCGGCGGCAACCCCGCCGGCAAAGCCCTCCGCTACACCGTCCCACTGAAACCCCGCATCGCTGCGTAGCGCGTCGGCAAGGCGCCGGCGATATTCCCCCCGCGGGATCTCCGTGGCGCCGAACTGCGCCAGATGATCGGTGGCGAATTGCGTATCGAGCAAACTGAAGCGGCCGCGAATCAGCCGCGCCACCAGATGGACCAGCGCGATCTTGCTGGCGTCCGTTGCGGTCGAGAACATGCTCTCGCCGAAGAAGGCGCCGCTCAGGGCCACGCCGTAGAGGCCGCCGACCAATTCTTTCCCATGTCTGACCTCGATCGAATGGGCATAGCCCAGCCTGTGCAGCTCGAGGCATAGGGCGCGTATGGGCTGGTTGATCCAGGTCGAGGGCCGGTTGAAGCCGCCGCCGGCGCAACCGTCGATCACGCCGGCGAAATCCGTATCGGCCGTGACCCGGAAGTCGGTGATGCGCACCGTGCGGGCCAGCCGGCGCGACAGGTGGAAGTTTTCGAGCGGCAGGATGCCTCGCGGATCGGGATCGAACCAGGCCAGCCGGTCGTCGTCGGCCGACTGCGCCATCGGAAAGATGCCGACTGCATAGGCGCGCAGCATCAGCTCCGGCGTCAGGTCGATTTCACCGTTCATCGGGGACGGTCCCCGATTATGAATCGCCGGCCAGAAGCTTCTCCAGCCAGTGGATGTCGTAATTGCCATCCCGGAAGGCGGGTTCGCTCAAGATTCGGCGGTGCAGCGGCAGGGTGGTGTCGACGCCGTCGACGACGAACTCCTCCAGCGCCCGGATAAGGCGCGCGATGCACTCCGCCCGGTCGGCGCCATGGACGATCAGCTTGGCGACCAGGCTGTCGTAGTTCGACGGAATGCGATAGCCGCCATAGAGGCCGCTATCGATCCTCACGCCGGGGCCGCCCGGCGCGTGGAAATTCTTCACCACGCCCGGCGAAGGGATGAAGGTGATAGAATTCTCGGCATTCACCCGGCATTCGATGGCGTGGCCGGTGATCTTGATGTCGTCCTGGGTGAAGCTGAGCTTCTCGCCGGCGGCGACGCGAATCTGCTCGCGCACGAGGTCGACCCCCGTGATCATCTCGGTCACCGAATGCTCGACCTGGATGCGCGTGTTCATCTCCATGAAGAAGAACTCGCCATCCTCATAGAGGAACTCCATCGTCCCGGCACCGCGATAGCCGAGCTTGCTCACCGTATTGGCGGCCAGCGTGCCGATCTTCTTGCGGTGCGCGTCGGGCAGGGCGGGGGAGGGACCTTCCTCGACAAGCTTCTGGTGGCGGCGCTGGATCGAGCAGTCGCGCTCGCCCAGATGGACGGCATTGCCGTAATTGTCGCCGAACAGCTGTATCTCGATGTGGCGCGGCTTTTCGAGGTAGCGCTCGATATAGACCGAATCGTCGCCGAAATTGGCGCGGGCCTCGCTCTGCGCCAGATGCAGCGCCTCGGCGATGTCATCCGGCCCGCGCGCCACTTTCATGCCCTTGCCGCCGCCGCCGGATGCGGCTTTGATCAGGATCGGATAGCCGACCTCTTTGGCCACGGCCTGTGCTTCGTCCAGACCGGCGACCGCGCCGTCCGAGCCCTTAACCACCGGGATCTTCAGGCCCGCGACGGTCTGTTTGGCCGTCACCTTGTCGCCCATGATGCGCATATGCTCAGGCGAGGGGCCGATGAAGGTGATGCCGTGTTCGGCAACGACCTCGGCGAAGCGGGCATTCTCGGACAGGAAGCCGACCCCGGGATGGATCGCGTCGGCTCCGGTGATCTCCGCGGCCGACAGCAGCGCCGGGATGTTCAGATAGGAATCGCGCGAGGGCGGCGGACCGATGCAGACGCTTTCGTCGGCCAGGCGGACATGCATGGCGTCGGCGTCAGCGGTCGAATGGACCGCCACCGTCGCGATGCCCATGTCGTGGCAGGCGCGATGGATGCGGAGCGCGATTTCGCCGCGATTGGCGATGAGGATTTTGTTGAACAAGGGGGCTCAGGGCCTATTCGACGATCATCAGCGGCTCGCCGTACTCGACCGGCTGACCGTCAGACACCAGAACCTGCGTCAGGGTTCCGCCCTTCGACGCCTTGATCGGGTTCATCACCTTCATCGCTTCGATGATCAGCAGCGTATCGCCGACCTTGACCTGGGAGCCCACCGTCACGAAAGGCGGCGCGTCGGGCTCGGCCTGCAGATACGCGGTGCCCACCATCGGCGAGATCACCGCGCCGGGATGGGTTGCGGGGCTAGCGGCCGCAGCCTCGGCGGCGGCGGGGGCCGCTGTTGCAGGGGCCGCGAAGTGGACTGCCGGGCTGGCCGATGCGGCCACGGCACGCGAAACCCGCACCCGCCGGTCGCCTTCCGCCAGTTCGATTTCCGACAGGCCGGTTTCGGTCATCAGGTCGGCGAGCTTGCGAATCGCTTCCGGATCAATATCGAACGGTGGCATGAGCGCTCCAGGGAAATATGCGCGAGTTTAATCGGGTCGGACGAGCTTCGCCATCGCGTCGAGCGCGAGGACATAGCCTTTGAGGCCGAAGCCGCAGATGACGCCGGTCGCGGCGCGGGACACATAGGACTGATGGCGGAATTCCTCCCGCCGGAAAATATTTGACAGATGCACTTCGATCACCGGCAGGCCGGAGACCAGAAGCGCATCCAGCAAGGCGACCGAGGTGTGGGTATAGCCGGCGGCGTTGACGATGATGCCCTTGAACCACTGGCCGGCGATCTGCGCCCATTCGACCAGTTCGCCCTCGCGGTTGGACTGGCGGAAGTCGATCTCCAGGCCCAGCTCGGCGGCCTTTTCGCGGCACGCCGTCTCGATATCGTCCAACGTATCCCGGCCATAGATGCCGGGCTCACGCTGCCCCAGCATGTTCAGGTTGGGTCCGTTGAGGATCAATATGGACGGGCGGTCGGTCAAATCAGCAGCCTTGGATCGGGTCCCGCGTCATACATGAGGCGATAGGCGTCGGCAATTCCTGTGAAATAGCCCGAACTCGCCGTTCGCGCTTATTCCGGCAGATGGCAGACGGCCTCGATATTATGGCCATCCAGGTCAAACACAAAGGCGCCGTAATAGTTCGGGTGGTAGTAGGCGCGGATGCCGGGCGCGCCGTTGTCCCGCCCGCCCGCGGCCAGCGCGGTATTGTAGAACGCATCGACCGTCGCCCGATCGGGCGCGTTGAAGGCGATATGGACCGGGCCCTCGACCGCCTTGCCGCCGCCGATCCAGAAAAAGGCCTTCTGATTCGCACCGAAGCCGAGATGCGCGTCGCCGCCGGATTGCTCCGGCGTCACCTCGATCAACAGTTCGATGCCCAGCGGCTTCAGCGCGGCCAGGTAGAATGCTTTGGCTTTCTCGAGGTCGCGAACGGAAAAGCCGAGGTGGTCGATCATCCCTTAGCCTTTGCAGGCGTCGGCGACGTACTTCTTCAGCTCGTCGACCGATGAGGCGCCGCTGATGATCTGGTCGCCGATGACGAAGCCGGGCGTGCCGTTGATGTCCAGCGCGCGGCCCAGCTCCAGGGTCTTGTCGATCTCGGCCTGGATCTCGGGCGAACCCATGTCCTTGTGCAGCTGGTCGAGATTGAGGCCGACGCTCTTGGCGATCTCGTCGACCAGGGCGGCCTTGTCGTAATGGCCCTTGTGCGCCAGCAGCGCCTCATGGAACTGGGGATACTTGCCCTGCTTGACTGAGGCGAGCGCGGCCTTGGAGGCGACCAGCGAGATGGGCCCCAGAATCGGGAACTCCTTCAGCACCAGTTTGACCTTGTTGTCGTCCTTCAGCAGCTTCTGGATTTCCGGCTCGTTCGCCTGGCAATAGGGGCACTGATTGTCGAAGAACTCGACGATCGCGCACTCGCTGGCGGCATTGCCCAGCACCTGGGTGGCCGGGTCGTGCAGCAGGTCGGCCTGGCGCTTGGTCAGCTCCTCCTTGGCGGCCTTGTCCTTATCGGCCTGCAGATTGGCCTGATAGGCCTCCACCGCCTGCAGGATGATCTCCGGATGCTTCAGCAGATAGTCGTGGACGATGCTCTCGATGCCCGCCTTCTGCGCGTCGTTGAAGGGCGAGGGCGGGGCGGGCGGATCGGCCGCAAGCACGGGAAAGGCAAGGCTCGCGGCGAGGCAGACGAGCACGGACAGGTGGGAAAACAGGCGCATCGAAATTTCCTGGTGAAAAGCTCCGACCTTGACTACGCCGCTCACGGGCGCTGTGCAAACCCGGAGTTGGAGGGGCCGAAGGTCGAGCCGGGGGCGGCGGCGGGGCCGACCGAGAAGTGGATGCCGGCCGAATCCTCGTCTTGGTTTTCGTGTTTGTGGGCCAGGCTGGCGGCGATCAGGTCCTGGGCGCGCAGCCACTCGCGAGATCCGGCGGGCAGGCTGCGCATTGCCTCCGACGCCATCCTGCGGGCTGTTCTGGGCTTGTCGATCAGCACCGCCTCTTCCGCCAGTTCCAGCTTGGCCATGGCTTCCTTGCCCTGGCGGCCGTAGGCGATGGCGAAGAAGCGATGCAGCGAGGCATTCTGCGCCTCCACCTTCGCCGCTGTGTTCAGCTCCTCGATCGCCAGCTGAAGGTTGGCCGGGTCTTCCTTTTCCAGCAGCGCCTGGGCGTATTCGACATGGATCTCATCGGTCCCCTTTGGCGCCAGCGCCGCCGCCGTCTTGAACGCGGCGATCGAGTCCGGGATGCGCCCGTTCTCGAACAGCATCTGCGCCTTGGCCTGATGGAAATACGGGTTCTTCGGCTCCAACACGATCAGCTGGTTGATCAGGTCGAGTGCCGGATCGATCTGGCCCAGCCGCCAAAGCGCCACCGCGCGGCCATAGCGGCCGGCGACGGAAGTGTCGGCGCGGGAATATTTCTTCAGTGCGAAATCGGGATGCAGATAGCCGACCAGCTTCGCCTTCATGCGAGCGAACCGCTCGTTCCATTCGGGCGGCAGCGTGGAATCGGCGTAATGCGACCGGCCCATGCCCTGGAGCATCGCCTGGATGCGGTCGGGGGTTGGCGGGTGGTCGATCAGGAATTTCTGGTCGCCGGTCAGCGGCACGCCTTCCTGGACCTGGATCTTCTGCATGAAGTTCAGCAGGCCCTTCGGCGACATATGCGCCTTTTCCAGATAGGACATGCCGGCCTCGTCGGCCGACGCCTCCGTGGTGCGGCTGGACATCAGGTAGTTGCGGATGCCCATATCCTCGCCGATGCCCAGTGCCCCGGCGATGGCGCCAGGATCGTGGCTGCCGACCGCGGCGGCGCCGGCCAGAACCGTCGCCAGCAGCATCGTGTAAGAAGCGTTCTCCATAATCTCGTCGCTGCGCACCAGGTGGCCGCCGGCGATGTGGCCGGTTTCGTGCGCCATGACGCCGATCACTTCCAGCGCATTGTCCGATTTCTCGATCGTGCCGGTATACATGAAGATGTTCTGCCCGCCGGCGACGAACGCGTTAAGCTGCGGGCTGTTGACCAGCACGATATGGACATCCTCGGGCTTCAGCCCGGCGGCGGTCCAGATCGGGGTGCAGTAGGTGCGGAGCGTCTGCTCCACCTCGGTATCGCTGAACAGGGCCGGAACGTCCTGCGCCATCGCAGGAGCTGCAAGACCCGATCCGACTACGATAGCCACGCCGGCAACGGTGGCCGCGATCGTATTGCGCAAGCTAGAATAGAATGCCAAGGCTCGCCTCGAAGCGTTTGTGAACAGGCGGTGTAGCGGATAGTGGTCGCATTCGCGGTTCACGCAAGGACAATAAGTGATTTTCATGCCGATGTCGAAGCCGAACCAAGCCCCTCGTCCCGTGCCTGCCACCATCGCGTCCTTCGTCGCCATGGACATGATGCGCGAGGCCAACGCGCTGGCCGCGGCCGGGCGTTCGATCATCCATCTGGAGACCGGCCAGCCATCGACCGGTGCGCCGCAACCGGTGCGCCAGGCGGCGACCGAGGCCATCGCACGGGAAACGCTGGGCTATACCGAGGCGCTGGGCCTGCCGCAGCTGCGCGCCCGCATCGCCCGGCATTACGGCGAAAAGCACGGGCTGGACATCGATCCCGCCCGGGTCGTCGCCACCACCGGCAGCTCGGCCGGGCTGATGCTGGCCTTCCTGTCGCTGACTGCCCCTGGCGGACGCATCGGCATGGCTCGGCCCAGCTATCCCTGCTACCGCAACATCGCCGTCGCGCTAGGGATGGAGCCGGTGGAGATCGCCTGCCCGGCCGGGGACGGGTTCCAGCCCACCGCCGCCGTGCTCGACAGCCTCAACCAGCCGCCGGACCTGCTGCTGGTCGCGAGCCCCGCCAACCCGACCGGTGTGGTGCTGCCGCGCGAGCGGCTGGCCGAAATCGCCGGCTGGTGCCGCTCGGCGGGCGTGCCGCTGGTCGCCGACGAGATCTATCACGGCCTCGTCTACGGGACGGAGGCCGCGACCCTGCTTGAGGTCGACCCGGACGCCATCGTGCTCAACGGCTTCTCCAAATATTATTCGATGACCGGCTGGCGGCTGGGCTGGATGATCGTGCCGGAAGCCAGGATCCGGCAAGTCGAATGCCTGGCGCAGAATCTCTATATCGCTCCGCCGTCCGTGTCCCAGCACGCGGCCATATCCGCTTTCGACGCGACCGATGAGCTCGAGGCCAACCGCCTCCGTTATGAGGGGAACCGACGCCTGCTGCTCGACGGTCTCGCGCGCATCGGCCTCACCGTCCCGGCCTCGCCCGACGGCGCCTTCTACATCTATGCCAAGCTGCCAGACGGCTGGCCCGACAGCACCGAGATCGCGCATCGCTGGCTCCAGGAAACCGGCGTGGCGGTCACGCCCGGCATCGACTTCGACACGGTCGAGGGCGGCCGATACCTGCGCTTCGGCTATGCCGGCGCAACCGAGGAGATCGCCGAGGCCGTGCGGCGGCTGCAGGGGTGGAGGCTCTGACCGTTATAGTATCGCGAAAAAATCCATCACACTCCGGCGAGACGTAAGATAGAACGATAGAAAATCCGGAGGGAGAATGGCGCGCGTCACGACCGATATCTTCGACGACAACGGTATCTCGCGTCTTTCATGGGCCTATCGGATGGTCGAGGCCACTGCCGTCATCGTCGGCGTCGGTGCGATGGTCGCCGGCACCGAGCCGACCTTGCCGCCCTATTGGGACCATATCTCGCTCGTCACCGATATCTATGTCCTCGGCTTCTTCATCCTCGACTGGCTGGCGCGTCTGTGGATCATGCCGCAGAAGGTCGAGGGCATCCCGGTGGCCCAGGCGCGCTGGCGCTGGCTGACGTCGCGCGCCAGCATCATCGGCCTGCTGTGCTTCGTGCCGATGACCCTGGGCGAGTTCATCGACCGCTCCTCCACCGGCGCGCCCATCCTGGCGATCCTGTGGGTCGCCCGTTTCGCCCATTATTCCAAGGGCATCGACATGCTGTTCGCGGTGTTCAACCGCGAACGCCAGGCCATGGGGGCGGTCGCGCTGCTGTTCTTCAGCGTTCTGCTGACCGGCGGCGTCATCGAATATCTGGTTGAGCGCGGCAACGACCCGGACCATTTCAACAGCGTCGGCCAGACCCTGTGGTGGGCGATCACGACGCTGACCACCACGGGCTATGGCGACATGGTGCCGCGAAGCGGTCTCGGCCGGCTGGTCGCAGGCGGGATGATGATCTCGGGCCTCATCGTCTTCGGCCTGCTCGCCGGTGTTCTGGCGACCGGCTTCGCCCAGGAGATGCGGCGGCGCGATTTCCTGCGCAACTGGGACCTGGTGGCCCAGGTGCCGCTGTTCCACGATGTCGGCGCCGGCACGATAGCCGATCTCGCCAACCTGCTGAGGCCGCGCGAGCTGCCCGAGCGCTCGGTGGTGGCCCGGCGCGGGGCGCCTGGCGACTGCATGTTCTTCATCGTCAACGGGGAGGTGGAGATCCAGGTCGAGCCGAAGCCGATCAAGCTCTCCGCCGGCGACTTCTTCGGCGAAATGGCCTTGGTAACCGGCGCTGCGCGCAACGCTACCGTCGTGACCACCCTGGCCACGCGCCTGCTGGTGCTGGATATCGCCGATTTCCGAGCGCTGGCGTCGGAGAAGCCCGAGCTGCTCGACATCATCCACCAGGAGGCGGAGCGGCGCTCCGCCGCGATCGAGGCGTAGCTTGGTCCAAATAATATCATAGTGAAGACTTCGGTTGGGTCCATGACGTAGGCCGGATCAAGGGTGGGTGTAAAAACGCAGGCGGATGTCTATAATCCGTGTATGGAATCCTTTGAAAAAAGCGCGACGACGACCGCGGCCGCACCTGTTCTCGCTTCGCCTGAGCACGAAACGTCCGCCTCCATCCGGATCACGACCCTGCCCAACGGCCTGCGGGTCGCCACCGACACGATGCCGCACGTCGAAAGCGCGACGGTTGGGATCTGGACAAGCTGCGGCGCGCGTAATGAGACGGCGCCTGAGAACGGCGTCGCCCACCTGCTGGAACACATGCTGTTCAAGGGGACGAAGCGGCGGAATGCCCAGCAGATCGCCGAGGAGATCGAGGCGGTCGGCGGCCAGATGAACGCCTACACGGCGCGCGAGAACACCGCCTATTACGCCCGGGTGCTGAAGGAGGATGTCGGCCTCGCGGTCGATATCGTCGCCGACCTGCTGCAGCATTCGACCTTCGACCAGGAGGAGCTGGCGCGCGAGCGCTCGGTCGTCCTGCAGGAGATCGGCCAGGCCAACGACACGCCTGACGACATCATCTTCGACCATTTCCAGGGCGCCGCCTTCCCGGCGCAGGCGATGGGCCGCCCGGTGCTGGGCACGCCCGACACCGTCTCCAACATGTCGCGCGCGGCCCTGACCGGTTATCTGGGCACCCACTACGTGCCGAGCGAGCTGGTGCTGACCGCGGCAGGCGCAGTGGATCACGACCGGCTGGTCGAGCAGGCGCTGAACCAGTTCGACAACCTGCCCACGACCACCCCGCCGGTGCCGCAGGCGATCGATTACAAAGGCGGCGATTTCCGTGAGGAGCAGGATCTGGAGCAGCTCCATTTCCTGCTCGGCTTCCAGGGCGCGGGGATCGTCGACCCCGACTATTACGCGCAGTCTGTGCTCTCGACCGTCCTCGGCGGCGGCATGTCCTCTCGCCTGTTCCAGGAAGTGCGGGAGAAGCGCGGCCTCGTCTATTCGATCTATACGTTTGCCTCGGCCTATCGCGAGAGCGGCCTGTTCGGCATCTATGCCGGCACCGGTCCCGCCGAGATCGCCGAGTTGGTGCCCGTCGTCTGCGACGAAGTGCAGAAGATCATGGACCATATCGGCGATGCTGAGATCGACCGCGCCAGGGCGCAGATCAAGGCCGGCCTGCTGATGTCGATGGAAAGCACCATGTCGCGGGCCGAGCAGCTCGGCCAGCATCTGCTGCTGTTCGGCCGTTCGATTCCGACGCAGGAGATCCTCTCAAAGATCGACGCGGTGGATGCCGAGGCGCTGAAAGCGTCCGCGATCAATCTCTTCTCGTCGCGGCCCACGGTCGCCGCAATGGGCCCGCTCAATCGGCTTGAGCCTTACGAAACAACAGCGGCGCGCTTTTCCTGAATGATCCGGCTGACGCGATCCGCCTCCAGTTCACATGCCGCGGCCAAGCTCGAAGGCGCATCGGTGTTCCTGCGGCCGCCGCAGACCGACGACTGGCCGCGTTGGGCCGAGGTGCGGGCCGAAAGCCGCTATTTCCTGACCCCCTGGGAGCCGACCTGGCCGCCCGACGCGCTGACCGAGGGCGCCTATATGCGCCGCATCCGCCGGCTCGCCACCGAATGGAAGACGGATGAGGGCTACAGCTTTCATGTGTTTCAGCGGGAGCGCGGCTATCTCGTCGGCGGCATCGGTCTGACCCAGGTCAAGCGCGGTGTCGCCCAGACCGCGACGCTCGGCTATTGGGTCGGCGAGCCCTATCAGCGCCGCGGCTATACCACCGACGCGGTCAGGACGATCGTCCGCTTCGGTTTCCAGCAGCTGAAACTCCACCGCATCGAAGCAGCCTGCCTGCCCGAGAACATCGCCAGCCGCCGTGTGCTGGAAAAGGCCGGCTTCGTCCGCGAAGGCTATGCCCGCCT
>DATBAZ010000474.1:0-2223 GCA_036271255.1 Alphaproteobacteria bacterium
CAGAGCCGGCCTTGTGCCGGCTCTGACACGACTTTCCGGTGGACCTCGCAAGACGTAGGTGGTCAGGCCAAGCCCGACCATGACACGAGGAGGGTTGGTTTCAGCTCGGTCTCAGACAGCTTCCGCCATCTGATTCGCTTCGATCTTGCGGCGGGCGGCCTCGCGACGCTCATCGAATTTGGCGAGACGGCGGCGGGGATTGGGGTGGATTTCGTTCTCCGACTCCCCGGGACGCTTCTGCGCGCCAGCCCAACCGTGCGCGGCGATGTCGAAGATGATGTTCGACAGATCGGTGTGCTTGACCTCGTAGCCGTCGGGGTTGTTTGGGTCGCCCATGATCCAGGTGCCCCCGGCAGCCCGAGCCTGTTTGCCTGACTGGATGATGTCGTCGACCCAGAAGCCGATGTGGTGGATGCCGACGAAATCCACGCCCTTGCCCTGTGCGGCTTCCTCGTCCTTGAAGTGCAGGATCGCCAGATTGACCACGCCGTCGGTCAAAAACACGCCTTCGGCCAAGGGGCCGTCGAGTTCGGCAACTTCCTCCAGCCCCACGGTTGCCTTGTAGTATTCCGCCGTTTCCCAGGGATCGGCGACGCTCAGGGCGACGTGGCGGAGAAATCCTTTGCTCTTTACAGTCATGGCTTGGCCTCCTCGGATTATTGTCGTGGAGGAAGTGTGACTCCTTGATGTGCGAAAGAGCAAGTGTGAGTGTGAGCACGGCACATGCAGGGGTCGCTCCGAACCACGATCACGGCCGGCTGAACCGCCGGGCGCTGCTGATCAAGGCGGCCAAGGCGGCGAACCCGGCTGCGACCTCCAGGCACAACACGGTCGGCCTCGCCGTTGCCATCGCGAAGATCAACGCCACCAGGGCGGAGCCGAGGGACCAACCGATGGTGCGGGCGACCGCCATCATACCGCCCGCCGCGCCGGTGCGGGCCATCGGGCCGGATGTCATGACGGTGATGTTGTTTGGGGTCTGGAAGAAGCCGAAGCCGAGACCGCATACGCCCATCCTCCAGGCGATGTCCCAATCGGCTGGGGCGCCCGGAAGCAGCGCCAGCAACAGCAGCCCGGCCGTCAGCACGGCCAAGCCGATGCTACCCAGGATCGCCGCCGGATAACGCGACGACAATCGTCCGGCGAGCGGTGCCGCAACCGCGACCAGCGCCGGCCACGGCGTCACCAGCAGCCCGGTCGCCACGGCTGACCGATGCATCACCGTCTGTAGCATGAACGGAATGGAGACATATGCCAGGATCTGCGCGCTGTAGGAGCATATCGACGTGCCGAGCGACAGGGAGAAGAGCGGGATGCGCAGCAGGTCAAGCGGCAGCAGAGGCGCCGCTCGACGGGACTGTTGCCAATACAGCACGGGAAAACAGCCGAGGCCGGCAACGACCTCGACGATGGCGATGCTGCTTCGGTTGTCGCCCAGCGCGTCGACGCCGATCACCACCAGGCCCAGTGCAACGGCGGTCAACAGGGCGCCCGGCAAGTCGAAAGCCCGAGGGGTGCCATGGCTGGCGGGTGCCACGATCAGGAACAGCGGCACGGCGATCAGGCAGACCGGCAGATTGACCAGGAACAGCCAACGCCACGTGGCGACCGACAGAATCAGCGCTGCGATCGTCGGACCCAGCGCGCTGGAAACGGCGACGGCGAGCGCGATCAGGGCGAAGCCGCTGCCCAGCAGGCGGCGCGGATAGATCGATCGTATCAAGGCCGGGCCGAGGGCCGACGTACAGGCGCCGCCGAGCCCTTGTACCAGGCGGGCGATGACCAGCGTATTCAGGGTTGGTGCCATCGCACACGCGAGGGAGGCGATGGTGAAGACGATCAGCCCGACGGCATAGACCCGCTTGTGGCCGATGATCTCACCCAGTGACGCGGCGGGCAGCAGGCAGATGGCGGTGGCGAGTTGGTAGCCGTTCACCACCCAGATGATGCCGGCGGCGCTGGTGCCAATTTCCTGGGCGATTGTCGGCAGGGCGATGTTGGCGATGGCGCTGTCCAGGCTGCCGAGCACGACACCGAGAAGGATGCAGAGCATGACCCAATGGCGCTGCGGGGTTGGCATTCCGTCGGTGTCGCTGGGATGGGTCGCGGGTTGGGCGACACTCATGCGGCCGACCGAACCCGGGTGTTGGTCTGGGTCATCGCCTGGAGACCTTGCGCTTCGGTTTGAGGGAGGCAAGCAAGCGCAATTGTCACCGTTGCCGG
>DATBAZ010000475.1:0-3689 GCA_036271255.1 Alphaproteobacteria bacterium
GGGCCCCAAGGCGATGGAGAGCGGCAAGAGCATGGCCGATGCGGCCAAAGCCGCTACCGGCGGCAAGGCCCAGCCGGTCGTGCTGGATTTCCTGCCCAAGGATGTCTTCCCGCAGGAGCTGCGCGAGCCCGTCTTCTCCGCTTCCAAGGGCGCCCCGATCGGCCCGGTCAAGACCGTCCTCGGCTGGCATGTCGTCCAGGTCGACGACATCAAGGAAGGCAACCAAGTCCCGTTCGACGCGGTCAAGGACAAGCTGGCCGAACAGTTCAAGCACGACAAAGCGATCGACGACCTGTCGCAGAAAATCGACAAGATGGGCGACCGGCTGACCGGCGGTGCATCGATGGACGAGGTCGGCGGAACGGTCGGCGCCAAGCCGGCGAAGTTCGGCCCGGCCGACGATAAGGGGTTGGCTGCGAACGCGGACGCGGCCAAGGCCGCCAAGCCGGATGCGGCCTTCCTCTCGACCGCCTTCCAGACCCCGCAGGGCGAGACGAGCTCGTTCCAGGACGACAAGAACGGCGGCTATTACGCCGTGCGGGTGGACAGCATCACGCCCCCGGCGCTGCGCCCGCTGGCCGACGTTCGCGCCCAGATCGTCACCGAGTGGACCAAGGAGCAGCAGGCCGCCCAGGTCGCCAAACGCGCCGCCGACTTCCTTGCCAAGGCCCGCAGCGGCACGGCGCTCGACCAGATTGCCAAGGATTCCGGCGGCAAGCTCGACAACACCGCGCCGCTGATCCGCGAACCGATCGAGAAGCCCGCCACGCCGGTGCTGCAGGCGCTGGTCGATGCGCTCTTCAAGCTGGACAAGGTCGGCGATATCGCCGCTGTCCAGACCGATGACGGGCAGGTCATCGCCAAACTGACCGAAATCCGCCCGGCCAATCCCAGCGGGGCGGGCGAGAAGCTGCGCCCGATCACGCAGGAGCTGGACACGGCGATGCGCGCCGACACCCTTGCCGAATACCGCAACGGGCTGCGCGAGAACACCAAGATCAGGATCAACCCGGAGGCGGTTCAAACCGTCGCCGGCCAATAACATCCATGACGACTGCGACCTTCCCATGACTGCTCTGGCCCCATGACCGCCCTGGCCCAAGCCTACCAAGGCGACGCCGACGGCTTCGCCGCCCGCTACGCAGCCGGAAAGCCGCAGCTCGTCTGGCGCCGCGCGGTCGCGGACCTGGAGACGCCGGTTTCGGCCATGCTGAAGCTGGGCGCGGGCCAGCCTTATGCTTTCCTGCTGGAATCGGTCGAAGGCGGCAAAAGCCTGGCCCGCTATTCGGTCATCGGATTGCGCCCCGACCTGGTCTGGCGCTGCAAGGACGGCCGCGCCGAGATCAACCGCGAGGCGAGCACGCTGCCCAGCGGGCCGTTCACCCCCCTGCCCGGGCCCGCGCTCGATTCGCTCCGCACGCTGATCGATGAAGTAAAGATCGACCCGACGCCGGGCCTGCCGCCGATGGCGAGCGGCCTGTTCGGCTATCTGGGCTATGACATGATCAAGCTGGTCGAGCGCCTGCCCTCGGCCAACCCGGACACCTTGCAGGTGCCCGATGCCGTCATGGTCCGCCCAGGCATCGTGCTGATCTTCGATTCGATCGAGCGCGACGTACGCATCGTAACGCCGGTCTGGCCGCGCCCCGGCATATCGGCAAAGGCCGCCGAGGCCGCCGCCAATGCCCGGATCGACGAGATCGCCGAGACTCTGTCACGGTCCCTGCCTTCGACCCCGATCTTTTCGCCCTTGGCCAGCGCTCCAAGCCCGCAGCCGCAGTCGAATACCGGCAGGGCCGAATATCACGCGATGGTCGATAAGGTTAAGGAGTATATCCGCGCCGGAGACTGCTATCAGGTCGTGCCGTCGCACCGGATGAGCGCGCCCTTCGGCCAGTCGGCGCTCGCCTTCTACCGCTCGCTGCGCCGGCTCAACCCCTCGCCCTTCCTGTTCCTGCTCGATTTCGACGGCTTCTCGGTCGTGGGATCGAGCCCGGAAATCCTGGTGCGGTTGCGCGACGGCGAGGTCACGATCCGGCCGATCGCCGGCACCCGCAAGCGCGGCGAGACGGTCGAGGAAGACCAGGCGCTGGCCGAGGAACTGCTGGCCGATCCGAAGGAGATTTCCGAGCATCTGATGTTGCTGGATCTCGGCCGCAACGATGTCGGCCGGGTGTCGAAGATCGGCTCGGTCAAGGTGACCGAGAAGATGATCGTTGAGCGTTACTCCCACGTCATGCACATCGTCTCCAACGTCGTCGGCGCGGTGAAGCCGGAAGTGGACGCGGTCGATGCACTGTTCGCCGGCTTCCCGGCGGGCACCGTCTCGGGCGCACCCAAAATCCGGGCGATGGAGATCATCGACGAGCTGGAAGTGTCCCGCCGCGGCGTCTATGGCGGCGCGGTCGGCTATTTCGGCTCGGACGGGGCGCTGGACACCTGCATCGCGCTCAGGACCGCCGTGCTCAAGGACGGGGTGCTGCATGTCCAGGCCGGCGGCGGGGTGGTTGCGGACAGCGATCCGGAAGCCGAATATCAGGAGACCGTGAACAAGGCCGCCGCTTTGTTCCGTGCGGCCGAGCAGGCGCCGGCCTTCGCAGACCACGAGACGAACTCATGAAGCTGCTCCTCATCGATAACTACGACAGCTTCACCTACAATCTGGTGCAGTTCCTGGGCGATCTGGGCGCCGAGACGCAGGTGGTACGCAACGACGCCATGACCGCCGAGCAGGCGCTGGCGCAAGGCGCGGCCGGCATCGTGCTGTCGCCCGGTCCCTGCGCGCCCGACCAGGCCGGCATTTGCCTGCGGCTGATCCGCCTCTGCGCGGAGCGCAGAATTCCTTTGCTGGGCGTCTGCCTCGGCCATCAGGCGATCGGGCAGGAATTCGGCGGCAAGGTGATCCGCGCGCCGATGCCGATGCACGGCAAGGTGAGCCCGGTGACGCACGATGACAGCAGCGTCTTCGCCGGCCTGCCGTCGCCGTTCAACGCCACCCGCTATCACTCGCTGATCGTCGAGAAGTCGACCCTGCCGACGGAACTGCGGATCACCGCCGAGACCGCCGACGGGCTGATCATGGGCCTCGCCCACCGCACCCTGCCGATCCACGGCGTGCAGTTCCACCCGGAAAGCATCGCGTCGGAGCACGGTCACGACGTCCTTCAGAACTTCCTCGACCTGACGGGGACAAGGAAGGCCGCGTGACCGAAGCCGCCGCGCTGCAGCCTTTGCTGTCGCGCCTGGGCCCCATTCTGGCGCGCCTCGCGCAGGGGGCCGAACTTAGCGAGACCGAGGCCGAACAACTGTTCGAGGCCATCGTCGCCGGGGCGGCCTTTCCCGCGCAGATCGGCGCGGCGCTGATGGCCATGGCCCAGCGCGGCGAGACGGCCGGCGAGCTGACCGCCGCCGTGCGCGTCCTGCGCCGGCACATGCTGCCGATCGCGAGCCATCCCGAAGCGATCGATTGCTGCGGCACCGGCGGCGACGGCCACGGCACGCTCAATATCTCCACCGCCGTCGCCTTCATCGTCGCCGCCTCCGGCGTTCCCGTCGCCAAGCACGGCAACCGCGCCGCCTCCTCACGCTCGGGCGCGGCCGACGTGCTGGGCGCGCTCGGCATCGGCCTGGCTTCGCCCGAGCAGGCGGAGCGGCTGCTGAAGCGTCACGGCCTCACCTTCATGTTCGCG
>DATBAZ010000476.1:0-2675 GCA_036271255.1 Alphaproteobacteria bacterium
GGAGGCGGCGTCAAGTTCCGGGCGCCCCCCGCCTCGTGCTAGGCTCTCGGCATGACCAACGATGAGCTCATCGAAGAGGCCGCGCGCAAGCTGAATCCCAGGACGGGTCCGGACAATCGCCTGTTCGGCGATGTCGCCGCCGCGCTGATCAGCGAGAAGGGCGATCTCTATACCGGCGTCTGCGTCGATACCGCGAGTTGGGGACTTTGCGCCGAGCGCGGCGCGATCGCCGCCATGGCGACGGCGGGGGAGTACCGGATCCGGCGGATCGTCGCCGTGTGGCGCGATGAGCGGGACGGAAAACTGTCGGTGCTGCCGCCCTGCGGTGTCTGCCGAGAATTCATCCGCCGCATCGACGAGGCCAATCTCGATACCGAGGTCGTGCTCGGCCGCGATACGGTCGCCAGCTTGCGCGATCTGCTGCCGCACCACGCCTGGCCTGAA
Organism: Alphaproteobacteria bacterium; assembly: GCA_036271255.1. GTDB lineage: Bacteria > Pseudomonadota > Alphaproteobacteria > BOG-932 > Roseiterribacteraceae > BOG-932. Next base: position 445 of record DATBAZ010000476.1, read on the forward strand.
CCGCTCGCCTAGGGGAGCTCTGCGGGCGCTATTTCGCGAACAGCTGGTTCGGATCGGCGAAGGCCTTGAACTCCAGGGCGTTTCCGGAGGGATCCAGGAAGAACATCGTCGCCTGCTCGCCGACCTGGCCCCGGAAGCGCACGTGCGGCTCGATGACGAAGGCCGTTCCCGCCGCTTTCAGCCGATCGGCCAGGGCGGTCCAGTCCTCCATGGTCAGCACCACGCCGAAGTGCGGCACCGGCACGTCGTCGCCGTCCACGGGATTGTGATGCAGCGCCGCTGGCCCGCCCGGCTTCAAGTGCGTGACGATCTGGTGTCCGTAGAGGTCGAAATCGATCCAGTGATCGGCGCTGCGCCCTTCCGGACACCCCAGTAGGTCGCCGTAGAAGCCTCGCGCCGCGGCCAGGTCGTGGACCGGGAAGGCGATGTGAAACGGGGTCAGTCCGGCCATCGGGATATCCATTCGCCTCCGCGCCCATACCCGGCGCGCCGGCAAAATTGCGCGGGCCAAGCGGGCGGTCAAATGCTAGGTCGCCAGCCAAGCATCCCCGTCAAAACATACCCCTCTGGGAGGACCGACGTGCGCAGCATCAGTCATTTCGTCAACGGAGCCGCCGTCGCCGGCGGTTCGGGCCGTTTCGGCGACGTCTTCAATCCCAATACCGGCGAAGTCCAGGCCAGGGTCGCCTTCGCCACCGACGCCGACGTGGACGCCGCCGTCCAGGCCGCCGCCAAGGCGCAGGTCGGCTGGGCCGCCACCAATCCCCAGCGCCGGGCGCGGGTGATGTTCGAGTTCAAGCGGCTGGTCGAAGCGCGAATTAACGAACTGGCCGAACTGCTCTCCAGCGAGCATGGCAAGGTGATCGCCGACAGCCGGGGCGACGTTCAGCGTGGGCTGGAAGTCATTGAATTTGCTTGCGGCATCCCGCATGCGCTCAAAGGCGAATACACCGAAGGCGCTGGGCCGGGCATCGACGTCTATTCCATGCGCCAGCCGCTGGGAGTGGTTGCGGGCATCACGCCCTTCAACTTCCCGGCCATGATCCCGATGTGGATGTTCGGCGTCGCCATCGCCGTCGGCAACAGCTTCATTCTGAAGCCGTCCGAGAAGGACCCCAGCCTCCCGGTTCGCTTGGCCGAGCTGATGATGGAGGCGGGCGCGCCGGCCGGCATCCTGAACGTGGTGCACGGCGACAAGAGCGCCGTCGACGCCATCCTGACCCACCCGGACATCCGCGCCGTCAGCTTCGTCGGCTCCTCGGACATCGCCCAGTACGTCTATTCGACGGGGACCGCGCACGGGAAGCGGGTGCAGGCCATGGGCGGGGCCAAGAACCACGGCGTCATCCTGCCCGACGCGGACATGGACCAGGCGGTGAAGGACTTGATCGGCGCCGCCTACGGTTCGGCTGGCGAGCGCTGCATGGCCCTGCCGGTGGTGGTGCCTGTGGGCGAGAAGACCGCCAGGGCCTTGCGCGAAAAGCTGCTGACCGAGATCGAAACCCTGCGGATCGGCGTCTCCACCGATCCGGCCGCCCAGTACGGCCCGGTGGTCAGCGCCGCGCACAAGAAGAAGATCGAGGACTATATCCAGCTGGGCGTCGACGAGGGCGCCGAGCTGGTGGTGGACGGTCGCGGTTTTTCGCTGCAGGGCCATGAAAACGGTTACTTCATCGGCCCGAACCTGTTTGACCACGTCAAGCCGGACATGAAGACCTATCAGGAGGAAATCTTCGGCCCGGTGCTGCAGATCGTCCGCGCCGAGACCTTCGAGGAAGCCATGGCGCTGCCGTCGCAGCACCAGTACGGCAACGGCGTCGCCATCTTCACCCGCAACGGCCGGGCCGCGCGCGAATTCGCCGCCCGAGTCAATGTCGGCATGGTGGGGATCAATGTGCCGATCCCGGTGCCGGTGGCCTATCACACCTTCGGCGGCTGGAAGCGCTCGGCGTTCGGCGACACCAACCAGCACGGCATGGAAGGCGTGAAATTCTGGACCAAGGTCAAGACCGTCACCGCCCGCTGGCCGGAAGGGATGCAGGACGACAGCGCGTTCGTCATCCCGACGATGAGGTAGGGCGGTGGGGCGCCCACTATTTCCTCCCTCCCCTTCCGGGGAGGGAAAGACGGCGAAGACGTCAGGGTGGGGAAGTGTGACGAAACCCCACACTGCTGCTGAATTTTCACACTTCCCCACCCTGGACGCTGCGCGTCCTGTCCCTCCCCACGAG
>DATBAZ010000477.1:0-2799 GCA_036271255.1 Alphaproteobacteria bacterium
CGGCGGCCAGCAATACGGCAATAGCCGTCCCTGCGCCGCATGTCCGTCTGCCGGTTCGTGCCGTCAAAACACTCTCCCGCTCCCGCAGAACCCAAACTACCCGGACCGTCCGGGCATGACCACCTGCAAACCCGGTAATTCGGGAAATAGTTACAGTATCCCGCGCATTCAGGGCTTTTTCGTGGTCCCGGCACGGCACAAACACCTATGTATGAGCGTCCTGGTATCGGACTCGGCGAGCCGCTAAGCTTGCCGAAGGACCGGTCAACGGACGATTCGGGAGAGGGACATATGCTGCTCAGCTATCTGCAGGTCATCGCCTTGGCGATTCTCCAAGGGGTGACGGAGCTCTTTCCTGTCTCCAGCCTTGGCCACGCGGTCGTCATCCCCGGCGTCCTGCTCTGGCCGATCGACCCCAAAGGGCCCGGCCTGCTGCCTTTCCTGGTGATCCTCCATCTTGGCACCGCGGCGGCGCTGCTGATCTTCTATTGGCGCGAATGGGTCAAGCTGCTGCTGGCCTTGGTCGGTGCGGGCGACGCGGCGGAGCGTCCTGCGCTGCGCCGCCTGATCGTGATGCTGATCGTCGGCACCGTGCCGGCGGCGGTCGCCGGCGCCGCGCTCAACCACACGCTGCGTACCATGTTCGCTGTGCCGACCCTGGCGGCGGCCATCCTCGTCGTCAATGGCATCATCCTGTTCTTCGGCGACCGCCGCCGCAGGCTGAAGTCCGCTGGCCTCGACTCGCCGGAGGGCAAACCGCTCGAATCGCTGACCTTCTGGGATGCACTGATTATCGGCGTCACACAGGCCTTCGCGCTGATCCCCGGCATCTCCCGCTCGGGCGTCACCATCATCGCCGGGCTGAACCGCAAGTTGTCGCCTGATGCGGCCGCCCATTTCTCCTTCCTGCTGGCGACGCCGATCATCCTGGGCGCCGGCCTGCTGGAGGTGCCGAAGGTGCTGGCCAAGGTGAATAGCGGGCACGACGTCGCCGACTATATGACCAAGTCGATTGCCGGCGGCATTGTCGCCGGTATTTTCGCCTATCTCAGCGTTGCGTTCCTGACCCGCTATTTCCGGGTGCATGAGGTCAAGATGCTGCGGCCCTTCGCGATCTATTGCGTGGTCATCGGCATCGCCGCCATTGCGATCATGATGACCGGGACCAACTCCGCCCTCTTCGGCGCGCCCACGGGGTGACAAGCGCCACCGTCGCCGTCGTCGGTGGCGGTCCCGCCGGGTTGATGGCCGCTGAAGCCGCGGCCGGACGCGGGGCGGCGGTCGATCTGTTCGACTCGATGCCGTCGGTCGGGCGTAAGTTCCTGATGGCCGGCAAAAGCGGCCTCAACCTGACCCATGCCGAGCCGTTTGCCGATTTCATGCGCCGGTTCGGCGGATCGCGTGAACGGCTGGAGCCGATCGTTGCCGAGTTCGATCCCACCGCCATCCGCGCCTGGACGACGGAACTCGGCATCGAAACCTTCGTCGGCAGCTCGGGCCGGGTTTTCCCCATCGACTTCAAGGCCGCGCCGCTGCTGCGCGCGTGGCTCAGACGGCTTCGCGCCGCCGGCGTGCGCTTCCATGTCCGCCATCGCTGGACCGGCTGGGACGAGGATGGCGGCTTGACGTTCGATACCGCGGGCGGTCCGGCCGTGTTTTCCGCGGATGCGACGGTCCTGGCGCTGGGTGGGGCCAGCTGGCCCCGACTGGGCTCAAACGCCGCCTGGGTGGAGCCGTTGAAGCAGCGGGGCGTGACGGTCACGCCTCTATTGCCCGCCAATTGCGGCTTCAATGTCGGCTGGAGCGAACATTTTCGTGAACGCTTTGCCGGCCAACCGGTCAAGCCGGTGGGGCTTTCCGTCGGCGACGAGCGCCATCGCGGGGAGTTCGTGATCACCGAGCATGGGGTCGAGGGCAGCGGCATCTATCCGTTGTCTGCCCGGCTGAGAGACGACAGGACCAAGCGCCTGACGCTCGATCTTCTGCCCGATCATACCCCGGAGCGTGTTGCCAAGGCGCTCGCTCAACCGCGCGGCAGCCGCTCCCTGGCCGAGCATCTGCGCCGGACCGTCGGCATCACCGGCGTGAAGGCTGGGCTGATTCGCGAGCTCAGTCCGCCTGAGGCTCTGGCCGATCCAGCCGCCCTCGCCCGGGCGCTCAAGTCCCTGCGGCTGCCGCTCGAAAACCCGCGTCCGATTGAGGAGGCGATCTCGAGCGCCGGCGGCATCGCCTGGGATTCGCTCGTCGAGTCGCTGATGCTGAAAGCTCTGCCCGGCACATTCGCGGCCGGCGAGATGCTGGATTGGGAGGTGACGACCGGCGGCTACCTGCTCACCGCCTGCATGGCGCTGGGTAAACGGGCTGGAAACGGGGCGGCCGACTGGATCGGCCTGCCCCGCGGTTGAGCTTACTGCCCGTAATTCAGCCGGATTTCGATCCGCCGGTCGCCGGTCATGCCGGCTGTGTCGTCCGGCGTGCCGAGCGGCAGGTCGAGGAACAGCTTGGAATCGATACCGTCGGCGACCATCGCTTCGCGCACCGACTTCACGCGCTGCCTGGCCAGCTTCCAATTGTCCTGGGCCGAACCGTCATTGTCCGTGTAGCCGGCGACCGCGATGGTGGAGGGATTGGTTTCCTTCACCTTGGCCGACGCCTGATCGACGATGACCTTGGCCTCAGGGGTCAGCGCATTGTCCCACGGATGGAAGAAAAGGATGTAGGTCTTCGGCGGCATCGGCACCGAAGAGGCCACATGCTTCGGATTCATCATCGAGCAGCCGGCCAGGATCACCATGGCGG
>DATBAZ010000478.1:0-10220 GCA_036271255.1 Alphaproteobacteria bacterium
CGCCGGCCTACAACGATGCCGGCCAGCCGACGCGGCAGTCGGTGACTGTGACGCTCGGCGTCGAACGCTCCAGCGACAAGGCCCGCGATGCCTTCTCGGTGGATTTGCCGATCCAGGCGGACCGCTCGCCGGTGCGCAAGCGGACGCTGGCCGACATCGCCAACGCCACGCCGCTCACCCTGCCGGCAGTCGATACGCCGGTGCGGCAAGGCACGCTGAAGCGCACCATCCTGGTCTCGACTGAGCCGGGTCTGGTGCGGCTGGCTGCGGGCCTCAATTACCTGCGCGAATATCCGTTCGGCTGCACCGAGCAGCGGGTCAGCGCCGCGAGAGCGGAGATCGCGGTGAAGCAATTCACGGCGGCCCTGAAATCCGACAAGTCGGACGAGCGAATGGAGCACAGCGTCAAGGAAACCCTGACCTGGATCGGCACGACGACTGATGAATCCGGCCTCGTCGCCTTCTATCCCGGCATGAAGGGCGAGGTGGTGCTGACGGCCTGGTCGCTGGCCTTCATGACCGAGGCCGGGAAGGCCGGCTTCGCGGTTGATCCCGGCGAACTGGCAACCCTGAAGCGCTCGCTGAAGCAGGCGCTGCGGTCGGACTACTCCGGCTTCGTCACCGGCAACGCCTATGTCGAGCGCGCCTGGGCGCTGTCGGCCCTGGCCGGCGCCGGTGAACTCGACAGCGGCTACGCCGCCGAGCTGCTGCGCAAGGCAGACTACATGTCGGTCGAAGGCATCGCCCAGGTTCGCCTGGCGCTGACCTCGGCGCCGTCGGTCGATCCGGCCTCGCTCAAGCTGCTGGACGATGCGCTGTGGAAGGGCATCGTGATCAAGCAGCGTAATGGCCAGCAGGTCTATGGCGGGCTGCAGGAGGGCAGCACATCGAGCCCGCTGATCCTGCCGTCGGAGACACGCTCCGTCGCCGAGGCGCTGCGCGCCGTATCCACCGGCGCACAAGCCGACCCGCGGCGCGCCATGCTGGTCGAGGCGTTGGTGACCTTGGGCAAGGGGGACGGCTGGGGCACGACCAACGCCAATGCCGAGGCGATGCTCGCACTGGCCCAATTCATGTCGGGCGCGACCAACGATCCGGTGCAGACCGTCTCGGTCGGCAGCCAGCAGGTCCAGGTCGGCGGCGCCAATCCGCTTAGCCAGGTGATCGCCAAGGACACCACGGCGGTGACGGTCACAGCGGCGAACGCCACCGATAAGCAGAAGGTGACCGTGCAGAACGACCTCACGTATCTGCCGGCCGAGGACGGCAGCCATGTAGCCCCCGCCTCCGCTGGGTTCGTGGTGACGCGGCGGATCGACCGGCTGGACCCCAGCGGCGCGCCCTCGGCCAAGCTTTTGCTGGACCAGCCGGGCAAGACCGTGGCGCTGACGGTCGGCGATGTGATCGAGGACTCGGTCGAGATCGTGAATCCGTCCGAACGCCATCATGTCGCCATCGTGGTACCGCTGGCCGCCGGCATCGAGCCGCTGAACCCGACCCTGGCGACCGCACCGCCCGAAGCGACGCCATCGGCCGAGCCAACCTTGAAGCCGTCCTACATGGCCTTCCTGGACGACCAGGTGACCTATTTCTACGAAACCCTGCCCAAGGGCACCTTCAGCTTCCACTTCCGCGGCAAGGCCTCGGTGCCGGGCAAGTTCATCCAGCCCGCGGCCTATGCGCAGCTGATGTACGACGACGGAGTGAATGCCAACGGCGCCGGCGCCCTGGTGACGATCGAGCGGGCGGCCGCGAAGTAACATGCGGGGCTGGCGTCCATCGCGGCGGCAGAGCGCAGGCATGGCCTGCGTGCTGGCGGTCGCCGGCATGGCGGCCTTCATCTGGCACCGCTCGACCTTCATCGAACCCCGGCCGACTGCCATCCTCTCGGACCGGCATGGCGCTTTCCTGGGCCAGATCGGGGTCGGCGAGCGCGGCTATGGCTACTGGCCGGTCGACCAGGTGCCGCATCGTGTCAGCGCAGCGATACTGGCGCTTGAGGACCGGCGTTTCTGGGACCATCCGGGCGTCGATCCGATGGCGGTGGCGCGGGCCGTGCGCTCGAACCTCAGTGAGGCCCGCCGCGTGTCGGGCGCATCGACCCTGGCGATGCAGGTGGCACGGATGCAGCATCCCGCCGCACGCAGCTATTTCGCCAAGGCGATCGAGACGACGACGGCGGTCGTGATGACCGCGCGCTATGGCCGCGAGGCCGTGCTGCAGCAATATCTGCGGCTGGTGCCGTTCGGCCAGAACAGCCACGGCATCGCTCATGCTTCTCGCTGGTATTTCGACAAGCCTGTCGAGGATCTGAGCTGGGCCGAGATCGCCCTGCTCTCCGCCATCCCGCAATCGCCGACCGCGATGAACCCATCGACCGAAAGCGGCCGCCGGCGCGCGGTGGAGCGCGGCCACCGGGCACTAGCCCGGCTGCACGACCAGCATGTGCTGACCGACGCCGAGTTCGCCCATGCCGAAGACGACATCGACCACCTCATCATCCAGAAGCACCCGCCCCGTCCGCCCGACGCGCTGCATCTGGTGCTGGAGACCGAGGTGCTGACCGCCGCCGCCAAGCGGCCGGAACGCATCGTCAGCACCATCGACCTGACATTGGAAGGCAAGGTCACCGAACTGGCCCGGCAACGGCTGGACACGCTGCGCGCCCAGGGCGCGGAGCAGATGGCGGTGATGGTGATCGATCCCAAGACTGCCGAGGTGCTGGCCCTGGTCGGTTCCAGCCGCTATGCCCCGGCCGATGCCGGGATGATCGACTATGCCCTGCGCGCCCGCTCGCCCGGCAGCACGCTGAAGCCGTTCATCTATGCCCAGGCGCTGGAGCGCGGCGACATCGCGCCCAGCACGATCCTGATCGACGATCCGGACAACGGCACCGGCATCGAGAATGCCGACCACCGCTTCCTCGGCCCTCTGCTGCCGCGCCAGGCGCTGGGCAATTCGCGCAACGTGCCGGCGGCCAAGCTGATCCGGGTCAGCGGCCTGACCCAGACGCACTGGTTCCTCGGCAATCTGGGCCTGCATGACGGCAATCGTCCGGCCGAGCGCTATGGCCTGACCCTGGCCATCGGCGGCCTGCCCACCGGCCTGGACCGGCTGGTCACCGCCTATGAGGCGCTGGCCAATGACGGCGTGCTGAAGCCGCTCAAATGGTATGAGGGGCAGGAATTGCCCGAGCCGCGCCGGGTCTTGAGCACGCAGACGGCGCGGGAGATCACGGCTTTCCTGGCCGACCCGATGGCCCGGCTGCCCAGCTTCGCCCGCATGGGCTCGACCGAGTATCCCTTCCCGGTGGCGGTCAAGACCGGCACCAGCCAGGGCTACCGCGATGCCTGGGTCGTCGCCTATTCCGACAAGTATCTGGTCGGCGTCTGGGTCGGGCGGCCCGACGGGCGGCCGATGGCCGGCCTCTCGGGCGCGGGCAGCGCGGCGATGGTCGCGCACGACATACTGATCGACCTGCACGGCGCCGACAGCGACGGCCAGGCCGACGGCGAGTTCCGCTCCCCCGCCGGCCTCAAACCCGCCATCCTCTGCGCCGCCACCGGCAAGCCGAGCGACGGGCATTGCGACCATCTGCTGACGGAGTTCGTGCCGCCCGCCCCCGCGTTGCAAACGGCTGCATTGGTGCCCGTGCCGGCTGCGGCACCCCATCTGCGGATCGCGACGCCCAACAATCATGCGACCTTCATCCGCAACCCGGAGATGCCGGCCGATCTGGACTTCCTGCCGCTTCGCCTGACACCGGACGCCGGCGTGCCGCAGGTGATCTGGTATGTCGACGACAAGCCATTCCAGGTCGCCGACGCCCACGACACGCTGCGCTGGCCGCTCGCCCCCGGCAGACACCGCTTTCAGGCGCGGACACCATTCGGTGAGGCTGGCTCTCCCGAGATCGAAGTCACCGTACGCTAAGCGGCTGCAGACACGGCCGATGTCTGCAGGTCGAGCGCGGCTTCCACGGCCTCCTCGACCGTTTCCAGCCAGACGAACTCCAGGCGGTCGCGAACTTCCTGAGCGATCTCGTCATAGTCGCGCCGGTTCCGTGCCGGCAGCATCACGCGGGTGATGCCGGCCCGCGCCGCGGCGGCGACCTTCTCTTTGATCCCACCCACCGGCAATACGAGCCCGCGCAGGCTGATCTCGCCGGTCATCGAGGTGTCGTTGCGGATCGTCCGGTTGGTCAGCAGCGATGTCAGCGCCATGAACATCGCGACGCCCGCGCTCGGTCCATCCTTCGGGGTCGCGCCCGCCGGCACGTGGACATGGATGTCGTGGGTGTCGAAGTCCGCCGGATCGATGCCGAGACCAACCGCCCGGTTCTTGACCAGGCTCAGCGCGGCCTGCGCGCTTTCCTTCATCACGTCGCCGAGCTGGCCCGTCAGGATCAGCTTGCCATGCCCGGGCGTCTGGGTGGCCTCGATGAACAGGATATCGCCGCCGACCGGCGTCCAGGCCATGCCGGTGGCGACGCCGGGAACCTTGGTCCGCATCGCCACGTCGTTCTCGAACCGCGGCTGCCCCAGGATGGCGATCAGGTCCGGCAGATCGATCGCGATCGGTCCCGCCTCGCCCTCCGCGATGCGCACCGCGGCATGGCGCAGGGTCTTGCCGATCTCGCGTTCCAGATTCCGCACCCCGGCCTCCCGCGTATAGGACTGGATGATTTCGCGCAGCGCCGCGTCGGTCATGTCGGCCTGTTCGGCCTTCAACCCGTTGGCCTCGGTCTGGCGCGCGATCAGATAGCGCCGGGCGATCTCGAACTTCTCCTCGGCCGAATAGCCGGCCAGGCTGATGATCTCCATCCGGTCGCGCAGCGGGCCGGGGATCGTTTCCAGCTGGTTGGCCGTGGTCAGGAAGACGACGCGGCTGAGGTCGAACGGCACGGCCAGGTAGTTGTCGCGGAACGTGTCGTTCTGCTCCGGGTCCAGCACTTCGAGCAATGCCGAGGCCGGGTCGCCCTGCACGCCGGCGCCCAATTTGTCGATCTCGTCCAGCATCATCACGCAATTGCGCTGGCCCGCCTTGCGGATCGCCTGGATGATGTTGCCGGGCAGCGCGCCGATATAGGTGCGCCGATGGCCACGGATCTCGGCCTCGTCATGGACGCCGCCCAGGCTGACGCGGACAAACTTGCGCCCCATCGCCTTGGCGATCGACTGGCCGAGTGAGGTCTTGCCGACGCCGGGTGGCCCGGCGAAGCACAGGATGGGCGCCTTGCCGGCCGGAGCCAGCTTGCGAACCGCCAGATACTCCACGATCCGCCGCTTGATCTTGTCGAGGCCGTAATGATCGGCATCGAGGATTTTGCGTGCTTCGGCGATATCGATCGGCGTCTCTTCGGGCAAAGCCCAAGGCAGCTCGACCAGCCATTCCAGATAGGCGCGGACCATGCCGTATTCGGCGGCGGCTTCAGGCATACGCTCCAGCCGGCGCAGCTCCTTGCGCGCCTGCTCGGCGACGTCGTCCGGCATGCCGGCCTTGGCGATCTGTTCCGAGAGCTCGGCGATCTCGGCCTTCTTGCCTTCGTCGCCCTCGCCCAGCTGGCGCTGGATCGCGGCCATCTGCTCGCGCAGAAGCACCTCGCGCTGCCGTTCGTCCAGCGATGCCTTGGTCTGCTGGCCGATCTCGCGGGTCAGCCGCAGAACCTCGATCTGGTGGGCGAGCAGCCTGGAAACCCGCTCGATGCGGGCGGCGACGTCCACGGTTTCGAGGATTTCCTGCTTCTCCTCCGGCTTCACGTCCATATAGGCGATCGCCAGATCGGCTAGGCCGCCGGGACTTTCGATGTTCTGAACTGCCGCAACCAGCTCCTGCGGCACCTGCGGTAGGAGCTGCAGCGCCTCCAGGGTCTGGCTCTTGAGGTTCATGAACCGCGCCTCGATCTCCGAAGTCAGGGCGCTGCTTTCGGGCAGCCGCACCACCCGAGCCACCATGAACGGCCAGCCTTCCAGGAATTCGACGACGCGGAAGCGCGCCTCGCCCTGGCAGACGATATGATGGTTGCCATCGGGCGCGGTGATGTAGCGGGCGACGTTGGCAACCGTCCCCATACGATGCATGTCGTTCTGCGTAGGCTCGGCAACATCCGCCGCACGCTGCATCAGCATGCCGATGGGGCGCTGGGTGCGGACGGCGTGCTGGGCTGCCGCTATCGAGCCCTCGCGGCCGATGGTGACCGGCGCGACCATGCCCGGAAACAGCACGATGCTGCGTACCGGGACGATGATCAGCGCATCGTCGGGCAGCGCGGGCAGCGGCTGTTCGGGAGCGGCTGCGCGGTCTTGCATATTATCGGCCATGAGGGCCTCCGGCTTTTTCCAGAGTGATCAGCAGGCAGCCGTCGACCACCGAGCGGCTCACGGCGCCATAGCGGCCGGCGGGCAGCCGCACCCGGCGTGCAAAGCGGCCCTGCGGCAGCTCGAGCCGATGGATGACGGCCGTCTGGAGCTGCGGCGGCAGGATGCGGTCGCCCGCGATCACGAGATCGTCGCCTTCGATCACGGCCACGACCTCATCGACGGCAACGCCGGGCAGCGCAACGAGGATCAGCACCTCGTTGCGGGTTTCGAGGATATCGACCGGCGGTTCCCAGGCGACGCGATGCGGCGCGGACCCGGCCGGACGGAAAAGCTCGCGATGCATGCGATCGGCCTGGGCGAGCATTTCGAACGCCTCCGACCACATGCGCTGGGCGTATGCTCGATCCATATTGGAAAGCTCCCCACGGTGCCGTTGAGTATTGGGCTGGACAGACTCACGCAGATATGGTGTCGCGGAGCGTTCAGAAAACACCGTCCTTCTGTAATCGAGGAACCCAGGACGACGTCGACACGGCCGCGGCGCGCTCTATCCGCCGGCCTCGAATGCGAAGGCAATCACCAAGGCGCGCACCCTGCCCTGGGATGTGGTCATTTCCAAGGGCGCCATCCAGGTTGCCGGGAAAATGGTGGAGCGTCTGCACCCTCACCCAGGCCAGGCGTATCCTGGCCATGGCCGGCGTGTAGCTTATGCGCGCGTTCGCGGTTAGGCCGCCTGCTTTTCGGGCACCGCTTTGCGCCGCTCGACTTCTTGCTGCACCGCCTGGGCCGAGGCCTCCTTCACTACATCGAAGCCGCGCACCTTTTCCGCCGCGCTGGCCAGCTCGATGGCCCGGGCAAGGTTCGCGGCTGACAAGTCGGCCAGAAGCTCACCCACCAGCGCCTCATACTCGGCGATAAGGCGGCGTTCGAAGCGGCGGTGGCGGCTTTTGCCGAAGATGTCGAGCGGGGTGCCGCGCAGGAATTTGAGCCAGGCCAGCAGCCGGAAGACGGTCAGCATCCAGGACCCGAACCGCATCTTCCGATACCGCCCCGTCGCCTTGTCACGCCGCGCGAGCAGCGGCGGCGCGAGGTGGAATTCGAGCCTGTAGCGACCCTCGAACTGGTCTTCGAGGTGACGGCGCAGCCCCTCGCTATGGAGCCGGCCAACCTCATACTCGTCCTTGTAGGCGAGCAGCTTGGCATAGGTGCGGGCGACGGCGCGGGTGAGCGCCTCGCTGCCGAGCGGGGCCTCGGCCGCGCGGACGCGGTCGACCAGGGCACGGTAACGCTCCGCGTAGGCGGCGTTCTGGTAGTCGGTCAGACGGCGGGCGCGATCCCCGATCAGCGCTTCCAGGGTTTCGGGCAGCCGCGCCGTGGGCACCGCTGGAGCCAGAGCTTCGGCTAGCCGATCCGGCGCAGCGGCGGCGATGCGGCCCAGCGCGAAAGCCTGCAGGTTGAGATCGACCTGCGTGCCGTTCAGCCGGATCGCCGCTTCGATGCTTTCGCGGCGGAGCGGCACCAGCCCGTTCTGCCAAGCATAGCCGACCAGCAGCATATTGGCGCCGATTGCGTTGCCGAGCAGGCGCTGCGCCGCGTCGGTCGCATCCACGCCGAGGCTGGCGCGCGCCCGGCCGCCGACTGCCTGTTCCAGCCGGTCGTGGCTGAAATCAAGATCCGGATTGGTGGCGAAGGCGCTGGTCGGGGCGACGAAGCGGTTGAACACGACGGCCGTCCGATCGCGCGCCATCTTCGACAGAGTCTCCGCGCCCGATGCAGCGACGAGGTCGCAGGCCAGCAGCAAGTCGGCGCCGCCCTGGGGGATACGGGCGGCATGGTCCATCTCCCCGGCGCATGAGAAGCGGATATGGCTGGTGACCGGGCCGTTGCGCTGGGCAAGGCCGGAAATGTCGAGCACCGTCGCCGGCTTGCCCTCCATATGCGCGGCGGTGCCGAGCAGCGCCCCCACCGTCACCACGCCGTTGCCACCAATGCCGGCGATCAGGATGCTTAGCGTGCGGTCGATCGACGGAATCTCCGGCTCCGGCAGGTCGTCCGCTGACAGCGCATTCACATGGCCTGCCCGCTTGCGCAACGTCCCGCCGATCACGGAGACGAAGCTCGGGCACATGCCCTTTACGCAGGAATAATCCTTGTTGCAGACCGACTGGTTGATCCGGCGCTTGCGGCCGAGCTCGGTCTCCACCGGCTCCAGCGCCACGCAGTTCGACTGGACGCCGCAATCGCCGCAGCCCTCGCAGACATCGGGATTGATGAACAGGCGCTCGTCCGGGTCGGCCACCTTGCCGCGCTTGCGCAGGCGGCGCCGCTCGGTGGCGCAGGACTGGTCGTAGATGATGGTGGATACGCCGCGAACCTCGCGAAGTTCGCGCTGCACGGCGTCGAGGTCGTCGCGGTGATGGAAGGTCGCGATCGCCGGGAAGCCCTCGCCGCCCTTGTGCCGTTCGGGATTGTCGCTGACGACGGCGATGCGCTTTACACCCTCGGCGAAGAGCTGCGAGGCGACGTGGGGCGCGGTCAGCTCGCCTTCGAAATGCTCGCCCTCGATCGGCTGCCCGCCGGTCATGGCGATCGCGCCGTTCAGCAGGATCTTGTAGGTGATGTCGGCATTGGCGGCGACGCAGGCGCGGATCGCCAGCAGGCCGGAATGGAAATAGGTCCCGTCGCCCAGATTCTGGAAGACGTGCGCCGTGTCGACGAAGGGCTGCTGGCCGATCCACATCGCCCCTTCGCCGCCCATATGGGACAGGGTACTGGTGCGCCGATCGGGCATCCAGACTGCCATCCCGTGGCAGCCGATACCGCCCAGCGCCTTCGATCCCTCCAGCACGCGGGTCGAGGTATTGTGCGGGCAGCCGGCGCAGAAACTCGGCATGCGGACCAGTGAAGACGGAACCAGCGGCGCCGCGTCGGTCTGGGACAGCATCTCCAGCCGGTCGGCGAGCGCGTGGTCGTCAGCCAGGGTCAGGTAGCGTTTCGCGATCACCTTCACGATCGCATCGGGCTCCAGCTCACCGATAGAGGAAATCAGCTTGTTGCCCTGCTCATCCATCTTGCCGGTGAGGCGCGGGCGCCCGGAGGCGAGGTTCACGATGATGCGCGCAAGCTGATCCTCGATGACCGAGCGCTTCTCCTCGATCACCAGCAGCTCGGTGCAGCGCCGGGCGAACGCGGTGATGCCCTGCGGCTCCAACGGATAGACCAGCGCCACCTTGTAGACGGCTATATCGAGTTCCTCGGCGCGGGCCTCATCGATGCCCAGCCGGTCGAGCGCCTCCAGCGTGTCGAGATAGGATTTACCGGTGGTGACGATGCCGAGCCGCACATCGCCCTCGCGCGGCCCGAAGCGCACGCCGTCGAGCGCGTTGGCACGGGCGAAGGCGTGCACCGCGGCGTGCCGCTGCTCATAGGTCTTCTGCTCGGCCTGCAGCGGCATCTGGAAGGAGGGAATGCCCAGCCCACCCTCGGGCATGTCGAAATCGGTGGGCAGCCGGATCTGCACCCGGGCGGGGTCGACCGACACCGAGGCGGAGCCGTCGACCGTGTCTGTGACGCATTTGAAGCCGACCCAGCAGCCGCTATAGCGCGACAGGGCGAAGCCGATCAGTCCGAGATCGAGATATTCCTGGATGCTGGCCGGATGCAGCATCGGCATGCCGAAATGGATCATGGCATGCTCGCTCTGATGCGCCACGGTGGACGAGCGCGCGGCATGGTCGTCCCCGCATAGCAGCAGCACCCCGCCCTTGGGATTGGACCCGGCATAATTGCCGTGCTTGATCGGATCGCCGGAGCGGTCGACGCCAGGCCCCTTGCCGGACCACATGGCGAAAACGCCATCGTACTTGGCCTCGCTGCCGGGCAGGCCGACATGCTGGGTGC
>DATBAZ010000479.1:0-13144 GCA_036271255.1 Alphaproteobacteria bacterium
CTTAAACAGACGCAAGTAGCGCCAGCTACCTGTTCGGCCCGACCGGCTTATTCCCGACCAGCGCCACCCGCTTCATGATCCGCCGGCTGTTATAATCCGCCACGGCATAATGCAGGCAGCAGCGATTGTCCCAGAAGGCGACGTCGTTGACCTGCCAGTTGAAGCGGACCTGGAATTCCGGGCTCTGCACATGGGCGAACAGAAAGGCGAGCAGGGCCTCGCTTTCCGCCTTGGTCAGGCCGACAATGTCGGCGGTCCAGTTGGCGTTGACGTTGAGCGCCTTACGGCCGGTGACGGGGTGGACCTCGACGAGCGGGTGAATGCTGGTGGGCCAGGTGTTCAGCCGGTCGCCCAGCGTGTCCCGCACCTTGTGGCTGTAGCTCGCCAGCCGTTCGATCGAATGGCGGGCCGACAGGTTGTCGACGATCCCCTGCATGGTCGGCGACAGAGCGTCGTAGGCGGAATACATGCTGGCCCAGCACGTGTCGCCGCCGACATCGGCGCGCTGCACGCATTGCAGGATCGAGCCTTGCGGCGGCACCTCCAGATAGGTGCGGTCGCGGTGCCAGCGGTCGGCGCCGTCGCCCTTGCCCGCCATCTGGTCCAGCACCAGGATTTCGCGATGCTCGCGTTTGATCGGCTGGATCTCGGAAATGTCGGGGGTGCCGAAATAGCGGCCGACGCGGATATGGGTTTCGTCGTCGAGCGGCTTCTGGTTGCGGAAGAAGACAACCAGGTTGTCGGCATAGGCCTTGTCGATCGCGGCCACCGCTTCCGGCGACAGCGGCTCATTGAGGTCGACGCCTTCGATCTCGGCGCCGATATTGGCCGTCAGCTTCTTGACCGTGATCATCGCATTTCCCCTCGTCTTGCTTGGGTCGAATTTACCAAGCAAACGGTTGCTTTGGCAACCGAGCCGCATTAGCCTCGGCGCCCATCCAATTCCTGAGCCGCGCACCCCTCCATGCTCGATCCCGTTCTCAGTGAAATCGTCAAGAATGCCCTGCTGATGGTGGCGCAGGAGGCCGGCATCCGCGCCGCCCGCAGCGCCGGCTCCACCTTCGTCAGCCAGTCGGCGGAGGTCGCCTGCGCCCTGTACGATGCGCAGGGCCGGGTGATCGCCCAGACCGAGGTCGGGCAGATGCATATCTCGGCCCTGCGCGCCATGCTGGGCGCGGTCCGCGAGGATCATCCGGCCGAGACGCTGGAAGACGGCGACGTGCTGATCACCAACGATCCGTTCCGCGGCGGCATCCATCCGACCGATGTCGGCGCCTTCCGGCCGATCTTCCACGAGGGGAAAGTCGTCTTCTATTGCGGCGTGATGATGATCGTGTCGGATCTCGGCGGCGTCTCGGCCGGCGGCCTGCCGGCCAACGCGACCGAATGTTTCCATGAAGGGCTGATGATCCCGCCGGTGAAGCTCTATCGGGCGGGTGAGCTCGACACGCAGCTCGCCCGTATGATCCGCGGCAACAGCCGCACGCCGGGCAAGCTCGCCGCCGATATCGATGCGCTGGCCGCCGGCGGTAATATCGCCGCGCTGCGCATGGCCGAGCTGATCGCCAAGCACGGTTTCGACCGGCTGATGGGCATCATCGAAGAGCTGATGGATTATACCGAGCGCCTCGTGCGGATGGGTATCGAGGCGATCCCCGATGGCACCTATCGCGGCACCTATACGGTCGAGAGCGACGGCGTTGATCCCGACAGGACCTATGATGTGGTGACGACGATCACCATCGCCGGCTCCGGCTGCCGGGTCGATTTCACCGGCACGGCCGGGCTGGCGAAGGGGCCGATCAACTCGTCCTACTCGCAGTCGCTGTCCTGCGTGCTGTTCGTGATGCGCTGCTTCCTCGATCCCGACATTCCGATGAATGAGGGCTTCTATCGCCCGATCGATGCCTTTTTCCCGCCGGCCTCGCTGGTCAATGCCGCCTACCCGTCAGCCTGCAACCTCAGGCTCGCGGCGGGGCAGGGCATCATCGATGCGATGTTCCGGGCGATGGCCCAGGTCTATCCTGAGAAGACCATGGCGGGCTCCGCCACCGTCCATACCGTCAATGCCACCGGCAAGCTGCCCGAGGGCGACCGGATGTGGGCGATGCTCGACGTCACCATGGGCACCGGCGGCGGCAGGCCCGGCTGTGACGGGGTGGACGGCATCCCCTTCATCTTCTTCGCCGGCGGCGGCTATGACCGCAATATCGAATCCTATGAATGGCAGAACCCGGTCCGCTATCGCCGCTTCGAACTGCTGCCTGATTCCGCCGGTCCGGGTGAGTGGCGTGGCGGCAGCGGCACGATCAAGGAACTGGAATTCCTCACCGAATCCCAGCTCACCGTCCGCGCCACCGACCGTTGCCGCAGGCCGCCGCAGGGCGCCGCCGGCGGGCAGCCGGGCAGCGGCTTTGCCTGGATCGTGAATGCCGGCCAGCCGGACGAGGCGAGCCTGCCGCCCAAGAAGACCAACCACCGCGTTCCGGCCGGCACTGTGCTCACCATGGCCGTGCCCGGCGGCGGCGGCTTCGGCGACCCGTTCAGGCGCGATCCTCAGAAGGTGGCCGCCGACGTGCGGGCCGGGCTGGTGACGGTTGAGGGGGCGCGGCAGTCCTACGGCGTGGCCATCGCCTCCGACGGAACCATCGACCGTTCCGCCACCGCCGCGCTGCGGGGTGGCCATGGCGCGTAACCTCTATATCGGCGTCGATATCGGCGGCACCTTCACCGACCTGGTGCTGGCCGAGGACGGCAGCGACCGGCTGCACAACGTCAAGACGCTCACCACCCCCGCTAATCCGGTCGAGGGCGTGATGACAGCCGTGCGCGAGGCGCTGGCCGATGTCGGCGCCAGCCCGTCCGACGTCCGCCGCATCGTTCATGCGACCACCCTGCCGACCAACCTGGTGCTGGAGCGCCAGGGCGCGCGCGTCGCCTATGTCACCACCAAGGGTTTCGGCGACATCTTCCTGCTCAGCAAGCAGCGGCCGATGGGGCCGGACCGGTTCAACATCTTCTACGAACGCTCCCCGGCGCTGGTCCCGCGCGACATGGTCGCCGAGATCGCCGAGCGGACGGATCACCTGGGCAACGTGCTGACGCCGTTCGACACCGAGCAGGCGCGCGCCGCTTTGGCCGCGCTGAAGCCGAAGCAGCCCGAAGCGCTCGCCGTCTGCTTCCTGCACGCTTACGCCAACCCGGCCCACGAGCAGGCGCTGGCCCGCGTCGCCGCCGAGGAATTCCCCGGCCTGCATGTCGCCCTGTCGTCGGAAGTGTGGCCGGAATATCTCGAATACGAGCGGGCTTCGACCACGGTTCTGTCGGCCTATATCGGCCCGACCCTAGGGCGCTATGTCCATGCGCTGGAGGCGGCGCTGGCCGAATTCGGCGTCACGTGCCCGCTGCAGATCATGCAGTCATCCGGCGGGGTGATGAGCGCGGCGGCGGCGGTGCGCAAGGCGGCCTATGTCATCGAATCCGGCCCGGCGGCCGGCGTCGTCGCCTCGGCCCATCTGGGCGGCATCTGCGACTTTCCCGACCTGATCTCATTCGACATGGGCGGCACGACCGCCAAGGCCGGGGTGATCCAGCACGGCAGCCCACGCATCACCCATGACTTCCGCGTCGGCGGCAAGACCAGCTCAGGCGCCCGCGACGCCGGGGAGCCGATCAAGGTGCCGGTGGTCGATCTGGCCGAGGTCGGGGCAGGGGGCGGCTCGATCGCCCGCGTCGATGCCGGCGGTTTGCTCCGCGTCGGGCCGCGCAGTGCGGGGGCTTCGCCCGGGCCGGCCTGCTACGGCTTCGGCGGGCAGGACCCGACCGTCACCGACGCCAATGTCGTGCTCGGCTATCTCGATCCTGGCTATTTCCTCGGCGGCCGGATGCAGATCTATCCTGAACTCTCCCGCGCCGCGATCGACCGGCTGGGCGCCCAGCTCGGCCTCGATACCGTCACCATCGCCAAGGGCATTTACGACCTCGCCAACACGCACATGGCCTCCGCCATCCGGGTGGTGACGCTCCAGCGCGGCATCGACCCGCGCGACTTCGCCATCACCGCCTTCGGCGGCGCCGGCCCGTTGCATGTGGTCAAGGTGGCCGAGCAGTTCGGCATCCCGACCGTAATCGTGCCGCTGTCGCCTGGCGTGAAGTCCGCCTTCGGCCTGCTGGTCTCCGACCTCGCCTACGACTATGTCGCCACCGCGATGATGCCCGCCGCTTCCGCCGATTGCGCCGCGCTGGATGCCGCGTTCGCCGGGCTAGAGAACCGTGGCCGCGCCGACCTCCCGGGTGAGACGGTGGAGATGCAGCGCTCCATCGACCTGCGCTTCGCCAGCCAGGCGCTGGACATCGCCATCCCTGTCCCCAACGTACCGATGACGCCGGAGATCATCCGCCAGGCCGAGGCCCAGTTCCGCGAGCTCTATTTCGAAACCTGCGGCATGCGCCCGGCCGATCCCTGCCAGATCGTCAATTGCCGGCTGCGGGCGGTCAGCTTCGTCGCCAAGCCCGGCATGCCGACCGTCCCGAACGGCGACGGCAATGCAGCCCGGGCGCTCAAGGGCACGCGCCCTGCTTATTTCCACCAATTGGGCGGTTTCACCGATACGGCGGTCTATGACCGCATGCTGTTGCTGCCGGGCGATGCTGTCGCGGGGCCGGCGATCTTCGAGGAGCCGGACTCGACCACGCTCTGCCCGCCGGGCTATGCGGCTCGGGTGGATGGGCATCTGAATTTGATCATCGTGCGCCTTCCTTGATCGTCATTCCCGCGAAAGCGGGAATCCATTTTGGGCCTCCGTGCCGGCGGATGGATGGATTCCCGCCTTCGCGGGAATGACGACCGAGGAGGTGCATGATACCTCACGACCAAGCAAGCACTTGGTTAAATATGCAGGCCTGATTATACTCTGGGGATCGAGCGAAGGAGAGTATCGATGGGGAACGCGCTGCCATATCCGGTTTATGACGCCGACAATCATTTCTATGAGTCGGCCGATGCGATCACGCGCCACCTGCCGAAGAAATATGCCAAGGCTTTTCAGTTCGTTCAGGTGAACGGCCGCACCAAGCTGGCGATCGGCGGGCAGATTTCCGACTATATCCCCAACCCGACCTTCGAGGTCGTGGCGGCTCCCGGCGCGCACCTCAAATATTACCGGGCTGAGAACCAGGAAGGCCTGTCGCTGCGTGAGATCACCGGCGCGCCGATCCATGCCACGCCTTCGTTCCGCAACGGCGCCGACCGGCTGCCGGTGATGGATGCGCAGCATATCCACGCCACCCTGATGTTCCCGACCCTGTTCTCCGCCATCGAGCGGCGGATGAGCGACGACCACGACCTGCTGAACGCAACGCTGCATTCGCTGAACCAGTGGACGGACGAGGAATGGGGCTTTCACCGCGAGGAACGCATCTTCGCCACCCCGGTGATCTCGCTCGCCGATGTCGATCTGGCGGTGCAGGAGCTGGATTGGGCGCTGAAGCGCGGCGCGCGCTCGGTCATCATCCGGCCGGCGCCGGTGCCCGGCTATCGCGGCAGCCGCTCGATGGGCTATGAGGAGTTCGACCCGTTCTGGGCTCGGGTCGCCGAGGCGAAGATATTCGTCTCGCTGCACGCATCGGACTCCGGCTACGACGTCCTCACCCAGATGTGGACGGGCGGTCGGGAGTGGACGCCGTTCGCGCCTGACCCGTTCTCGAATTGCCAGCGCATCATCGACCGCGCGATCTCCGACACAGTGTCGGCGCTGATCTGCCATGGCGTGTTCGACCGCCATCCCAATGTCCGCATCGCCTGCATTGAGAATGGCGCCTTCTGGGTAGATGGGCTGATCAAGACTTTCGATCACGTCTACGGCCAGATGCCGCAAAGCTTCAAGCAGCACCCGACCGAGGTGTTCAAGCGTTGCTTCTTCGTCGCCCCGTTCAATGAGGACTCGGTTCCTGAGCTGGTCGAACAGATCGGCGCCGACCGCGTCCTGTTCGGCAGCGACTGGCCGCATCCCGAAGGCGTCGTCGAGCCGCTCGACTTCCTGGCCGAACTCCAGGGGCTGAGCGCCGCCGATCAGGAGAAGATCATGAGCAGCAACCTGAAGGGGCTGCTGGAGGGTGCGCGCTAGTCGGCTTTGGCGAAATAATCGGCGAAAACTTTTTCCCAGGCTTCATTGCTGCCGTGCGTTTCCGAGGCATCGCGGGCGATCTGTTTCACGGTGATGTCCCGCTCGGGCATGCTCGTAAAGCCCGCGACGCTTCGGTCGTCGTAGGTGACGCAGAGCATCCGGCAGGAGCGGCCGATAAGTCTTTCGAATACAGCCTTCAGGCGCGCCATATCGTGCCGGCGGAAAAGCACATCGGCCTCCGGCAACACCTCGCTGAGGTTGTTTTGGGTGTTCGAAACAATCGCAACGACCTGGTCAAGTTCGCCGAGTTTTCTCAGCTTGTGGAAATGCCGCAGGTACGTGCTGCGCGTCTCTTCGAAGGTGCCGGCGACATCCAGCCCTTCGGGCGTGCCGAAATCGTGCCCGAAATAGACCCCGTGTCCTGACCACTCATAGCCCCCGGGCCAGGTTTCGACCGGAACCAACGCATCGGCCGACTGAGGAAATCTGAGAGGCCCTTTCAACCAGCCGACGGCGTTGGCCAGGGGGGTGATCGTCCAATCGAATGGGAGCCTGGACCATTTCAGCTCATCTCCCATCGCCTCCGACAGAAGGCCCGTGTGCTGTCGCAGCTGGAGTGCGGTTTGGCATGATGAGCCGAGGCTAACGACAGCGGACTTCTTACCGATAAGGGACATGGGCTTTTCCGTGTGTGGCAGACCCCAATTCTTATTTTGTCCGGCAGCGATAACCAAGAATATCCGTTCGCGCTGATTTTTGGCCGCTTTCGCCTTATTTGGCCGTCGACCCCGTGTGGCTTCGGCTTGCTTTCAACGGCGAGGCGAGCGAGGTAGTCCGTTGCAAGGATCGCGGTCAAACGGATCGTCGCGGGGGAGCGTCACTTGAAGAACATGCTTATCGGCTTGCTGTTGGCAGCGGCGGCGTACGCGCCTGGGGCAGAAGCGGCGCGCGACGGCGAGGCGGTTTACAAGGCCCAGTGCGCGGCCTGCCACGACGGCGCCAATGAGCGGGCACCCAGGCGCGAGGCGCTGAAGGCGTTCGAGCCGGAACTGGTGTTGAAGGCGCTGATCGACGGGCCGATGGCGGCGCAGGGCCGGGCGCTCAATGACGTCGAGATGCATCAGGTCGCCATTTTCCTCACCGGCAAGCAATTCACCTCCGGCGGCATGCCGCAGCAGGCCTATTGTGCGGACCGCTCAGTTTCCCTGGCCAAGGCCGCCGAGATGCCGTCCTGGAACGGCTGGGGCAACAATCATGAGCAGACCCGCTTCCAGCCTGCCGACAAGGCCGGGCTGAAGGCTGCCGACGTGCCGAAGCTGAAGCTGAAATGGGCCTTCGCCGTGCCGGGGGTGATCCGCGTCTACGGCCAGCCGACCATTGTCGGTGGCATCGCCTTCTTCGGCACCGCGTCGGACAAGGTCTTCGCCATCGATGCCAAGACCGGCTGCCTGAAATGGCAATTCGAGGCCGATGCCGGCGTACGCACCGCCGTCTCGGTTGCCCAGGTCGGCGGCAAGTGGATGGCGTTTTTCGGCGACCTGCGCGGGCAGGTCTACGGCATCGATCCGGCCGCGGGGAAGCTGGCCTGGAAGCAGAAGGTTGAGGATCATCCGCTGGCCTACATCACCGCCGCACCGACCTTCTTCGACGGGCGCCTCTATGTCGGCGTCGCCTCGCGGGAGGAGACCGCGACAGCTCCCGATTACGCCTGCTGCAATTTCCGTGGCAGCGTCGTGGCGCTGGACGCGGCAACCGGCAAGCGCATCTGGAAGACCTACACCATCCCGGACGAGCCCAAGCCGACCGTCGATGACGGGTCGGGCCACAAGATCCTGATCGGTCCCGCCGGTGGCTCGGTCTGGGGCGCGCCCGCCATCGACCCCAAGGCACGGGCGATCTATGTCGGCACCGGCAATGACTATACGGGGCCCGAGCCGAAGACGACCGACGCGATGATGGCCTTCGACATGGATGACGGCCATGTCCGCTGGGCCCATCAAATGGACCGCGACGATGTCGGCTTCATGCCGTGCAGCACGCCGAACGAGCCGTTCAAATGCAAGCACGGGCCGGACTACGACTTCGGCTCCTCGCCGATCCTGGTCGATCTCGCCGACGGCAAGCGCATCCTGATGGCCGGCCAGAAATCCGGCGTCATCCACGGCGTCGATCCCGACCATGACGGAAAGACCGTCTGGGACACGCGGATCGGCAAGGGCGGCTATGAGGGCGGCGTCGAGTTCGGCATGGCGACGGACGGCAAGCTTCTCTACGCGCCGCTGTCGGACTTCAAGTTCAAGGTTTCGATGCAGGGCGAGGCCGGCCGCGCGACGATCATGGGCGTGCCGACCACGCTGGACCCGGCCAGCGGCGGCGGCGTCTTCGCGCTGGACCTCAACACCGGCAAGATCGTCTGGCACGCCCCGGCCTCCGACTGCCACGGCGACACCAGCTGCAGCCCGGCGCAGACCGCCGCGCCCTCGGTGATCCCCGGCATCGTCTTCTCCGGCTCGATCGACGGCCATATGCGCGCCTATTCGACGGCGGACGGCAAGGTGGTGTGGGATTTCGACACGAAGAAGCCCTACCAGACGGTGAACGGCGTGACCGGCAACGGCGGCTCGATCGACGGGCCGGGCCCGGTGATCGTCGATGGCATCCTCTACACCAACTCCGGCTACGGCTATGTCGGCGAGGCGACGGGGAACGTGCTGCTGGCCTTCAGCGTGGATGGGAAGTAGGGCGGCTAAGACACCCTACAACAACGCATCCCACCTTTGATTTTTCGCCATTCGTCGTTCCGCGCGGCGGCCTTATCCATGCCTCCAATTCCCGACTTTGGATGCATGCGATGCGGTTCGACGATACGCTTTCCCGTCTTGTGATTGCCGTGCTGGGCGCCGATGCCGGCATGGAGATTCTTGATACGATGACCATCGACCCGGCCTTGACCGGCGATGGCGAGACCGTGTCGCGGGCGACAGTGGCGATGGCGCTCAATGCCGTGCTGATGCATGGCCTGCTCGCGCGGGTGCCGACCGGGGCGGCCTATGTCGCCGACCGCCGCAAGGCCGGGCATCGCATCACTTTCGACCATGGCGCGTTGCGCACCGTCCGCTTCCTCGACGGGCCGACCGGGGCGCTGCCGCCTGGCGAGCGGGCCTTTACTCGCATCCTGGAGCCGCTCGGCTACCGTATCTCCGGCCTCTATCCGTTGGCGCGGCTTCGCATGACCGGCCGCGCCTATAGCCACGCCGACCAGCCCGAGACGATTCCGCAATTCTTCGTCTCCGAGCTGCTTGTCGAGGAGTTCTCGCCCGCCTTCCACGATGCCGCGGTGCGCGTATTCGGTAACTCCCGCGATCCGTTGACCGCCGAGGCGAAGACCTTGCTGGAGCGGATGGCGCTGCAGGGACAGGCGCCGCTCTGGCTGGCAGTCGACGGCCTTCCGTCCATCGTCGCCGCCTTCGGTTGCCAGCACGACATTCCCACCGAGGCTGACTACCGCCTGCTGCTTGCGGAATCGCCTGAGGCGGCCTGGATCGCGACCGAGGGCAATGCGTTCAACCATGTCACCGACCGTGTCGCCGATGTCGACGCACTGGCCGCCGCGCAGAAGGCGATGGGCCGGCCGATGAAGGACAAGGTCGAGGTCTCGTCCAACGGCCGCGTTCGCCAGACCGCGTTCAAGGCCGATCCGGTTGAGCGCCGCTTCCGCACCGAAACCGGCGAGACCACGGCAATGGTCCCGGGTTCGTTCTACGAATTCATCAGCCGCGACAGCTTTATGACCGCCAATGGCCGGCGCATGCTGGACCTGACCTTCGACAGCGGTAACGCCCAGGGTATCTTCAAGATGACGGCGGCTGGCGGGCGCTGATCTACAGTCCCTTGATCTGGGCGTAACGCTCAGCATGGAATGCGCTGTCGCCGAGCAGTTCGGCGGCGGTGCGGATGCGCTTCAGGTAGAAGCCAAGGTCGAAATCGTCGGTGACGCCGATGCCGCCATGCATCTGGATCGCCTCCAGCACCGTCTTGCGGGCGATATCGCCGACCCTGGCCTTGGCCATGCTGACATATTCCGGCGTGGGGGAGGCGGCCGCCTTGAGCACGACCGAGCGGGCGATCTCCAGCTCGCCCAGCAGGATCGCGGCGCGGTGCTGCAGCGCCTGGAACTCGCCGATCTTCCTGCCGAACTGGACACGGGTCTTGAGATACTCGACCGCACGGTCGAAGCATTCCTGAGCCCCGCCCAGCATCTCGGCTGCCAGATGGAGCCGCCCGGCGTCGTAGGCACGGTCGAGCAGGGCGAGGGTTTCGGACGGGGCGCAGACAATCTGCTGCGCCGGAGCATCGTCGAAGGCGACGGTGGTCAGGGGACGGCTATCGATGCCGAGCCCGCTGGTCACGTTGATCCCCGGCGCACCGACATCGGTCACTAGCATGAGATATTCCGCACCATCCCGGGCAACGACGATCAGCCTGTCGGCGATGCTGCCGTCGATCACCGCGACCTTATGGCCGGAAATTCGGTAGCCGGCCCCGTCGCGCTGGGCCGTGGCCTCGATCGCATGCGGCTTGTGACGTGCGCTTTCCCCGGTGGCCAGCGCTACGACTGTGCCGCCGGCGATGGCGGGCAGCAGCTCGGCTTTCAGTGCTTCATTGTTGCCGCCCAGGATCGCGGTCGCCGCCATGACAGCGCTGGAAATGAATGGGCCGCCGGCGAGCGATTTGCCCATCACCTCGGCGATCTGAAGGCTGGCCTGGAGGTTGAGCCCAACGCCGCCGAATTCCTCGGGGATCAAAGTGCCGGCTAAGCCCAGCTCTACCATGCCGGCCCAGGCGCCGCGCGCCGCGGCGTCGAGGTCGCGGGCGTTGCGCCATTGGCGCGTCTGCTTGATCGCATCGCTGCCGGCGAAGAACTTCTCCGCGGAATCCCGCAGCATCTTGGCGTCGTCGCTTAGGAGATAGGACAAGGATCGTTCCCCGATTAGAATCAGCCGCCCGGCAGCTCGAGCACGCGCTTCGCCACGACATTCAGCTGGATCTCCGACGTGCCGCCGCCGATGCGGTTGGCGAGCGAGCCCAGCCAATCGGTTGCGATCTTCGCCTCGGGTCCGTTCAGGTCGAGGCCGGCGGTGCCCAGCACCGACAGCATCAGCTCGTGCCGCTTTACGCTCATCTCGGTGGCGAAATATTTGAGCATCGATGACTTGGCCCCCGGCGAGGCCCCGGCTGCGGCTTCCTCGCCATAGCGTTCCAGCAGGGTCTCGAACGCCGCCATCTCCAGGTCGAACTCGGCGATGCGGGCGCGCAGCAGCGGCTCGGCTGCCAGGGCTTCTTTACCAAGGTGTTTCAGCGCGAAATCCGACAGGCGGACGGTTTCGCCCATGCGCATGGCGCCGATCATCTGCCGTTCGAACAGCATCAGATATTTCGCGACATCCCAGCCGCGCCCGCGCGTGCCGACGAGGTTTTCGGCGGGCACATGCACGTCGTCGAAGAACACCTGGGAGAAATGGTCGTTGCCGGAGATAAGGCGCAGCGGCGATGCCTTGACCCCCGGTGACCGCATATCGATCAGCAGGAAGCCGATACCCTCATGCTTCGGCTTGTCGGGTTCGGTGCGGACCAGCGCGAAGATGCAGTCGGCCTTGTGGCCGTAGGAGGTCCAGATTTTCGCGCCGTTGACGACCCACTCATCGCCCACCAGCTCGGCCTTGGTCTGCAGGCTGGCGAGGTCGGAGCCGGCATTGGGCTCGGAATAGCCTTGGGCCCACCAAATCTCGCCCCGCACGATCGGCGGCAGGTGCTGGCGCTTCTGCGCCTCGCTGCCGAAGCGGAGCAGGGCGGGGCCCAGCATCCAGATGCCCAGGCTGGTCAGCGGCGGATGCGCCTCGATGCGCTCCATCTCTTCTCTGAGGACGGCTTCCTCGGCGCCTGAAAGGCCGCCGCCGCCATATTCCTTGGGCCAGCCGGGAGCGGTCCAGCCGCGCGCCGCCATGCGTTCGAGCCACAGGCGCTGCGCTTCGTTCTTGAAAACCCAGTTGCGTCCGCCGAAACAATGGTCATCCTCGGCCATCGGGCCGCGCTTCTCCGCCGGGCAGTTCTCGGCGAGCCATGCCCGGACTTGCCTGCGGAAGGTATCGGCGTCGGTCATGACAAGGCTTTCAAGAAAATCATAATGCGTTATAGTTTATTGGCGAGACATACCGATGGCAATGGCAAAATGAGCGTGCCTGTCCGATGAGCGTCAGAGAAGCACAAAAGAACACGCGCCGGCGCGCCATCCTCGATGCGGCGCGCAGCCTGATCCTGGACGGCAAGGAACGCGACTTCTCGATGCTGACCTTGGCCGAAAAGGCCGGTGTCAGCCTGGTCACGCCTTACAACCTGTTCGGCTCGAAATCGAGCATCCTGCTCGAGATCGTGCGCGAGGACATCTATGACCGGATCGTCCATGTCGAGGCGCTGGTGAGCGAGAGCCTGGCGGAATGGGTGGCCGCGCTGTCGGCGACCCTGGCCGAGGTCTACTACAAGAACCGGCATTTCTACCGCAGGATGATCGTCACCTTGGTGGCGCAGCAGAATGCCGACACGCAGCGCGCCTCGCTGGAATTCAGCTATCGCACCTTCGAGAATGCGCTGAGCCACTTGCAGGAGCGCGGCATCCTGCCGGCCACCGTGCCGGTCGACCTCCTGGCCCGCCAATGCGCCCACAGCGTCTCCGGCTCGTTGCAGCAGCGGTTGATGCAGCGCGGCACAGAGGAGCTGCTCCGGCGCGAGATCGAGCTCGGCCTGCTCTTCCTGCTGGCCGGCATCTGCGCCGACAAGGACCGGCAGGTGCTACGGGACCGGATCAACGAACTGGCGAGATTGCCGGGCTGATGCTGGGGCTCGCCCATATTCTCAACCGTCATGGCCGGGCTTGACCCGGCCATCCACACGGAATGTCCGGGTGCGGAATTACGGCTGTCGGCGCTAGCGGAGGGCCGTGGATGGCCGGGTCAAGCCCGGCC
>DATBAZ010000480.1:0-5213 GCA_036271255.1 Alphaproteobacteria bacterium
ATGCGGGTCGCCAGGATCACGGCCAGCCAGACCAGCGGCGCCTTGATCGTCCAATAGGTGCCGGCATTGGTGCTCTCATAGAGCTTTTCGTGGAACAGCTGGATGGCGACGAAATTGAGCGGCACGATCAGCGCCAGCGCAATCAGCACCTTGACCGCCAACGTACGGTAATCGCTCATCGCCGAGCGGCTGTAGAGCCCCATCGACACCATGGCGGCACCAACCGCGGCGGCGAAGATGAAGGAGAACTGGCCGAGCTGGCCGCGCAGGCCCTTCAGCATCTGTGGCGAATGGATGCCCGCTGACAGCAGATAGTAGACCGCCCCGCCAAGCACGGCCATTTCGAGAATCAGCAGGGCAAGCATCTTGATATGGATGAAATGCCCGAACAGTCTCAACATCGACCCAAACTCCAGTCGAACTTATCGGCGGAACACCGGCCACAAATCGGCCCGCATCTGCCATCCCTCATTATTATGCCACCCGTAGGGCGATGGATTTCTTCGAAAAATTCTTCCTCATGAACTGCAAACAAATGTATCGTATTTTGGACGGAACTCAAGCAAACCCTTCAGCCATAAGGGGAAAGTGCGGTCGGTAACCGCGCCGGCGACACGTTCCGTCCGGGCCGCGCAGTGCGATAGACTGGGGATCGATGCCAAAAACGAAATCAGCCGGACCTGCCGCGTGATCTCACTCCTGCACGACGCCGCGCATTTTTTTCGCTCGACAGTGCCGTTTTCGCTGGTTCCTCCATCCGGCCTGATCTGGTGGCTGCTGATCGGCCTCGTCATTATGCGCAGACGCCGGCGGCTGGGCCTCACCATCGTCACGGTTAGCGCCGTTCTACTCTATGCACTGTCGACGCCCCTGGCCGGCGGCCTGCTGATCAGCAGCCTGGAGGCGGCCCAGCCGCCCGCCCCCGACGCAGGTGAGCCGGGCGCGAT
Organism: Alphaproteobacteria bacterium; assembly: GCA_036271255.1. Classification (GTDB taxonomy): domain Bacteria; phylum Pseudomonadota; class Alphaproteobacteria; order BOG-932; family Roseiterribacteraceae; genus BOG-932. Next base: position 948 of record DATBAZ010000480.1, read on the forward strand.
CATCATTCTGGGCGGCGACGGAGAACGCACTCCCGATCAGCTGGTCAAGGCCGAGCCCGGACCGCTGTCGCTGCAGCGGCTGGCGGGCGCCGCGATCGTGGTGCGGGAGAAGAAGCTGCCGGTGCTGATCACCGGCGGCAAGGTCGGACCCGGCCAGCCGGCCGTGGCCGACCTTATGGCCGACCTGTTCAAGGACGCATTCGACCTGCCGGTCGCGTGGCGCGAGACGCAGGCCGACAATACTTGCGAAAATGCCCGCTACAGCGCCGAGCTGCTGCGCAAGGCCGGCATCAGCTCCGCCATCGTCGTGACCCATGCCTGGCATATGCCGCGCACCATCCTGGCCTTCCAGCAGGCCGGCTTCCCGATCGTGCCTTCGCCACTGCATGCCGACACGCACGAGGTCCGCGCCGTCTCGGACCTGCTGCCCCATACCTCGGCGTGGGTCCGCAGCTTCTATGCCCTGCATGAGTGGATCGGCCTCATTGCCTATCGCTGGGGCGCCTGCAGGGCCGCAGCTTCAACCACACCCCCGTGACGAATCCGGCCTTGCAGGCATCGTCTGTCCTTCCGCCGTCGGCCGATGCCCTTTTTGCCTCGGCTGGGCGGGAAAACCTGTTCGCCAGCAAGCCCTGGTTCGAGGCCTTCCTGGCTGCCGGGCTGACGCCCGGCGCCGAGCCGCTGTTCTTCATGGCCGACAGCCCGCGCGCCCTGCTGCCCTGCCAGCGGCTGGCCCATGGCGATCCGTCGGTCTCAAGCCTGACCAGCTTCTACAGCTGCGATTTCCGTCCGCTGATCGCGCCGGGGGACGATGCCGCCTTCCTACTCGGCCGGTCGGTCGCCGAGCGCCTGTCCGGCGAGGCGGTTTTCGGTTTCGACTCACTCGCCACCGATTGGCTGGGCCTTGACCCCTTCCTGAAAGGCCTGGCCCGCCCGGGGCGCGCCCTGCTGCGCTATGCGCATTTCGGGCGCTGGTGGGACGATGTGCGGGGCCGTAGCTTCGACGATTATCTCGCCGCCCGCGACGGGGCGCTGCGCGAGGTCATCCGCCGCAAGACCGCGCGGATGGAGCGCGACGGCGCGGCGCTCAGCATGATCGGCCCCAATAGCAGCCCCGGTGAAGTCGAGGCGGGGATCGCCGACTACCAGACGGTCTATGCGGCAAGCTGGAAGGAAGCCGAGCCCTTTCCCGACTTCCAACCCACATTGATGCGCAAACTGGCCGAGGCCGGGTGGCTGAGGCTGGCGCTGCTGCATCAGGACCGGCAGCCTATCGCAGCGCAGCTGTGGACCTTGGTCGGCGGCACGGCGACGGTGCTGAAGCTGGCCCACGACCAGCGTTTCGACAAGCAGTCGCCGGGCACGGTGCTCACCGCCTTCGCCATCCGCACGCTGATGACGGGCGAGACCGTCGAGCGTCTCGATTTCGGGCGCGGCGACGATCCTTACAAGCGCGGCTGGACGACTCGCCGCACGCCGCATATCGGCGTCCGCTCGGTCAGCCTCGCCCGCCGCCCGCTTACGGTCGCACGTCACCTTCTGGGCACGGTCGTACGGGGTGTTCGCGCCCGTGGCGCCCAGGACTGAACCCGGCCAACCCACTGCATTGAAACGACTTTCCGGCAACGCTTAATCCTCGCGCGAAAGGCGAGGCGGAACGTCGCGGAATGATTGCGCCGCGTGCATCGCTCGCGTACAAATATCGGCCCTGCACCTATTGCCGCCGGCCATGAAATTCATAATCGAACGCAGTAAGCTCCTTCCCTCGCTGGCTCACGTACAGAGCGTGGTCGAACGGCGGAACACGATCCCGATTCTGTCCAACGTCCTGCTGCGCGCCGAAAACGGAAAGCTGTCGCTTTCGGCCACCGACATGGACCTCGAAATCGTCGAGTCGGTCCCGGCCGAGATCGCCAAGCCGGGCGCCACCACCGCGCCCGCCCACACGCTCTACGACATCGTCCGCAAGCTGCAGGACGGCAGCAACGTGGAGTTCGAGACCAACGCCGATTCCGGTGTGTTGTCGGTACGCGGCGGCCGGTCGAATTTCCGGCTGGGATGCCTGCCGACCGACGACTTCCCGCAGATGGCCGGATCGGCCATGCCGGTCAGCTTCACGCTCGGCGCCGCCGACCTGCGCACGCTGATCGACCGGGCCCGTTTCGCCATCTCCACCGAGGAGACGCGCTATTACCTGAACGGCATCTACCTCCACGCCGCCAAGTCGGGCGACGTGCCGGTGCTGCGCGCGGTCGCGACCGACGGCCATCGGCTGGCCCGGGTCGAGATGCCGCTGCCCGACGGCGCCGCCGACATGCCGGGCGTGATCGTCCCGCGCAAGACCGTCGCCGAGGTGCGCAAGCTGCTGGACGACGTCACCGGCACGATCGAGATGTCGCTGTCCGACACCAAGCTGCGCTTCGCCTTCGACGACGTCGTGCTGACCTCGAAGCTGATCGACGGCACCTTCCCGGATTACGAGCGGGTGATCCCGAGCGGCAACGACAAGGTGCTGGAGGTCAATCCGCGCGACTTCGCCGCCGCCGTCGACCGCGTCGCCACCATCGCGACCGAGAAGACCCGCGCGGTCAAGCTGACGATTGACCGCGGCGCGATGACCGTGTCGGCCAACAGCCCTGAGAGCGGTTCGGCGACGGAAGAGCTGGAGATCGTCTATACCGCGAACCCGCTGGAGATCGGCTTCAATTCCCGCTATCTGCTCGACATCACCCAGCAGATCGAGGGCGACGGCTGCCGCCTCACCATCGCCGACGCCGCATCGCCGACGATCATCCGCGATACGTCGGACGGCAGCGCGCTCTATGTCCTGATGCCGATGCGGGTCTAAGCGGGATTCGTTGATCGCTGTGTCCCGTCCGGCCGCCCAGAGTGCGGCTGCATCCGTTTCACGCCTGACGCTGACCGAGTTCCGCTGCTATGCCCATGCGCGGATCGAGGCCGATCCAGGCATCATCGTGCTGACCGGACCGAACGGCGCCGGCAAGACCAACCTTCTGGAAGCGATCAGCCTGCTGTCGCCCGGCCGTGGTCTGCGCGGCGCCCGCTCGGCCGACTTCCAGCGCCTGAACGGCCCACCCGAAGCGATCTGGGGCGTGGCGGCCACCATCGCCGGCCCGGATGGCGACACGCTGGCCGGCACGGGCCGCGAGCTGGGCAGCGAACGCCGGGTGGTCCAGATCGACGGCAAGGCGGGCAAGAGCCAGTCGGCCCTGGCCGACATACTGTCGATCGTGTGGCTGACGCCGCAGATGGACCGCCTGTTTACCGAAAGCGCCAAAGGCCGCCGCCGCTTCCTCGACCGGCTGGTCTTCGGCCTCGACCCTGCCCATGCCGGCCGGGTGACGCGGCACGACACGGCGCTGCGCCAACGCGCCAAGCTGCTGGCCGAACGCCCGGGCGAGACCGCCTGGCTGGATGCGGTCGAGGCCGAGCTGGCGGCGACCGGCGTGGCGCTCGCCGCCGCCCGCGTCGACATGGTGGGCCGGCTGGCCCGGGCGCTGGACGCGTCGACGGGGCCGTTTCCCCGGCCGGTCGTCACCGCCGAGGGGCCGGTCGAGGCGCGACTCGGCGTGCAGCCGGCGCTGGCCGTGGAAGACTGGCTGAAGGAAGCGCTGGCCCGCAACCGTATGAGCGACGCGGCCCAGGGCGAAACCAGGATCGGCGCGCATAAGGGTGACCTCGGCGTCACGCACCGGGAGAAGCAGGTGCCGGCGGCCTTGACCTCTACTGGAGAGCAGAAGGCGATTCTGGTTGCAATTGTGCTGGCCGCTGCACGTCTGGCGATGGCGGAACGGGGCAGAACGCCTATATTACTGCTTGATGAAGTGGCGGCGCATTTGGACGACACGCGGCGGCAGGCGCTCTATGCGGAAATCTCCGCACTGGGAGCGCAGGCCTGGATGACCGGCACCGACAGAACCTTATTCGACGCGCTGGGGACAAAGGCCCGGCATTTCACCGTTCGCGACGCGCATATCACCCAAGCCTAGCGAATCATCTATACTGACTGACCCTTGCGGGCTGCCGAATCCGGCCGCCCGAACACGGACCGATTGAGAGCTTTCCATGGTCGATGAAACCAACCACGACGGCGAAGAGAACGGCGAATACAACGCCAACTCGATCAAGGTGCTGCGCGGCCTGGACGCCGTGCGCAAACGCCCCGGCATGTATATCGGCGATACCGACGACGGGTCGGGGCTGCACCATATGGTCTATGAGGTCGTCGACAATGCCATCGACGAG
>DATBAZ010000481.1:0-7103 GCA_036271255.1 Alphaproteobacteria bacterium
GAAAACCAACTGACCCGCATACGGCCGGGCCAGCCGGTGACGATCGACGTGGATTCCTTCCCGGACATGGAGCTGCATGGCCATGTCGACAGCATCCAGGAAGGCAGCGGCGCCAGATTCTCTGCCTTCCCGGCTGAGAACGCGACCGGCAATTTCGTGAAGATCGTGCGCCGTGTGCCGGTGAAGATCGTCATCGAAGACGGGCTGGGTGACCGGCGCAGCCTGCCGCTGGGCATTTCGGTCGAGCCCACGGTCGATACGCGATGAGCGAGTCCGAGCAGCACTGGAAACCGCGCTCGAATCCCTGGCTCGTCGCGGTTATCGTCACATTGGGCGCGTTCATGGAGGTGCTGGACACCACCATCGTCAACGTCTCCCTGCCGCATATCGCCGGCAGCCTGTCGGTCAGCAGCGACGAGGCGACCTGGACCTTGACGACCTATCTGGTCGCCAACGGCATCGTGCTTACGATTTCCGGCGCGCTCAGCCGTCGGCTCGGCCGCAAGCATTATTTCCTGATATGCATCGGCGGCTTCACGGCGGCGTCCCTTGCCTGCGGACTGGCGAGCGAGTTCTGGCAGATACTGCTGTTCCGCGCGGTGCAGGGTTTCTTCGGCGGCGGGCTGCAGCCGACCCAGCAGGCGATCATCCTCGATCATTTCCCGCCCGAGAAACGCCAGGCGGCCTTTTCTATTTCGGCGGTCGCCATCGTGGTCGCGCCGATCCTGGGGCCGGTTCTGGGCGGCTATCTGACCGACACCTATTCCTGGCACTGGATATTCCTGATCAATGTGCCGGTGGGGGCGATGACCTTCTTCGGCGTGATGCACTTCGTCGAAGACCCGCCGCATGTGAAGAAGGAGCGGAAGACCGCGCCGCCCTTCGACTATATCGGCGTCGCCTTCGTCACCTTGGCGCTGGGCTGCCTCGAGGTCGGCGTCGACCGCGGCGAGGATTATGACTGGCTGGGCTCGCCCTTCGTCCGCGTCATGTTCGTCCTGTCGGCTATCGGCTTCCTGTTCGGCTGCACCTACCTCTATTACGCGAAGCATCCGATCGTCGATCTGCGTGTCTTCAAGGACCATAACTTCGCGCTCGGCACGCTCCAGATCGCGTTCATGGGGTTCATCCTCTATGCCAGCGCGGTGCTGATACCCCAGTTCGCGCAGCAGCAGATCGGCTATACCGCAACCTGGGCCGGCCTGGTGCTGGCACCCGGCGCCGTCGTACTCGTCCTGCTGATCCCGGCGGTCGGCCGGCTGCTCAATTATGTCCCCGTCAAATACGTCATCGCATTCGGCGGGGCGGCGCTTTCGGCGGCCCTGCTCTATTCCAGCTTCCTCGTGCCGGATATCGACTTCACGCAGCTGATGATCCTGCGCGCGACCCAGACGTCCGGCCTCGCCTTCCTGTTCGTGCCGATCAGCACCATCGCCTATGCGACCGTGCCGAAGGAGTTGAACGGCGACGCCGCGGCGCTGTTCAGCATGGCGCGCAACGTGGTCGGCGGCATCGGCATCTCGGTCTCCACCGCCCTGGTCACCGACCATCTGCAGACGCGCCAGGGCCGCCTGATCGACAATCTGACGCCCACCAGCCAGGGCTATGCCGAGTATCTCCAGCAGATCCAGCAGGCGCTGATCGACAATGGGCAGACCGCGTTCCAGGCCGCCCAGAACGCGCCCGGCCAGGTCTTCCAGATATTGCGGAACCAGGCCGCGGTGCTGGCCTACAGCGATGTATTCGTCATCACCGCCGTCATGACACTGATCATGATCCCGACCGCGCTGCTGATGTCCGGCATCAAGGGCAAGGCCGGAGCCGGACCGGAATGACGGCGCGGCTGCTTCCTCATGCGGCCGCCGCCGCGATGCTGCTGAGCGTTGCGGCCTGTACGGTCGGGCCGGACTTCACCCCGCCCAAGCCGATCGATAAGGCCGGCTGGAATGACCCCGCGACCAACGCGGTCAGCCAGCAGACCAACCCCGATCCGGAATGGTGGAGCGGCTTCAACGACCCGGTGCTGACGGCGCTGATCGAGAAATCGATCAAGGGCAATCTCGATCTTCAGCAGGCGGTGCTGCGGATCATCGAGGCCCGCCAGGGCGAGGTGTCGGCGCGCGCCGAAGGCCTGCCGACCTTGGGGGCGAACGGCAGCTATATGCGCAACCAGCTCGGCGCGAAGGGCATACTGGAATCCAAGGGCGCCTTCGATCAGGTCGACAATCTCAAGGATAAGAAGACCAGCAAGGCGATCGGCGGCCTGCTCGATCAGATCACCCAGCCCGCAGACATCTACCAGTACGGGCTCAGCGTGTCGTGGGAGCTCGACCTGTTCGGCAAGGTGCGCCGCTCGGTCGAGCAGGCCGGGGCGAAGGCCGAAGCCGCGGCCGAGGCGACCGGCGATGCGCTGGTGATGCTGGAGGCGCAGGTTGCCCAGGCTTACATCCAGCTGCGTGGCGCGCAGGCCCTGGCCGCCAGCCAGCAGGAGAATGTCCGCATCTCCCGCGACGCCTTCGACCTCACCCAGCGCCGTCAGCGGGCCGGTCTGGCGACCGATCTGGATGTCGAGCAGGCGCGCACCCAGCTCGACACGGCCCAGCAGCAATTGCCGGCTTTCGAGAAGCAGGTCGCCCAGGCGATGAACAGCCTCTCCGTGCTGATCGGCGAGCCGCCGGGAACGGTCGACCCCATGGTGGCGAAACCGGCGCCGCTGCCGAAGCTGCCGCAGGTCGTCGGCGTCGGCGTGCCGTCCACCCTGGCGCGCCGCCGGCCGGATATCCGCGAGGCCGAGGCGCAGCTGCATGCCGCGACGGCGAATGTCGGCGTGGCGGTGGCGAGCTTCTATCCCGACATCTCCCTGACCGGGAATCTCGGCGTCCGCGCGCTCGACGCCAGCTATCTCACCAACTGGGCCAGCCATTTCTACTCCTTCGGCCCAAGCGTCTCGCTGCCGATCTTCGAGGGCGGCAAGCTGACGGCTGGGCTGACCCTGGCGCGCGCGCAGGAGGCGGAGGCCGCACTGGCCTATCGCGGCACCGTGCTGAAGGCGTTGCAGGAGGTCGAAAACGCGCTCGTCGCCTACCGCACCGACAAGATCGCCCGCGACGATGCCGCGGAAACCGTGAAGTCGGCCGAGCTGAGCAACTATCTCGCGCGCAACCGCTACGAGCACGGCCTGTCGGATTTCATTCAGGCGCTGGACGCGGAGCGCACCCTGATCTCCGCGCGTCAGCAGCTGGTCCAGGCGGACATCGCGCTGACCAACGATATCGTCGCGCTCTATAAGGCGCTTGGCGGCGGCTGGGAGAAGAAGGCCGGCGACATCACGGTCCCTCAGATCGATCCCACGCCGCCGCCCTTGCCTGGAGCGCTGGATACGGTGGCGGGCGACCCTACGAAGCCTAACCCGCCGAAAGCAGACTAATAACTGTAAATAGTGGGCCTTCCCATGGCCTCATTTTGATTTTCATTACCAGTGCATATTCGTAATTTATATTCGGATTTTTGATTTTTATTTTCTGATACGAAGTAGATCAGTTGTTGTCCGGAACCTCATTTGCCGCCTTTTGTTAGGATTATATCGCCCAACAACTGGAGCATTTCCATGACAACCCCTTCGGGTCATACATCCGCCATCCGCGGTAAAAAGGTTATCGGCACAACGGTCAAGGACATGGCCGGCACAACCATCGGCGAGGTCGAGGACGTGGTGCTCGACAAGGAGTCGAGCAAGATCATGTTCGCCGTGATCAGCTTCGGCGGCTTCCTCGGCATCGGCGAGAAATACCATCCGATTCCCTGGTCCGCGCTCAACTACGTGCCGGACGAGGACGCGTACATGGTCAAATATACCAAGGACCAGCTGGAGGCCGCGCCCCACGACACGATCGAGGAGCTGACGCGCGACAACGGCGTCTCCTATCGCGACCGCAGCTACGACTATTACGGCGTGGCCCGGGACTGGCAGTAGGCCCGCTCATCCGCCGGGGCCGCGACCCGCGGCCCCGGCGCCTTCGAACCTCCCCTCACGAATCCACATACGGGCACACATGCGGGTGAAATCATCGGCTCATCGGGAGACTCTGACGGCCGAGGAATGGCGCGCCCGCGCCCGGCATTTACGCGAATTCGCGCTCAGCGTGCTCGACGAGCGCACCTTCCAGCGGATGGAGCAGCGCGCACGGGACTACGACCATCTGGCCGCGCTCGCCGATGCAGCCGCGCCGGCGCCCGCCGCCGCCATCCCCGAAGGCGAACTGCACGACGGCTAAGTCGCGAAAGCAGCTTTTCCCTCGGCTATGGTACGATCGCGGATAACGCGAGCGCCGGCCTCATGCCGCCGCCGGGGATCGGGGGAGACGGCCATGAGTTTCGACGACCATGTCGCGATCGAGAAGCTGATCCATCTCTATCCGGACTATGCCGATCGCGGCGATATCGATGCCATCGGCGCCTTGTTCGCCTATGCCGAAATCCATGCGCCGGGCTTCGACCGGCCGTTCCACGCCCATGGCGACCCCAAGGCGTTCGCCGAAATCTACCGGCAATGGGTGCGGCTCTATCCCGAGACCGGGACGCCGCGCACCCGGCACATGATCTCCAACATCGTCATCGATTTCGAGGCGCCCGACCGCGCGCGGGCGCAATCCTATGTGATGGTCTTCCAGTCTGCCCCCGGCTTCGCCCTGCAGCCGATCGTCGGCGGCACCTATCGCGACCGTTTCGCCAAGGTCGACGGCGAATGGCGGATCGTCGAGCGCCGCGAGGATATGGAGCTGGTCGGCGATCTCAGCCACCATCTGCTGATGCCGATGGACGCTTCCGGTCATTGACGACCGGCCTGGCATCTGTTCCCGGCCCGGTCCCATGCGATAAAGGGTGTTGCTCCATATCGAGGATCGCCGAGACCCAATGACCGCCCCCCAAATGACTGGCCCATCGCCCTTCAGCCCGCTCAATATCGGGCCGCTCACACTCCGCAACCGTTTCATCAAATCCGCCACCAACGAGGGCATGGCGCGGGGCGGCGTGCCGTCGGCGATGCTGGTGAAATGGCATGAGCGCTTTGCCGAGGGCGGCATCGGCCTCACCACCGTCGCCTATTGCGCGGTCAGCCCCGACGGGCGGACCTTCGTCGACCAGGTGACGATGGACCGGCAATCCCTGCCGGACCTGAAGGCGCTGACCGACGCGGTCCACCGTCACGGCGGCGCGGCGTCGGCCCAGATCACCCATGGCGGCTGCTTCACCTTCCTGCCTGAGATCACCACCGGCAGACCCTTCTCGTCCAGCGGCGGCTTCAACAAGGTCGGCGTCATGAGCGGCCGGTTCTTGCGCAAGGCAATGACCGAGGCCGACATGGAGCAGGTGGCCGAGGAGTTCGCCGCCGCCGCCCGGCTGGCGCGCGAGGCCGGGTTCGACGCGGTCGAGATCCATATGGGCCACGGCTATCTGCTCAGCCAGTTCGTCTCCCCGCTCTACAACAAGCGCCGCGACCAGTATGGCGGCAGCCCGGAGAGCCGGGTGCGCTACCCGGCCATGGTGCTGCGCCGGGTGCTGGACGCGGTCGGCAAGGACATGGGCGTGATCTGCAAGTTCTCGATCACCGACGGGGTCAAGGGCGGCAACACCGCGGAGGACGGCGCCCGCATCGCCAAGGTGTTGGAGGCGGAGGGCGCGCACATGCTGGTGCTCAGCGCCGGGATGAACGTGGAGTCGATCACTACCATGTTCGGCTCCTCCTTCCCGAAGGAGAACCGGGCCAGGCCGCCGAACTGGATCATCGCCGCCGGCATGGCGATCCAGAACCTGACCGAGCCCAAGAACGTCGTCTTCCGCGAGCTCTATCTCATGGAGCACGCGCGCAAGATCCGCGCCGCGGTGAAGATGCCGCTGGCCTATCTGGGCGGCGTCGAATCGCTGGCCAATGTCAGCCAAGCGATGGGCGAGGGGTTCGAGGCGGTGGCGCTGGGCAGGGGGCTGATCTACGACCCGGCCCTGGTTCTCCATTTGCAGAACCACGACAGCGAGAAGTCCGGCTGCATCCGTTGCAACCGCTGCGTCACCATGATGTACACGCCGGGCGGCACCAGCTGCGTGCTGCACGCGCCCAACGACGTCGCCATGAACAGCACGCCCGGCCGGGCCGCGGCTGCATGATGGAGCCCTGTTTCTTCGAAGGCGTGGGCGGGGTGCGGATTGCCGCCGATATCGGCGGCCCCGTCGACGGACCGGCTGTCGTGCTGCTGCATGGCGGCGGCCAGACGCGGCAATCCTGGGGCGGCACGGCCGAGACACTGGCCGCGTCCGGCTATCGCGTCGTCACCCTCGATGCGCGCGGCCATGGCGAGAGCGGCTGGGCCCCCGGCGGCATTTACGACATGGAGGGTTTTGTCGGCGATTTGTGCGTGATGATGGACACGCTTCGCGGGAAGCCGGCGCTGGTCGGCGCTTCGCTCGGCGGGCTGACCGCCATGTTGGCAATCGGTGAGGCCGACCATCCCATCGCCAGCGCCCTGGTATTGGTCGACATCGCGCCGAAGATGAATCGCGCCGGCACCGCCAAGATCCAGGCCTTCATGCAGGCCAATCCGGAAGGTTTCTCAAGCCTCGACGAGGCGGCCGACGCGGTCGAGGCCTATCTGCCGCAGCGGCGGCGTCCGCGCAGCACCGAGGGTCTGCGCCGCAACCTGCGCCTCGATCCGGCCTCGGGCCGCTATCGCTGGCATTGGGACCCGGCCTTCATGGCGCCGCGTCAATGGGGTCCTGAGATACAGCGCCGCTTTGACGATGCCGCCCGCAATGTCGCTGTGCCGACCCTGCTGGTGCGCGGTTCGGCCAGCGAGGTGGTGGACGACGAGGCGATCCGCCATTTCCAGGAACTGGTTCCGCACGCCAAGGTGGCTGAACTGGAAGGGGCCGGCCATATGGTCGCCGGCGATAGCAACGACGCCTTCAACCAGGCGATCCTGCCGTTCCTGGCGGCGAGCTGGGTTTAAGTAGTTCACAGCCTGTTGACCGCGGCGCGCGACGGCCCGAGCGGCAGCCATTCAGGTATATGCCGCTTGGCGAGCCAATAAGGTCGCCAAAGCGCCAGCCAG
>DATBAZ010000482.1:0-3916 GCA_036271255.1 Alphaproteobacteria bacterium
CGTCGAACTCCGCCGCGTCGCGGTTGGCGGAGGCGAACATGAACATCGTCTTCTGGCCGGGCTCGATCACGATATCGCCGAATTCGATCCGCTCCAGCGCGGTGCGTCCCTGCATCTGCGTCGGCATGTCGATCCGCACCGCCTCCAGGAAGGCCGCCAGCACGCTGTAGGGCTTGTCCTTCAGCTTCGCCTGCTCGGCCGGGTTGCTCCACAGACGATGGAAGGTGGCGCTGACCGCCTTGGGCACGGTGTCGCTGGCGGCGATCTGCAGGTTGAACAGCATGAAGAGGACATGGTCGTCGGTCACCGCCGGGTCGTTCCTCTGCGCATCGAGCAGGACGGCCACGGCGCCCTCCGCCGCCCGCTTGCCGGCGCGCACCTGGGCGACGTGATCGGTGATGTAGGCGATCATCGCCATGCCGGAGTCCCCGCCGACGGCCGTATCGCCGGGCTTGTCGGGATCGCGGTGGAAGAAGCCGTTGATCCAGCGCATCAGCTGCAGCGAATCCTCGCGCGGCAGCCCGCTGATCCAGCAGCCGAACTTGGCCGCCAACGGGCCGGCATAGCCCAGCAGCAGGTCGCCGCCGCCATCGGCAAGAATGGGGGCCAGCAGCGCCCGCGCCTCGTCCCGCATCGCCGCTTCCATCTTCTGCGCGACGCTGGGCTTCACCAGTTCGTTGAACGCCGTGCGGAAAGGCGTGTGGACCGGCGGCTCCATCTGGCTGACCATCAGCGGATTGGCCGGTGCGCCGAGCAGCAGCTGGCTGGGCGTGATGCCGCCCTCGACCGACAGCCTGCTCTCCTTCTCAAGGTTCCACACATCCTCGAAGGTCGAGAAGAACCAGGCGTTGTAGCGTTCGATGAACAGGCGCGGCGTCTTGGCCCGCAGCTCGGCATAGAGCGGGTTGGGGTCGCCCTCGACCACCGTCGCCATGAACGGATCGTAGTCGGTCATTGCGGCTCCGGCCCGAAGACGTAGCCGAAGGTCACGAGCCGCGCCTCACGCCGGGAGGTTATGCGCCAGCCCTGCGGCGTGCGGGCGAATGTATCGATATACTGAGCGCCGACATTCATGTGCTGCAGCTTGCCCTCGGCATGCACGCCGTTGACGTTGAAGGTGTAGCTCTTGCCGGCGGCGCGGTCGCCGTCGAACTCGATCTCGACGTTGGTGGTGAAGTGCTGCATCTCGGGCATCGGATCCAGCACCTCCCTCAGCCATGCCTTGACCACCGGATAGGCGCCCTTGATCCCGCCTGCCGCCGTATAGTCGAGCACCGCATCCTGGGTGAAGACAGCATCCAGCGCGTCGTAATTCTTCTCGTCCAGCGCACGGGCATAGCGCTTCAGTATCTTCTCGATCGCATAGTGATCGAGCACCTCACGCATCTCATCCATCCGCCGTCCCCTCCCCGGATCGTACCGCCGATCGGTTATTGCATCACTGTTCTGGTTTTGTAAACGGGATACGTACTCAATCGCGCGCACTCCTCACCCTTACCGTCATGCCCGGGCTTGACCCGGGCATCCACGCGGAATGTCCGGACACTGAACTATGACAGCCGGCGCTAACGGAGGGCCGTGGATGGCCGGGTCAAGCCCGGCCATGACGATGTTAGGTGGCTAGAAGTGAACAGCTGTCTCCAAAAGAAGAGCCGTCGTCTCGGCCTCGCCAATCCCTGTCGGGCGGCCATAGTGCGAAAGGTCCGCGCCCACCGTCAGCCCGCGGACGATGCGGTAGACGGCGCCGACCGCGACGATGTCGGTCGAGGGCAGTGCCTTGCGGTAATCGTGCGCCCAGGACGCGCCGAAGCTCCATTTATCCAGATCGTAGGTGGCGCCGAAATTGATTTCGCTGATCACGCTTTCCAGCCCGACATGGCCGGGGCGGCGGTCGAGCGGCAGGGTGTCGGCGCCGTCATAGACGAAGCCGCCGCCGACGGTGAGGCCGTTCCAGGATGCCTTCGCGCCCAGCGATCCGCCGGCCAGATCATGCAGATGCGAGCCCGGCTCGGCCTCGCCGAACACGGCGGAGCCGCCGGCAGTGACGGTGACCGGGCCGTAGTCGCGGGTCGAGTTCAGCCCGATCTCGACCACGTTGCGGTGGCGGTCGATGCCGTCGATATGCTGCTCCGGCACCGCCTCGATCCCGCCGCCGGCAAGTTCGGGCGCATAGGACAGGCCAAGGCGGAAACCCACGACCGAAGGCGAGAGGTAGGTCAGCCTGGTCGAATCGTCATTGGCCAGGGCATACGGGGCGAGCAAGGCTGAGGGGCCGCCGAAGCGGTCGAAGTCGCCGTCGATCTGGCCGACGCCGACGGTGGGGGCGGCAACCGTCAGCTCCCGCGCCGCGCCGCCATAGTCACCCAGCCGGAATTCGCCCCAGGCCCAGCCGCCCTCTATATAGGTGCCGTTGTCGCGCGGCTTGGCCGCGCGCACGAGCTGCAGCCGGCCGCCATAGGTGATGCCGGTGTCGGTCTGGCCATCGACCGTGAGATGCGCCTCCCCGTCGATCCGCGCCCCGTTGGCCGGCTGATGCGGATCGGCATCGAGCAGCCCATATTGGAATTTGACGAAGCCGCCGAGACTGGTGTCGATATCGGCTGCTTCAGCCACGCCCGCGGCCAGCAGCGGAATCAGCAAGGCGGCGCACGCCAGGGATACGGAATTGAATACCATCATGAATGACGGCGATCTTGCCACGGAAGCAGATAGCGGCGCCATCGCCGCGCGGCTGAAGACCGTGCAGGACCGGATCGAGCAGGCGGCGCGGGCGGCGGGGCGCGATCCGCGGTCGGTCGCCTTGGTCGCGGTCAGCAAGACCCACGGTATCCGCGCGGTGCGTCAGGCGCTGGCGGCCGGGCAGCGCATATTCGGCGAGAACCGGGTGCAGGAGGCGGCGTCGAAATTCCCGCAGTTGCGCGCCGACTATCCCGACCTGCAGCTCCACCTGATCGGCCCGCTGCAAACCAACAAGGTCAAGGACGCGGTCGCGTTGTTCGACGTCATCGAAACCGTCGACCGGCCCAAACTGGCGGCCGAGCTGGCGAAGGAGATGCAGAAGACCGGCCGGCGGCCGCGCTGCTATATCCAGGTTAATATCGGCAACGAGCCGCAGAAGGCGGGGGTCGCGCCGCACGATGTCAGTGCCTTGCTAGCCCTCTCACGCGACGAATATCGCCTGCCGATCGTCGGGCTGATGTGCATCCCGCCGGCGGACGAGGACCCCACACCCTATTTCACGCAGATGGCGGCGCTGGCCAAGGCGCATCATCTGCCGATCCTCTCCCAGGGCATGAGCGGTGACTTCCCCGCTGCAATCGCCGCCGGCGCCACCCATGTCAGGGTCGGCACGGCGATCTTCGGCGCACGGTGAAATCAGGCGAAATGAGCAGCAGCAAGTCAATCAAACGGGTCCGATCGGACTGGCAGGATGTCGTCCTGGTGTGCTGGAAATGCTCGAAGCGGCTGGATGGCGGCTTCGGCAAGAAAGGCGAAGAGTCGCTGGCCAAGAGCCTCCGCCGTTCGACCGGGGCCAGGAAGAAGGGACGGAAAGGGCCGCTCGGCGTCATCGAGGTCGATTGCCTGAATATCTGCCCCAAGGGCGCGGTCGTCGCCATCCGCGCGGCGGCGCCCGAGGATTGGGCGGTCATTCCGGCCGGCACGCCGGTCGCTCAAGTCATCGAACGGCTCGGCCTGCAGACGGCCGACGCAAACGCCTAAGCCTTAATGCGCCGCGCCATTACAGTCGGCGGCCGGCAGGTTGAGCGCGACCGAGAAGCAGGAGCCGCGGCGGACGCGTGACTCGACCCTGATCTCGCAGCCCAGCAGGTCGGCCGTCCGCCGTACGATGGCGAGGCCCAGTCCCAGCCCTTCCGATTGGCAGTCGAGCTGATTGAAGGCGTCGAAAATCTTTTCG
>DATBAZ010000483.1:0-4249 GCA_036271255.1 Alphaproteobacteria bacterium
GTCTATGGCGCAGTCCTGGCTGCGTTCCAGCCTGATTTCAGCCTATGGCCGGTGGCGGTGGCGCAGGTGGTGCTCGCCCTGCTGGTGATGGCCGAGTTCGCGCGGGTAGTGCTCCCAGGCCTATCGCCGCGGCAGTTCTTCCTTCAGGTCGTCGTGCTCACCGTCGCCACCGACCTGCCGTGGAGCGCGCCCGAGGTCATGCCTGACGTCTTTGCGCCGGTGCTGGTGCTCAGCCTCTATCTGCTCGGCTTCCATTCCGCGGCGCTCAGCCTGCCGCGAAAGGCCGCGCTTGCCGCGGTCGCGGTGCTGGCGGCGACGTCACATGCCTCGCATCTGGGCCTGGCGGCCGGCCTGGCTGCCGTCACCGTGCTGGCCCAGCTCCTGCCATGGCGCGCCCCGCAGGCGGCCGCGCGGCCGCGCTGGGGCTTGCCGGCCCTGGTCTTCGCCCTGTCGCTGGCGCTGGTGATGGTCAGCAATGCCGTACGCACCGGGGAGGTGTTCGTCAGCCGCGCCGGGCCCAGTTTCATCATGGCCCGGCTGTTGCAGGATGGCATCGCGCAACGCGTGCTCAACGACACCTGTCCGGCCTCAGGCTATGAGCTGTGCGCCTACCGTCATCAGTTGCCGCACGATTCCAACGACTTCCTGTGGCAGTGGAACTCGCCGTTCTGGAAGCTGGGCGGGTTCAACGGCATGGCGGACGAGGCGCAGGACATCATCGAGGACAGCCTGGAGCGCTATCCGCTCCTGAGCCTCAAAGCGGCGGCCGGCAACACCGCCCGGCAATTCGTCACCTTCCGCACCGGCGATGGGGTCGAGCCGCTGGACGGCGTTCCCGAAGCCGCCATCCGCCGTGGCATGCCGAACCAGCTCGACGACTATCAGGAGGCTCGTCAGCAGAGCGGCGAGATCGACTTCCGCGTGATCAACGCGTTCCAGGTGCCCCTGGGTGGGCTGGCGACAATCGCGCTCGCCGGCATCCTGGTACGGGCGGCACGAGAGCGATGGCGGGACGACCGGCTCTACCTGCCGGCCTTCGTGCTGGTCTCCCTTCTTGGCAACGCCTTCATCTGCGGCGCGCTGTCGAGCCCGCACGATCGTTATCAATCCCGGCTGATTTGGGCAGCGGTGTTCGCGGTGATTTTGCTGACAGGCCGGCTTCGGAACCAGCAGACGGACGTGGGAGCCTGAGCCCGAGAACGGGCGGAATCAGTCGGCCAAAAACCGCCGGGTCCCCTCCACCGCGCGCCGTGCCCGTTCCGCGGCGCTGACGCCGGCCAGGCGCAGTTCCTTGTGCGGGATCTCGGCGGCGATGGTGACGCCGGACGGCACGGCGGCGATCAGCTCGGCCAGGGGGAATTCGCCTTCGCCGGGCATGCGGCGCTGCTCGAAGCCCTCGTCGTTCCATTGCTCCTGGGGCAGCTCCAGCGGGCCGTCGCAGACCTGGACATAGCCGATCAGCCCAGGCTCCGCCGCGCGTATATCGGCGGCGCCGCCGCCGGTGCGGATCAGGTGGAGCAGATCGACCGTCACGCCGACATTGGGCTCGCCGCTGTCGGTGATGAAGGCGATGGCGTCGGCCAGGGTGCGGACCTTACCCATCGAGATGAACTCGACATTCACCTTCATCCCGTGCTCGGCGGCGATCCGGCACAGCTTCCTGAAATTATCGAGCGCACGGTTGCGCTCCGGGTCCCAGGCATTGATCGCCACCAGCGAGGTCGCACCCAGCTCAGCGCCCAGCTCCACCGCCGGACGGAACTCCTCCGCCACCACCTCGGGCGTCAGGTTGAAGCATTCCATGTTGCCGAGCCTGACGCCGGTATCGCGCATCCGCGCCAGGGTCTCGGCCTTGTTCGCCCGTGTCACCAGCGGCAGATCGGCCTGCAGCGGCAGCTGGGTCCACAGGCTGACCAGCGGCACATCCAGGCTCGCGGCGATATCGATCAGCTCGGGTGGCGAGGTGTCGAAGATCGTCAGGTGATCGAGTGAAAGCACGGTCACGGCAGGTGCTCCGCCTCGGCCTTGAGCCGCATCAGCTCCAGCAGCACGCGGTCGCGGTCCTGGGTGATGATCTCCATCGATTTGCCGGCCAGTTCGTCGTCGCCGCCGGCGACCAGCTTGGCCTTCAGATCGTCGTCGATGGTGACCTCGTGCATGTCGGCCCACCAGCTCTCGATCGGCGGGCCGAGATGATCCAGCACGTATTCCAGCCCGCCGACACCGCCCGACAGGTGCAGGTTCAGGAACGGGCCCAGCAGCGCCCAGCGCAGGCCCGGCCCGTGGGCGACCGCCGCGTCGATATCGGCGACCGTCGCCACGCCGTCGTGCACCAGGGCGAAAGCTTCGCGCCACAGGGCCGCCTGCAGCCGGTTGGCGACATGACCCTTGACCTCTTTCTTCAGATGGATCGGGTGTTTGCCGACGGCGCTATAGAACGCCATTGCGGTTGCTATCGCCGCGTCCGACGTCGCCTTGCCGCCTACCACCTCGACCAGCGGGATCAGGTGCGGCGGGTTGAAGGGATGACCGACCAGCACACGGTCGGGCCGGCTGGGGCAGGCGACCTGCACCTCGCTGATCAGAATGCCGGATGAGCTGGTGGCGATGACCACGTCCGGCCGGGCGACTTCGTCCATGGCGCGATAGAGGGTGCGTTTGATCTCCAGCCGCTCGGGCCCGCTTTCCTGGATGAAGTCGGCGTCCCGTACCGCTGCTTCCAGCGAGGCCGTGAAGGTAAGGCGGGATTTGGATGCACCCGGCGCCAGGCCCAAAGTCTCCATCGCCGGCCATTGGCGGGCGATGGTATCGCGCAACTTTGCTTCGGCCCCAGGCGCGGTGTCGGTGGCGATGACGTCCAGCCCCTTGGCCAGAAACAGAGTGGCCCAGCTGGCACCGATGACGCCGGTTCCGACCAATGCGACGCGTGTGACCTGCATAGATGCTTCCCCCCGTTATCATTCTACCATGCCCCAAACGGACTGCAGGGGAAATAACGGGCAAAGTAAAACCGGGATCGGCCTGGGGGCCGATCCCGGTTTCGGGTTCAGGCGTCAGCCTGGTTCAGCCGCCGAGGGCAGTGATGAGCGACGGGACCCAGGGCGTGCCGCGGCCGGTCACGTTGTCGAAGGCCTTGGTCGTCGTGAGGAAGACATCATCGACGCCCTCGCACACGCGGCCCGGGCAGCCGCTGAAGACCTGAGAGTTGACGGTTACGACGCGCGGATTTTCCTTGAGGCTGGCCGGGTAGGCGCGCAGCAGCGCAGTTGGTGTCGCCGGTGCATCGACATCGATCAGCGGCTGGGCGTGCGTGCCCGAGACACCGACCTTCAGGTTGTACAGCGCCGGATTGAAGAAGCCGACCGGGCTCAGTCCCTTCTGGTGTCGCGCCTGATTTACAAGCGCCAGGACGCCGGCCAGTGACGGCGTCGCCAGACTGGTTCCCCCGATCGAGTCCTCGCAATATTCGGTGGTCTTGCTATAGGCCGTGCATGGGCCGTCGCTGATGGGGTCTCCGGCGATCGTATAGGTTTCCCCAACCAGGAAGCCGGTATACGGATCGGCCTCCATCGCCACATCCGGCACCACGCGCCGCGGCGGCGAATAAAACATCGGCTCGCCCACCACCGAATAGGTGACGGTCGAGATCGACGCCGGCACCACGCCTTTCTGATAAGACGGCTGAGGCTGATAGAAGCTGACGCCGCCGCCGGCGCCGCCATAGAAGCTGAAGGCCCCCAGCTTGTCGGAGGCCGTGATCACGGTGCCGCCGGAGGTGATCTTCGCCGTCCCGCCCAGGAAGGCGCGATAGTTACCCCAGCCCCATTCCTGCTTGTCGCCGCTCGAGTTCTGCAGCGCCAGGGTCGTGCCCCCGACGGCGGTCACCCATGGGCTGTTGCCCGGCCATGAGCCGGACGCGACCCCGTTCACTTGGCTCAGGTCGCCGTCATCGCCGGTGGCGAACAGAACGCTGATGCCCTGTGCGGCCGCCTGCAGGAACTGGTCGTTGTTGACCAGCTGTTCGTTGGGCGTCGTAAATTCGCCGTTTTCGGACCAGCTGTTGCTGATGATGTCGGGCGGGCTGAAGCTGTCGATCGTATCGTACAGGACGTCGTTCAGCGCATCGCCCTCGCACGTGGTGGCTCCGACATAGAGGATGTTTGCGCCCGGCGCGAAGCTGTGCACCGCCTCGATATCGAGCGATTCCTCGCCGAACCATCCTTGTTGACCGCACAGCGTGTCCGGATCG
>DATBAZ010000484.1:0-4014 GCA_036271255.1 Alphaproteobacteria bacterium
ATCACCGCGACCCGGTCGCGGACTTCGTAGAGGATATGTTCCATCGGAGCGTCGGTCATGGGCTCTGCTTTCAGTTGGTCTTCACGATTCCGGCAAGGCGGTTTTCGGTGCTTTGCTTGATGCCCATCTTGCGGGCGTCGAACAGGTTGGCCGACATCCAGCCGCCATCGACCATCAGCGTGTGGCCGGTAGTATAGGCCGACATGTCGGAGGCGAGGAACAGCACCGCCTTGCCGATGTCGTCGGTGCTGCCGGAGCGTTCCATCGGCACCAGGCTGTTCTTCATCGCCTGGCGGTGGTTCTCGCTGTCGGGCAGGCGCGGGGTGGAGATCGAGCCGGGGGCCACGCTGTTCACGCGGATGCCGTGGACGGCCCATTCGACCGCCATCGACTTCACCAGCTGGACCAGCCCGGCCTTGGCCGCGCCGTAGGAGGCATGGAAGGGCGCGGCCTGCAGCCCGTCGGTCGAGGCGATGCAGACCATCGTGCCGCCCACGCCGCGCGCGATCATGGATTTGGCGACCTCTTTTCCGGCGACGAAGAAATAGCGCAGGTTGCGGCGCTGATCGCTGTCCCAATCCTCGGGCGACATGTCGACCAAAGGCGTGAACAGCGCCTGGCCGACGATCGAGACCATGACGTCGATCCCGCCGAGCACACGCTCGGCCTCGGCAACGGCATCCTCGGCCCCGCCATCCGCCAGCACATTGGCGGTGATCGCATAGCCCTTCCGGCCCAGCTCGCGCACGACCTTCGCCACGCGCTCGGAGCGGTCCGCCTCGACATCGACGATGGCGACATCGCACCCGGCCTGGGCCAGCAGGCGGGCGGACGATTCGCCCATGCCCTGGCCGCCGCCGATGACGAGCGCCTTCTTTCCTTCCAGTCCGAACAGATCCAATGCAGCCATGATTACTTCCCTAAGTTTCGGTCGAAGAATTTGACGATGACGTTCAGCGCGTCCTTGGCCTCGGGCAGGTCCGGGCTGAACATGAAGCCGTGGGTCAGGCCCTCGGCGACATAAATCTCGGCCGGGGCGCCGGCCTTCAGCAGTTGCGTATGGGTATAGAGCGCGCCCGACAGCGCCATGTCGCGCGACGCGGTCATGATGAGGGTCGGCGGGAACTTGGCCAGCACATCCAGCGAATAGGCCGGCGAGATCAGCGGGTCCTTGGCGTCGGTGCCGGCGAAATAGCCGCCGGGTTCTTGGCCCTCATAGCCGGGGGGCGGCGGCATCTGGGCATAGGCGAAGGGCGGGGCGATATAGGCGGCATCGCCCGAGGTGCCGCGCACCGCGCCGGCGCAGAAGATGCCGATAGCGCCGGGCAGCGGCAGCTTTTCCTTCTCGAACCAGGCCACCGCTTCGGCCGTCAAGGTGCCGCCGGCGGAGCAGCCATAGAGGCCGATATTCTTCGGCTTGTAGTGCTTCAGCAGCTCGCGATAGACGGCAGCCACGTCCTCGCTGGCTGCGGGGAATTTGTATTCCGGCCCCTCGCGGTAATCGAGGCTGACGACCTTGATCTTGCCCAGGTCGGCGATCGGGATCGACTCAACCAGGCTCTCGGTCCGGGCGCCGTTATAGAAGGCGCCGCCATGGACGTTGATCAGGATGCGGTTCTTGTTCCTGGGCGCGACCCCGTCCTTGGGCGTGACCACGTCGGCATAGACCCCGGCGATGGTCTCAGACCCCAGCTCGACCGGGTGAAGCTCCTTGTCGCGGGCGATCATCGGCGCATAGACGTCGCGGTTCAGCGCCTCCCGCCCCTTCTGATAGGCCTCGATCGGATCGCCCGCCTTGGGGATCGGCGGGTAGGGGTGGGTCATGATGTCGTGCAGCTGCGCCTTGGCCTCGGGGCTGATGAAGCCGGAGGCAGGCACGGTGATGGGCGGAATATGGACGGTGGCGTCGGCATCGACCGTCGGCTTCGGCCGCTCGGCCGGGGTTGTCTGCTGCGCGAGTGCGGGAACGGCCGCGGCCAAGGCGGCCAGACCGGCGAACAGGCATATGCGTGCTGTGACCATCGCGTTCTTCCCCCCTTTGGATTCTAGCTCCAATGTTTTTTGGTCCCGGAAAGCTCGCCCCGGTCCGCCGGGGACCCTATGATGGAGGCGGGCATGCGTCAAAGCCTCATACCTGAATCAAATGGAAATCACCCGTGCGGCACAGCATCGTCTTCCTCGACCGCGCAACGCTGGCCGTACCGCTCCGCCAGCCGGCTTTCTCGCATGACTGGCGCGACTATTCCAATACCAAAACCAACCAAGCGACCGACCGGTTGAAGGGCGCGACGATCGCCGTCATCAACAAGGTGCCGCTGCGCGCCGACACGCTGGCGCAACTGCCGGAATTGAAGCTGATCGCGCTGGCCGCCACCGGCAGCGACTGTATCGACAAGGCGTATTGCCGGGCGCACGGCATCACGGTCTGCAACATCCGCGACTACGCCACCGACAGCGTGCCGGAGCATGTGCTGGCGCTGATCTTCGCGCTCAGCCGCAGCCTGGTCGCCTATGACCAAGACCTGCGCCGGGGCAAATGGCAGACGATCGATCAGTTCTGCTATTTCGACCACCCGATCCGCGGCATCGCCGGATCTGTGTTGGGCATTGTCGGCTACGGCACCTTGGGCCGCGCCCTGGCCGACCGCGCGAGAGCGCTGGGCATGGAGGTGATCGCCACCGGCAGCAAGCCGGGGCCGGGCCTCGTACCGCTTGACGAACTGCTCGTCCGCAGCGACATCGTCTCCCTGCACTGCCCGCTGACCGATGCCACGCGCGGCCTGATCAACGCCGAGCGCCTGGCGCAGATGCAGGCCACCGCCATCCTGATCAACACCGCCCGCGGCCCGCTGATCGACGAGGCTGCCCTGGCCGACGCGCTGAAAGCCGGCACCATAGGGGGCGCCGGCATCGACGTGCTGAGCGAGGAACCACCGAGGAACGGCAACATCCTGCTGGACCTCGACCTCCCCAACCTGATCGTCACCCCCCACATCGCCTGGGCCAGTGAGCCCGCTCAACAGCGCCTGGCGGAACAGCTGATCGGAAACCTGGAAGCCTTCGCGGCAGGGCAGCCGCGGAATGTGCTGACGTAAACCCCCTCGCCCCTCGGGGGAGAGGGAGGGGCCCAGCCGAAGGCTGGGAGGGTGAGGGGGGCTGGGGCAGCCCTCTCGCTGATACCGGAACGGCGGAAACAGCCCCCTCACCCGGCGCTTCGCGCCACCCTCTCCCCCGAGGGGCGAGGAATTATACCGGCGCCACCAAAATCGCCCGGAAGTCGTTGACGTTCGTCCGGGTCGGGCCGGTGACGATCAGGTCGCCCAGCGCGCTGAAGAAGCCGTAGCCGTCATTGTTGTCGAGCATCGCCCAGGCATCCAGGCCGAGGGCCGCCGCCCGCACCAGGCTGTCGGGACCGAGCAGCGCCCCCGCATTGTCCTCGGTCCCGTCGATGCCGTCCGTGTCGCAGGCGATAACGTGGATGCCGGGATGGCCGTTCAGCGCGATGGCCAGGGCCAGCAGATATTCGGCGTTGCGCCCGCCACGGCCGGCGCCGCGCACGGTGACGCTGGTTTCGCCGCCGGAGATGAGGACGCAGGGCGCGCGCTGGGACAGGGCCAGCCTGGCCTGTTCGGCGGCGACGATGCGCGCCTCGCCTTCGATATCGTCGCCCAGCAGGATCGGTGTGATGCCGGCCCGGCGCGCGGTCTCGGCGGCGGCTTCCAGCGAGCCCTTGGCGGTGGCGATCACCCGGTTCTCGACATGGGCGAAGCGCGGGTCGCCTGGTTTCGGCGTCTCGCTTTCAGAGCGCTCGAGGTGGGCCGCGACGGCGGGCAGCGCCGTGATGCCGTATTTCTTCAGGATCGCCCGTGCGTCAGCCAAGCTGGTCGCGTCCGGCACGGTCGGGCCGGAGGCGATGGTGGCGGGGTCGTCGCCGGGGACGTCGGAGACGATCAGCGACACCACCCGGGCAGGATGAGCCGCCAGCGCCAGCCGGCCACCCTTGATCGCCGACAG
>DATBAZ010000485.1:0-25554 GCA_036271255.1 Alphaproteobacteria bacterium
GTCGGCGCGCTGCTGACCGCGGCACCGGGTATCTATAACGAGCGCTATATAATTTCGCCGAAGCAATTCGAATACACCAATACCGCATATGCCTTGATGGATGCTCATGTCGACACAGGGACTGTTCACCACGACATCACATTTGGCTTCACCGGCAGCGGCTTCCTTTTCCTGCGCGGCAATGACAGCCCTGGAACGATCATCGGCAGCAGCAATGTGGAAGCGCCCGCCTCGATTCCGGTGCCGGTCATTCCTGGTTATTTCGACGTGCTCTCAAGGAAATCCGGGCAGTTCCTGAGCAACTATCTGATCGGCGACCAGATCACATTCGACCCGCAGTGGTCGGCTCTCGTCGGCGTCAACTACGCCGAGATCCATGCCTTCGGAAAAACATTGCCGGCCGGGCCGCAGACGCTGGCGCCTACCTCCGGCAATACATATGATTACACCCAGGGCCAGGCTTCGCCGAGCGCCTCCATCATTTACAAGCCGCTTCCCAAACTTTCCCTTTACGGCTCCTATATTCAGGGGCTTGCGGCGGGAGGCACGGCGCCGGACACTTTCAGCTTCAACAATGTCACTAAAGCGGTCACCAATGCCGGCGATCAACTGGGACCAAGTGTCAACAACCAATACGAGGTCGGAGCCAAGGGCACTTTCGGCGATCTCTATTTGACGGCGGCGCTGTTCCGCATCGAAAAGGTCAACGAAGAAACCGACCCGTCGGATTTCGTCTATAAAAAGAGCGGCCAGGAGGTGCACCAAGGATTGGAACTGACGGCGACTGGAAAGCTCACCGACGACCTGACTGTCGTCGGCGGTCTCACCTGGCTGCAAGCGCGTATCGATCAATCAAAGGCGATTCCCGCGGACGACGGGAAAATACCCTTTGGCGTTCCCGAACAGGAAGCGCGTCTCTATCTCGAATATGCGATTCCCGGCATTCAAAATCTCATCCTGTCATTCGGCGCCAATTATTTTGGCAGGCGTCCCGTCGATACCCTGAATACCGGCTTCATTCCGGACGTCACGACGTTCGACGCCGGCCTGCGCTATGAGCCGGAGCTATGGGGCCGCCGAACCAGTTTCGACCTTACGGTTTCCAATCTGTTCGACAAAAACTATTGGGGATCAGTCTCGGACTATGGCGAGGGTTTGTTACTGGGCAGTCCGCGAATCATTTCTTTTTCGGCACGGGTTTCGTTTTGAAGAACGGTGGCTGGACCGGGCTGAGACCATAGTGCGGGAGGAGGGGCATCTCCGCCACGGATGCTGTCAGTCTCAGGCTGGGTCGCCTCCGGTTTAGCTTTCCGAAGGAGAGGGCTGCGGTCGAGTCCGGCCTGGGGCGCGGTCGTATATTATCCTATAAAAAATTAAATAATTTGTTATCCTTAGCGCGGATCAAGCGCCAGGGTCCCCGGGTCGTCCGGAAGGTTGAGTCGGCGCAACAGCACGGCTGATGGGCAAACCCATGTTCGAGAGAAGGGCGATAGCGGCGCGGCGCGGTCGTGCCGGCACTTTTCGGCGTTCGATGCTCGCGCGCCGCCGATAGGCTGATGGCCGGCGATCTCCTCAACAGCTTTGCGCTGATCGATGCGGATGGCCGGCTCGTTTTCTGGGATGACGGCTTTGTCGAGGAGTTCCGGTTCGCCGCCGCCCTGATCAAGCCGGGCGCATCCTACGCCGAGATCGCCCGCACCATGGTGCAGGACCCGCGCGTCGGCGAGCTGCTCGCCAGTTCCGGCTTCGGCGACCTGGATTCCCTGCTGGAGCATGGAATCGAGGAGATCGGCGAGGACTTCCGCGGCGAATACCGCACGCCGGACGGCAGGATCATCCGGGTCGAGCAATACAGCACAGAGGCGGGCGGCCTGCGCCGCTTCGGCCGCGACGTGACCGCGGAACGGGATCAGGGCGACAGGCTGACCACCGTTTACCGGCGGTTCGACGCCGCCGGCGGCGTTCTCGTCGAGACGCGGCGCACCCCGGACGGCGACTATACTTTCCAGCCGATCGACGAGCCGCTCAGGCAGCTCCTCGACCTTCCGGCCGACCTTGTCGGCCAGGACGCGTCGGTGTTCTTCGCTCGGATGATCGCTTCGTCCGACGATCATGCCCGCAATCTCGCGCAGCTGGAGCACGCGGCGCGGACGCTCGACGCGATCGAGATGGATTACAGCGTGCGCGACGGGAACGGGCGCAAGCGCTGGCTCCGCCACGCGATGATGCCGCGGCGGGAGGCCGACGGCACTACCGTCTATTCCGGCGTCCTGCGCGACGTGACCCGCGAGAAGGAGGCCGAGGATCAGGTCGACCTCCTGCAATCCGTGGTCGTGCGCTCGTCCGACTCGATCGTGATCTTCGAGACGGTCAGGGAGCCCAAGGACACGACCAGGATCCTCTATGTGAACACGAAGTTCATCGAGCTTTTCGGCGGCACCGCCGAGGCCCTGATCGGCCAGCCTCTGGAAAGCCTCGCGGCCAACGACTTCGAGAATGTCGGCTACAGGATTCTGACCGCGGCGCTCGAACGCGATGACGGTGCGCCGGTCGAATATCAGGCCAAGGGCCGT
The DNA here is from genome assembly GCA_036271255.1 of Alphaproteobacteria bacterium. Classification (GTDB taxonomy): domain Bacteria; phylum Pseudomonadota; class Alphaproteobacteria; order BOG-932; family Roseiterribacteraceae; genus BOG-932. Next base: position 2,574 of record DATBAZ010000485.1, read on the forward strand.
GACGGGCGGGTCTTCTGGCTCGAAGTCCGGGTCAAGATCGTGCAGAAGCTGGATGACGGCGCGATCCGCTGGGTGGTGATCAGCCGCGACGTGACGCAGCGGCGCGACGCGCAGGACGAGCTGCTGCACGCCAAGGAGCGGGCGGAGGCAGGCGATCGCGCCAAGAGCGAATTCCTCGCCAATATGAGCCACGAGCTGCGCACGCCGCTGAACGCGGTCATCGGCTTTACCGAGCTGATCCAGCAAAGCGTGGCCGAAACCGGCTGGACCGCGGACTATGACGAATATCTGATCGATGTGGTCAGCAGCGGACGCCACCTGCTCGACCTGATCAACGCCATCCTCGACCTCTCCCGGATCGAGGCGGGCAAGCTCACGATTTCGCCGGCGCGCGTCGATCTCACCGAGCTGATCGGCGCGTCGCTTGGCGAGATATCGGATGCCGCGCGTGACAGCGGGGTGACGCTGTCGGTCGACCTGCCGGCGGAAAAGATCGAAATCCCCGGCGATGCCCGCAAGCTCAGCCAGGCGTTGCGGAACGTCCTGTCGAACGCGGTCAAGTTCACGCCGGCCGGGGGAGAGGTCAGCGTCTCGGCCCGGCTCGATCCCGCCGCTGCGACGGTCGAAGTGGCGGATACGGGCTGCGGCATACCGCAAGCCGACCGGGAGCGGGTGCTCCAGCCCTTCGTTCAGGCCGCGGGCAGCCTGTCGCGCCAGTTCGGCGGCCCCGGGCTCGGCCTGTCGATCGCCCACCGCATCTGCAGCCTGCACGGTGGCACGCTGACGCTGGACAGCGTCGAGGGCCAGGGGACGACGGTGCGGATTTCCCTGCCGCGCTAAAGCCGCGAGACTTGGGCGCGGCGGCGCTTGCGGCGAGCCCAGCCCAGGCCGGCGATGCTTGCGCCCAGCAGCGTGATCGAAGCCGGCTCCGGCGCGGCCGTGACCGTCGGGGCGCCGGTGGCGTAGCGAATGCCTCCGCTCAGGTTTTCCTCGTACGAGCCGCCGAACGGGCCCTGGCCCTGAGTGAGTATCAGATTGTCCTGGCCGGGGACGAAGTTCTCGAACTCCAGCACCAGGTAATCCTGTCCGGCGCCGCCGAAATACTTCGCCGCGATCTCGAGGAGCGAATAGCTGTTGCCGCCGGACATGTAGTTCTGGGTGTTCCAGAAGGCATAGGCGGGGTTGGAGGCCGAACTGTCGAAAATGGCGCCGGCATAGCCGGCCGTCGTAGACGTGATGATGTTGATGTTCGATCCCGCGGAGCAGCAACCCGATATGCTGGGATCGAACGTGAAGCTGCCCGAGGCGGTGCCGCCGTCCCCGAAGGTGAGGCCGTCCAGCGAGATGGTCATCGGAGTGGCATGCGCCGCGCCGCAGAAGGCCGCTAAACTGGCAAAGGCAAGGCCGGCAAGACGGTGATGGCTTTTCATTTGCTGCATCCGTTCGTTGTTTTCCCGAACACATGCAAAATCCGTGCAAACTTTCCAAATAATTGAATTAAATTGATATATTATTGCGCTCGTCGGTTCTCCGGCCTGGATTGTAAAAATTCCCGACGCTGCACGGGCTTCCACGCCCGGATTCCGATCCTCGCTTGTATTTCCTGACCCGGTTCCATCTATTCGAATTCGAGAGCAAGAGCCGGAGTGCCGTGCGCCCCGGCTCTGTCCAAATATCGGTCGTGGCGCGCATCTGGCGTGCCGGATCGATAGGAGCGGATGATGAGCGTTTCAGCGATGGCGCCGGCGAAGGATGCGCCCGATTTCTCCACGGATGAAGACCGCTGGCAGGCGGTGATGCGGCGCGACCGGCGTGCCGATGGCCGGTTCTATCTTTCGGTGGCGACGACCGGGGTCTATTGCCGGCCGTCATGCGGGGCGCGCCGTCCCAATCGGAAGAATGTCGCCTTCCATGCGACGACGGAGGATGCCCGGCGCGCCGGCTTCCGCGCGTGCAAGCGCTGCCGGCCCGACGAGACAGACCATCGGGCCGCGGTGGTGGCGCAGGCCTGCCGGCTGATCGAGCAGGCGGAGACGCCGCCCAGCCTGGCCGAGCTGGCGGAGGCCGTTGGCATGAGCCCGTTCCATTTCCACCGCGTGTTCAAGGCCGCCACCGGGGTCACGCCCAAGGCCTATGCCGATGCCGAGCGGGCCCGCAGGATCCGTGCCGCGCTGGACGGCAACGGGACGGTGACCGAGGCGATCTATGACGCCGGCTTCAATTCCAACGGCCGGTTCTATGCCGCCGCGCCCGGGCGGCTGGGCATGACCCCGACCCGTTTCCGCGAGGGCGGCGCGGGGGAGACGGTGCGCTTCGCCCTGGGCCAGACCTCGCTGGGCGCCATCCTGGTGGCGGCGACCGACAAGGGGATTGTCGCGATCCAGTTCGCCGACGATCCGGACGCGCTGGTCCGCGGCCTCGAGGACCGCTTCCCCAAGGCGAAGCTCGTGGGCGGCGACAAGGACTTCGAGACGCTGGTTGCCCAGGTGGTCGGCAGCGTCGAGGATCCCGCGGCCGGGTTCGACTTGCCGCTCGACGTCCGGGGCACGGCGTTCCAGCAGCGGGTCTGGCAAGCGCTCAGGGAAATCCCCGCCGGCGCCACCGCGAGCTATTCCGATATCGCCGAGCGCGTCGGCGCACCGAAGGCTGTCAGGGCAGTTGCCGGGGCCTGCGCGGCCAACGACATCGCCGTCGCCATTCCCTGTCACCGCGTGGTGCGCAACGACGGGGCGATCTCCGGCTATCGCTGGGGTGTTGAGCGCAAGCGCGCGCTGCTCGACCGCGAGGCCGCGGCGTGAGCGACTGGACACAAATTGCCGGCGATCTCGACCGCGACGGCTGCGCGGTCATCCCCGGCTTGCTCGATACCGAAAAGTGCTGGGCGATGGTGGCGCTCTGGTCCCGGGACGCGCTGTTCCGCAAGCGGATCGACATGGCGCGGCACGGTTACGGGCAGGGCGTGTACAAATACTTCGCCTACCCCTTGCCCGATCCGATCGCCGACCTGCGCGCGCGGCTCTATCCGCCGCTGGCGGAGATCGGCAATCGCTGGAACGCGGCTCTGGGGATCGGTACGCGCTACCCGACCCACCATGCGGGCTGGCTCGATATCTGCCACGCCGCCGGCCAGACCCGGCCGACGCCGCTGATCCTGCGCTATGGCCCGGGCGACTATAATAGGCTGCACCAGGACCTTTACGGCGAGCATGTCTTCCCGCTGCAGGTGGCGATCCTGCTGTCGCGGCCCGTCGAAGACTTCTCCGGCGGGGAGTTGGTGCTGACCGAGCAGCGGGCCCGCATGCAGTCCCGGCCCGAGGTCGTGCCGCTGACCCAGGGCGATGCCGTGGTCTTCCCGGTCAACCACCGCCCCGTCCCGAGCCCGCGCGGCGTCTCCCGCGCCGCCATGCGCCATGGGGTCAGCCGGCTGCGCTCGGGCGAGCGGCTGACCCTCGGCATCATCTTTCACGACGCCGCGTGATGTTCGCCGACCTGTTCGATGAGGCGCGCCAGGCGCTGGCCGAAGGGGCCGTACTGCTGCGCGGCTTCGCCCTGGACCGCGAGGCGGAGCTGGTCTGCGCCGTGACCGAGGTGGCGGAGGCCGCCCCCTTCCGGCGCATGGTGACGCCGGGCGGCTTCTCGATGTCGGTGGCGACGACCAGTTGCGGCCAGGCAGGCTGGGTGAGCGACCGCACCGGCTACCGCTACGACCCGCGCGACCCGGAAAGCGGCCGGCCTTGGCCGGCGATGCCCGAGGTCTTTGCCGACCTGGCGAAGCGGGCGGCCGTCGAGGCCGGCTATCCGGATTTCCGCCCGAAATCTTGCCTCGTCAACCGCTATGAGCCCGGCACCCAATTGTCGCTGCACCAGGACCGCAACGAGCGTGATTTCACCCAGCCGATCGTCTCGGTGTCATTGGGGCTACCCGCGACCTTCCTGTTCGGCGGGCCGAAGCGCGCCGACCGGCCGCTCCGGGTCCCGCTCGTTCACGGCGACGTCGTCGTCTGGGGCGGCCCGGCGCGGCTGCGCTTCCATGGGGTCGCGCCGCTCGCCGACGGCAGCCACCCGCTGCTCGGCCGGCGGCGGATCAACCTGACCCTGCGTAATTTTTCGTAGCGATTTCATGCGTACCTCTCCCCTCGGGGGAGAGGTCGCCGACGCAGTCGGCGGGTGAGGGGGGCTCTCGCCACCGTCTCGCTGCTTCGGACATACCCAGCCGGCGTCCCCAGCCCCCCTCACCCGGCGGCTTGGCCGCCGACCTCTCCCCCGGGGGGCGAGGTAAAGAAATGGCGGCTAGGTCAGTCAAAATGCCGGAACCGCGCCCACGTGTCGCTCAGATTCGCCTTCAATCCCCGGCACAGGATGATCGGCCGGTCGTTCTCGTAGGGCATGGCATAGGGCGCGCCGAACGTGCCGACCACCTCGGCCGAGGCGCAGGCCCGCACCCAGCGGTCGGCCTTGCCGTTGATGTGCAGCATGACGCTGCCGTCATGGCCGTGGGCGCCCCATAGGTAATATTGGTTCTGGCCGGACATGGCGGGAGGCAGCCCGTCGGCCGGGCCGTAATAGTCGAGCGCCGCGGCCTCGCCATAATCGATGGTGACGATCGCCGCCTTGGCGCGGTCTTCCGGCGGCAGGGCGTTATAGGCGGCGGCCACCTGCTTCTCGAAGGCGCGCCAGCCCAGTTCGTCCGAGAAGACCTGGGTCAGAGGCGCGCCTACACCAGCAGCTTCGTCGGGCTTGGGCTTCAGGTGCGTGGCGGCCAGATAGCGTTCCAGTTGCGGTGGGTCGAGTAGAGGCAGCACAACCGGTGCGACGATGGCCGAGGTGACGAGGGCCGCGCCGATCCAGATGCGGCGCGGCAAGGTCTTGAGGCCGCTGACCGTGACCGCGCCGAGCGCGAACACCGTCGGATAGGCCGGGACCAGATAGTAATCCTTGCCGTGGCTGGCGATGATGATCGCGGCCGAAACCACAAAGGCGATGGCCAGGAAACGGAACGGCTTCAGCCCCTCCCGCAGGAACGGGCCGATCAGCCCGGCGATCCAGAGCGGCGCCAGGATCGGGTTCATCCGGACGATCTGGCCGATGGTGAAGCGGATGGGGGCGCCGGTGAAGTTGCCGGCGGAATGGTTGCGCGTCACCTCCAGGAACGGCCAGCCGTGGGCGGCCTGCCAGACGATGCTCGGGGCGACGATGACGGCGGCGATCAGCGCGCCCAGCCAGAATTCCCGCCACGCCATCATCCGCCGCGCCGGGGTCGCGAGCACCCCGATGAGGAGTCCGATCATCCAGATCACCATGCCGTATTTCATCTGCAGCGCGATGCCGGCGGCGAGGCCGGCCCAGAGCAGCATGCGCCGCTCCTGCCGCACCCAGGCGGCGGCGACCAGGAAGGAAAGGGCGGTCCAGGTCAGCGGCTCGAACGTCTCGGTGGTCATCAGCGTGCCGATCGCAACCAGCAGAGGCGCGATCGTGGTCATCAGCGCCGCGAGAAACGCTGCCCGCCCGTCGCCGCCCATGAGGCGCGTCAGCGCCGCGGTCAGCGGGATCATCGCGAGTACGGCCAGGACTGCCGGCAGGCGCAGCAGCCAGACGCTGTTGCCGAACATCTGCGTCGCCGCCGCGATCAGCGGCACCAGCGAAGGCTGATCGACATAGCCGAAATCGGGATGGCGGCCGCAGATGATGAAATAGAGTTCGTTGCGCATGGCGTCATAGCGCCCGGCGGTCGCCAGATGCACGATCGCGGCAAGGCCGAACAGGATCCAGAGCGGCCGGTTCATCGCCTTCAGCATCGGTCTTCCTCCCCGGGTGCGGCCAGCCGTTCCATCAGTTGCGCGGCAAGGCGCAGGATTTCGCATTCTGTCGGCGACAGGCGCTCCGCCATCGCGGCGGCCAGCCAGGCGTCGCGCTGCCGCATGTCGCGGTTCAGCGCCTCCAACCCTTTCTCGGTGATCGCGACCGGCGACTGGCGGCGGTCGCTCGCGCCGGCCATGCGGACGATCAGCCCATCCTCCTCCAGGCTGGCCAGGGTGCGGGTCAGCGACTGCGGCCGCACGCGCTCGCGCGCAGCCAGCTCGGTCGGCGTCAGGGCGCCGCCGCGCACCAGCCAGCCGAGCGTAACCAGCTTCGACGCGCTCAGCGGGTCGTCGCCGCGTTCCAGCCGCATCCGGCGCGCAAGCTGCATCACGCCATAGCGGATGAAGCGGACTCGGTTCGGAATGTCCTGCGGGTCGGGGGATGTCATATGATAAGCTATAGCTGAGGTATATTCGAATTGATCTCGCATAAAATCGCAAAAAGCGAGTCAATTTAGTAAGCTATGACTTCATAAAAGCCTTCGCTGCCGAACGTTTCCTGCAACGGCGAAACGTGGGATAACGGCTTCGAAGTGGAGGAAACGGATATGAAGATCGGGAAACTGGGCGTTTGGGCGTCGCTGGAAACCATGGCCGCGCCGGATGCGGCTGCGTTCGCCAAGCGGGTCGAGGCTTGGGGCTACAGCGCGCTGTGGGTGCCCGAGGCGATGGGGCGTAACGTACTGGTTCATTCGTCCTGGCTGCTGGCCAACACGACGAAGCTGATCGTCGCCACCGGCATCGCCAACATCTATGCCCGCGATCCGATGGCGATGGTGGGCGCGCAGCTGGCGCTGGCGGAACAGTCGGGCGGGCGGTTCCTGCTGGGCATGGGCGTGTCGCACGCGCCGCTGGTCGAGGGCGTGCGCGGCCAGGTGTTCGAGAACCCGGTGAAGAAGCTGCGCACCTATCTGGAAGGCATGGCCCAGGCGCAGTACATCGCAGCCCGCCCCGCCGAGAAGCCGCCGACCCTGGTCGCGGCGCTGGGCCCGCAAATGCTCAGGCTGGTGCGGGAACTGGCCGACGGCTCCCACCCCTATAACGTGACGCCCGAGCACACGGCCCAGGCGCGCGAGATCCTGGGGCCGGGCAAGCTGATCTGCACGGAGCAGATGGTGCTGCTGGAGACCGATCCGGCGGCGGCGCGGGCGGCCGGGCGCAAGGTGCTGGCGACCTACCTGGCGCTGCCGAACTACCGCAACAACCTGCTGCGCCTGGGCTTCACCGAGGACGATCTGTCGAACGGCGGCTCGGACAGGCTGATCGACGGGATCATCGCCTGGGGTGACGAGGCCGCGATACGCCGCCGCGTCCAGGATCATTGGGATGCCGGCGCCGACCATGTCTGCATCCAGGCTGTGCCGACCGACGGTAACTACACGAGCCCAATCCCGGTGAGGATACTCGAATTGATGGCGCCCGCAGCGGGCTAGGCTTGCGACAAACTCCGTTCTGGCCCGCCCGCGCATTCCGTTCTATACGGGGCCGTTCAGGACATTGGAGGGCTCATGCGGTTCGGTAGCTATGGTGTGGGATTGGTGATGGGTGCGGCGCTGCTGGCGCTGGCAGGCTGCTCGGATGACGAGCCGGCCGTGGCCAACGATTCCGGCGGTGCCGGCAACGGTGTCTGCCTGGCGACCGCCCAGATCGACCATACCGATATCGTCAATGACAGCGCCATCGTGTTCTTCATGAAGGACGGGAAGGCCTACATGAACGCCATGCGTATCCCGTGCTCCAGCCTGCAGATGGAAGGCGCCTTCGCCTACGAGACCGACGCGCCTGAGGTCTGCTCCAACTCGCAGACCATCCGGGTGAAGAATTCCGGCAATTTCTGCGAGCTGGGACAGTTCACCCCGTTCACGCCGCCGAAGGTGCCCGGGTAATCAGCCTCAGGCCGCCGGCCGCGCTTTCAGCGCGTCGCGGATTTCGGTCAGCAGCACCTCGGTCTTGGTCGGTGCCGTCGGCGCGGCCTTGGTCGCCGCGAACAGGCGGTTGATCCAGCGCACCAGCATGAAAATGGCGAAGGCGACGATGATGAAGCGGATGACCGCATTCAGGAACAGCCCGTAATTCAGCGTGACCGCGCCCGCGGCCTTTGCCGCCGCCAGGGTGTCGGCATGCGGCCCCTTCATCGTGATGAAGAAATCCGAGAAATCGATCCCGCCCAAGAGCAGGCCCAGGGGCGGCATCAACAGATCCGACACCAAAGAATTGACGATCCCGGTGAAGGCCGCGCCGACAATCACGCCGACGGCCAGGTCGATCACGTTGCCGCGCAACGCAAAGGCCTTGAATTCGTTGAACATCCCAGTTCTCCCCAGTGTGCGTACCCGGCACGGATCATGCTACGGCAAGACCGCCCTGTCTAATGTTTGACGGTTGCCAACTGTGACAACGGCGCGCGCGACTATTGTTTTAATTCATGAAATAGTATGGCAATCTTGCTGTTGAGCGAGACTTGATTGGCTGCGGCACGGGGGCTGCGGTGCGGGAAGATGACAATGACGACAGGGTCCGGGGGAAATGATGCGAAGGCGAGGCTGCGGCTGGCATCCGCCTATCGCGAGATCGGTCCGCATTTGAACAGGATCGGCGCACGCAGGGCGCTGGATGGCGAGGATATCGGCCAGGATGCCGCCGTGCGGATGCTTCAGGTCAAGGATCCGGGCGCGATCGAGGATCCGCTACGCTATCTCTTCCGGGTCGCGCGTAACCTGTTCGTCGATGCCGAGCGGTCCCGCGCCCGTGAGCGTCTCGCCATCGATCCCGCTGCCGAGCTCGATACCCATGCCGATCCCACGGCCGATCCCGAACGCACGCTCGCCGGTAAGCAACGGCTGGAGCAGGCTCTGTCAGTGATCGCCGACCTGCCGCCGCGTTGCCGGCTCGCCTTCCGCTTGCACCGTTTCGAAGGGATGAGCTATGTCGCCATCGCCCGTGAGATGGGCATCAGCCCCAGCGCGGTCGAAAAACATATCGCCGAGGCGGTGCTGCGGCTGGGCCGGGCGATGGGGCGGGGCCGCGACGCCTGAGGTATCGGCGCGCGCGAACGTCTGAATAAGCGATGAAGATTTCAGGACAGGCCCCAGATGGTCGACAAGCCGATGGTCGGTACGCCAATGGTCGATAAGGGCGAAGAAGCCGCGCGCTGGTTCGCTGCGTCCCGCCGTGGCGTGATGCTGCAAGAGGAGCGGGCGGAGTTCGAGAATTGGAAGCGCGATCCGCTGAACGCGGCCCGCCTCGCCGAGCTCCAGGCGATCTGGGAGATGCTCGAGCCACAGCCGGTCATGCCGGAGGTCGCCGAGCCTGTGGTGCGCCAGGCGTCGGCCGCCCACCGCCGCCAGCTCGCCGCCATGGTCGCCTTCGTATCGGTGACCGCCACCATCCTGAGCCGCCTGGACGGCGGCTGGTGGAACACGCTCGACTGGTGGTCACGCTAGGCCCTGGTCCGCTTGGGTTGACTTCACGGGCGGCGCCCGCCACTTAGCGGCCATGCCCGACCAATCCCTGACAGTTTCCGAAGATCGCCTGCCGCCCGAGATACGGCGGCGGCGGACCTTCGCCATCATCGCCCACCCGGATGCGGGCAAGACCACGCTGACGGAAAAGCTGCTGCTGTTCGGCGGGGCCATCCAGGCGGCCGGTGCGGTGAAGGCGCGGGGCGATGCGCGCCGGGCGCGCTCGGACTGGATGAAGGTGGAGCGGGAGCGCGGCATCTCGGTCGCGTCATCGGTCATGACCTTCGATTATCGCGGCTGCACCTTCAACCTGCTCGACACGCCGGGCCACGAGGATTTCAGCGAGGACACCTACCGCACCCTGACCGCGGTCGACAGCGCGGTGATGGTGATCGACGCGGCCAAGGGCATCGAGGAGCAGACCCGCAAGCTGTTCGAGGTCTGCCGCCTGCGCGACGTGCCGATCGTCACCTTTATCAACAAGATGGACCGCGAGGGGCGGGACCCGATCGACCTGATCCAGGAGATCGAGCAGCAGCTGCAGCTCGACATCGCCCCGGCCTCGTGGCCGATCGGCAGCGGCCGCGCCTTCCTCGGCTGCTACGACCTGCGCGCCGACCGGCTGGTGCTGATCGAGCGCGGCGGCCGCGAGGGCGGCCCTGCCATCGCATTGGACGACCCCGCGCTGGATGAGGCCCTGCCGGCCGACGCGGCGGCGGCTTTGCGCGAGAATGTCGAGATGGCGCGCGTGCTGTGCAAGCCGCTGGACCTCCAATCCTACCGCGAGGGTCACCTTTCGCCGCTGTTCTTCGGCAGCGCGGTCAATAATTTCGGGGTGAAGGAGCTGCTCGACGGCCTGGCCGACATGGCCCCGCCGCCGCGCCCGGCGCCGACGACCGAACGCGCGGTCGATCCGGGGGAGAGCAAGGTGTCGGGCTTCGTCTTCAAGATCCAGGCCAACATGGATCCCAAGCATCGCGACCGTATCGCTTTCTGCCGCCTGACCTCCGGCCATTTCAGGCGCGGCATGAAAATGCTGCATGTCCGCTCCGGCAAGCCGATGACGGTGCATAACCCGCTGCTGTTCCTGGCCGCCGACCGCGAGCTGGCCGACGAGGCCTGGGCCGGCGACATTATCGGCATCCCCAATCACGGCACCTTGCGCATCGGCGACGGCCTGACCGAGGGTGAGAATCTCGTCTTTACCGGCATTCCGAGCTTTGCGCCGGAACTGCTCCAGCGCGTGCGGCCGGAAGACCCGATGAAGGCCAAGCATCTGGGGCGCGCCCTGGAGCAGCTGGCTGAGGAGGGCGTGACCCGCGTCTTCAAGCCGAAGATGGACGCCAACTGGGTGGTCGGCGTCGTCGGCGCGCTGCAGTTCGACGTGCTGGCCGACCGCATCCGTACCGAATACGAGGTGCCGGTCTTCTTCGAGCAGGCGGCGCTCACCACCGCCCGCTGGGTTCAGGCCGACAGCCCCATCGAGCTCAAGCGCTTCATCGACGGCAATATGAGCGCGCTGGCCGACGACCATGACGGGGAGCCGGTGTTCCTGGCGCGCAATGCCTGGCACCTGACCCACACCGCCGAGCAGTGGCCGCAGATCAGATTCCTGAAGACCAAGGGGTAAAGGCCCGCCACGAAATCCGGAACGGTTTCGTGGGTCCATCGGTTGATCGGTCAAGGTTTTTACCTTGATGGAGTTAATCATGGATATCAATTTCGCCGATGCCCGCAAGGCGGTGCGCCGCGGCCACAAGTCCGCCAACCATTTTCTCGACCGTGCGCACGACATGTCGCAGCGCGGGCTGGTGCAGGCGCGGCATGCGGCCGACGACGCGCTCGACGCCAGCGATTATGCCACGCAGCGCACGCGCTATGCCGCCAAGTCGGCACATGAATGGATGGAGGAGAAGCCGCACCTGGCGGCGCTCGCCGCGCTTGCCGCCGGCGTGATCCTGGGCGCGATCCTGGCTCCGCGCCGTTAGGCGATCAGCGGTCGCCGGCTGGTTCGGCGGCCGCCTTTCACCCGGGCGCGACGCCCGTATGAGCAAGTGCGAGTCGTGCTGCCGGATCGCCCGGAACCGGCGCGAACCGGCAGCGGCATTCCGCCGTTCACGGCACCCGATCAAAAATTCCTATAGATATCAGTGATTTGATCGGCTTTTATCGCGTCTTGCGAGCAGCAGGTTCGGTTTCTATACTCCCGCCATTTTTCGCGTTCACCCTGCTGGCGTACATGCATGTCCGTATCGCTTCCACCTGACTACCGGCCGTCCGACGATGAGCCGTTCATGAATCCGATGATGCTGGAGTATTTCCGGCTGAGGCTTCTGAGGTGGCAGTCCGAGCTGCTGCACGAATCCAACGAGACCCTGGCCAGCATGCAGGTCGACGGCGGCATGCAGGAGCCCGACCTGGCGGACCGCGCCTCGGCCGAGACCGACAGGGCGCTGGAGCTGCGCACCCGCGATCGGGAACGCAAGCTCCTGTCCAAGATCAGCGCCGCGCTGCTGCGAATCGAGGACGGCTCCTACGGTTATTGCGAGGAGACCGGCGATCCCATCGGCGTGAAGCGGCTCGAGGCCAGGCCCATCGCCACCCTGTCGCTGGAGGCGCAGGAGCGGCACGAGCGCATGGAGCGCACCCAGCGCGACGACTGAGGTCGATAGAGGGACCGCAGCTGTTCTCATTCCGGTCTCCTGAACCCCCGAAATCGTCTTTTTTGTTCGCCTCTGTTCTTTTTGCTTGCGAACAAGAACGAATCCGGTACGATATCGCCCTGGACACGCCGCGTGGGCGTGTGGGAGAACGGAGGTATCGGATGACGAGTCCCGTATTACGCGTGGTCGACAGGGAACAACCCATGGACAAGCAGAAAGCCATCGACGCCGCCGTTTCCCAGATCGAAAAGGCATTCGGCAAGGGCTCGATCATGAAGCTCGGCTCCCGTGGGGCCGTTGACGTCGAGGTGGTGTCGACCGGGTCGCTCGGCCTCGATATCGCGCTCGGTATCGGTGGCCTGCCCAAGGGCCGCATCATCGAGATTTACGGGCCGGAGAGCTCGGGCAAGACCACGCTGGCGCTGCATGTGGTGGCCGAGGCGCAGAAGGCCGGCGGCGTCTGCGCCTTCGTCGATGCCGAGCATGCGCTCGATCCCGGCTATGCCCGCAAGCTGGGCGTCAATATCGACGAGCTGCTGATCTCCCAGCCGGATGCCGGCGAGCAGGCGCTCGAGATCGCCGACACGCTGGTGCGTTCCAACGCGGTCGACGTGCTGGTGATCGACAGCGTCGCGGCCCTGGTGCCCAGGGCCGAGCTGGAAGGCGAGATGGGCGACAGCCATGTCGGCCTGCAGGCCAGGCTGATGAGCCAGGCGCTGCGCAAGCTCACCTCCTCGATCTCCAAGTCGAACTGCATCGTCATCTTCATCAACCAGATCCGGCTGAAGATCGGCGTGATGTTCGGCAATCCGGAGACGACGACCGGCGGCAACGCGCTCAAATTCTACTCCTCGGTGCGCCTCGACATCCGTCGCATCGGTTCGATCAAGGACCGGGAGACCGTCACCGGCAACCAGACCCGCGTGAAGGTGGTGAAGAACAAGATGGCTGCTCCGTTCCGGGTGGTCGAGTTCGACATCATGTACGGCGAGGGCGTGTCGAAGACCGGCGAACTGATCGATCTCGGCATCCAGGCCGGTGTGGTCGAGAAATCCGGTTCGTGGATTTCCTACGGCGATCAGCGCATCGGCCAGGGGCGGGAGAACGCCAAGCAGTTCCTGCGCGACCGGCCGGACGTCGCCGGCGCGATCGAGGCCAAGATCCGGTCGAATGCCGGCCTGGTCGCCAGCGCCATGATGGACACGCCCGAGCCGGACGGCGACGCCGCCTCTCCGGACTGATCTTTCGCATCGGAGGCTACGGCGATGGAGCCGAGGATCAGCCTGGTCACGCTGGGCGTCGCCGATATGGCGCGCGCCCGGCGCTTCTACGAGGCGTTGGGCTGGTGCGCCTCCGGGCCCAGCGAGGGCGTCACGTTCTTCCAGGCCGGGGGCATGATCCTCAGCCTCTATGGCCGTAAAGCCTTGGCCGAAGACGCGCGCCTGCCTGCCGGCGGTTCGGGCTTCGGCGGAATCACGCTCGCCTACAACGTCCGTGAACGCGCCGATGTGGACAAGGTTCTGGATGAGGCGAGGGCGGCAGGGGCTGCTATCCTGAAACCGGCGGAGGAGGCCTTCTGGGGCGGCTATTCCGGCTACTTCGCCGACCCCGACGGCCACCCCTGGGAAGTCGCCTGGAATCCGGGCTTCACCATCCTGGAAGACGGCAGCGTTCGGCTTCCGTAGGCCGCGCCGGATTGGCTTGGCCAGCGCTTCCCTCTACATACAGCCGGATGAGCATCCCGCTAGTCTTTCAGCCCGACACCGCCGATGAGATCGCCGGATTCCTGCGCGATTGGAGCGTGGCGGATAAATCGGTACGGCTCAGGGGCGGGGGCAGCAAGGCCGGGTTCGGCCGGCCGCTCGCCGGCGAAACGATCCTCGATCTCTCCAACCTCAGCGGGATCACCCTCTACGAACCCGGGGAGCTGGTGCTGACCGCGCGCGCCGGTACGAAAATCTCCGAAATCGAGGCCGCTATCGGCGAACACAATCAGTGCATGGCCTTCGAGCCGCCGGTCTTCGGGCCGCTGTTCGGCACCGATGCCACACCGACATTGGGCGGGACAGTTGCGTCCGGCTGGTCCGGGCCGCGGCGGATGAAGGCCGGGGCGGTGCGCGACCATGTGCTGGGCGCGCTTGCCGTCGGCGGTGACGGCCAGGTCTTCAAGTCGGGCGGACGGGTGGTCAAGAATGTCACCGGCTTCGACCTGCCGAAGCTGCTCACCGGCTCGCACGGTACCTTGGCGGCGCTCACCGATATCACGATCAAGGTGCTGCCCGCACCGGAGGCAACCCGGACCCTGGCGATCCACGGCCTGGATGACGCCGCCGCGATCCGCCTGCTCTGCGATCTGGTCGGCGGTCCCTATGAAGTTTCCGGCGCCGCGCACCTGCCTGCGTTCACGGCGCGATACTCCGCCATCGCCGAGGTCGCGAATTCCGGCCGGTCGGCCACCCTGATCCGGCTTGAAGGTTTCGGTCCCTCGGTCTCGGACCGGTTAGCCGCCCTCCAGATTCGCTGCGGCCAGGACCATCCGGCCGTGGTCCTCGAGAAGAACGACTGTCTTGTTCTGTGGCGCGAAGTCCGGGATGTCGCGCCGCTCGTCGCGCCGGATCGAATCGTCTGGCGCCTGTCGCTGCCGCCGGCCGATGCCGCAAGCACCGTCGCGGCCATCAAAACCGCAACCGGCTCGGAGGTCTTCTACGATTGGGGGGGAGGCCTCGTCTGGCTCACGCTGCCGCCTGGCGACGCCCATGCCGACACGGTGCGCGGCCTTTTGCCCTCCGGCCACGCCACGCTGATGCGGGCATCCGCCGATATCCGCGCAGCGGCGCCGGTCTTCCAGCCGCCGGAGCCGGCCCTCGAGGCACTGCAGGCCAGGGTCAAGGCCGCATTCGATCCCAGCGGCATCCTCGCGCCGGGCTTCATGGGGACCCGCTGATGCAGACCCGCTTTACGGCCGAACAGCTCAGCGACCCCGATATTGCCGATTGCGAGCGCAATCTGCGGTCCTGCGTCCATTGCGGTTTCTGCCTCGCAACCTGCCCGACCTATACCCTGCTGGGCGACGAGCTCGACAGCCCGCGCGGGCGCATCTACCTGATCAAGGACATGCTGGAGCATGACCGCCCGGCCTCGGCTGAGGTAGCGCTGCATGTCGACCGCTGCCTGTCCTGCCTCGCCTGCCAGACCACCTGTCCCTCGGGCGTGCGCTACCAGCACCTGATCGACTACGCCCGCGCGCATGTCGAAGAGACCTACCGGCGCCCGTTCCTCGACCGTGCACTGCGCACGGTGCTGGCCAATCTGCTGCCCTATCCCGGCCGCTTCCGCCTCGCCCTGATGCTGGCCGGCTTGGCGCGCCCGTTCCGCGGCCTGTTCACGGGCCGGCTCGGCGCCATGCTGGCGCTCGCCCCATCGCACCCGCCGACCCAGGACCGCGCCTTCTCCCGGGAGACCTTCCCGGCCACGGGGCCGCGCCGGGGCAGGGTGGCTTTGCTCACCGGCTGTGCCCAGAAGGTCATCGCCCCGTCGATCAACGAAGCGACGATCCGCCTGCTCAACCGCCACGGCGTCGAGGTCGTGGTCCCGCCCGCGGCAGGCTGCTGCGGCGCCATCGTCCACCATATGGGCAAGGCGACCCAGGCCCGCGCGCTGGCGCTCGAAACCATCCGCGCCTGGACCGATGAGGCGGCGGCGCGCGGGCTGGACGCCATCGTCATCAACACCTCGGGCTGCGGCACCGAGATCAAGGATTACGGCCATGTCTTCCGTGACGACCCGGTCTGGGCGGAGCCTGCGGCCCGCGTCTCGGCGCTGGCTCGCGACATCAGCGAATACATGGCCGAGATCGGCCTGAACCGGCCTGCGCAGATGGCAGATCTCACCGTCGCCTACCACGCCGCCTGCTCGCTTCAGCACGGCCAGAAGGTGACCGGCCAGCCCAAGGCGCTGCTGGCCGCGGCCGGCTTCACGGTCAGGGATGTGCCGGAAGGCCATCTCTGCTGCGGCTCGGCCGGCACCTACAATCTGCTGCAGCCCGAGATCGCCGGGCAGCTCAAGGCTCGCAAGCTCGCCAATATCGCCCGTACCCGGCCCGACGTGATCGCCACCGGAAATGTCGGCTGCATCACGCAATTGGCGGGAGACGCCGGCGTTCCTGTGCTACACACCGTCGAACTGCTCGATTGGGCGACCGGTGGGCCGAAGCCGGAGGCGCTTCAGGGCAAACTATAAAACGCGAACGGGGAAGAGCATGACGGGCAATCGCGGTTGGGTGCTGGAATCCTATCCGGTCGGCGATGATTTCGACGCGGCGCTGAAACTGCGTGATGTGCCGGTTCCCGAGCCTGGCCCCAACCAGCTTCTGGTCCGCAGCCTTTACCTCTCGCTCGACCCGGCCAATCGCGGCTGGATGATGATGCCGACCTACATTCCGCAGGTGCCGCTCGGCGCCACCATGTGGGGCTTCGTGCTGGGCCGGGTGGAGACCTCCAATATCGAGGGCTTCAGGCCGGGTGATCTGGTCTCGGGCTTCGGCGCCTGGGCCGATTACTGCCTGATCGATGCCCAGATGGCGAACCGGGTGCCGGACCTGGGCGGCCTGCCGCTGTACGCGGCGCAGAGCCTGTTCGGCCTGTCGGGCGGTACCGCCTATGTCGGCGTGCTGGATGTCGCCAAGGCCAAGGCCGGCGAGACTTTCCTGATCTCCGGCGCGGCGGGCTCGGTCGGCACGCTGGCGGGGCAGATCGCCAAGATCCAGGGCTGCACCGTGATCGGCACCGCCGGTTCGCCGGAGAAATGCCGCTGGCTGGTGGATGAGCTGGGTTTCGACCACGCCATCGACTATCGCACCGAGGACGTCGCCGCGCGCCTGGGCGACCTCGCGCCTGAGGGCGTCGACATCTATTTCGACAATGTCGGCGGCCCGCTGACCAATTCGATCGCCACCAAAATGGCGCTGCATGGGCGCATCGTGCTGTGCGGCTCCATGGCGAAGTTCGACAATCCGGGGCCTGAGCTCGACCTCGGCCCGATCCTGCTCAACCGGGTCACCGTTACCGGCTTCATCCTGATCGACCATTTCCACCGGCTCGACGCCGCCAATGCCGAGCTCGCCAGATGGGTCAAGGAAGGTAAATTGAAACACACCGCCGACATCGTCGACGGGCTGGAGAATACGACAGCGGCGTTCCGCAAGCTGTTCACGCCGGGCGCGCCGCATATGGGCAAGCTGCTGGTCCGCGTGGATCCCGCAGCGAACTGAGTACACTGAGCACAGGGGATACGAAGATGGCTGAGATCAACCGCAGTTGGGTTCTGGTGCAGCGGCCGGTGGGCGAGGATTTCGCGGCCGCGCTGAAGCTTCAGGAACTGCCGGTGCCGGAGCCGGCCGAGGGACAGGTGCTGGCCAAGACGCTCTATCTGTCGCTCGACCCGGCCAATCGCGGCTGGATGGCCGGCCCGACCTATATCCCCGCCGTGCCGGTGGGCGGCCCGATGTGGGGCGGCGTGATGGGCCGGGTGGTGAAGTCCAGGTCGGACAAGTTCAAGGAAGGCGACATCGTCGGCGGTTTCGGCAGCTGGAGCGATTATTGCGCCCTGCCGGCCGACCAGGCCAACAAGATCCCTGAGACCGGCCTGCCGCTGACCGCGGCGCAGGCGGTGTTCGGCGGGGCGGGCGCCACCGCCTATGTCGGCACGATCGACATCGGCCAGGTAAAGGCCGGACAGACCTTCGTCGTCTCGGGCGCCGCAGGCTCGGTCGGCTCGCTGGCCGGACAGATCGCCAAGATTCTTGGCGCGACCGTCATCGGCATTGCCGGCTCAGCCGACAAATGCCGCTGGCTGACCGACGATCTCGGCTTCGATTTCGCCATCGACTACCGGAATGAGAATGTCCGCAAGCGCCTGGCCCAGATCGCGCCCAACGGCGTCGACGTCTATTTCGAGAATGTCGGCGGCGCCGTCGGCAATACCGTGCTCGCCAACCTTTCCAAGGGTGCGCGGGTCGCGCTGTGCGGGCTGGTCTCGCAATATAATGCCGACGATAACCCGGTCGACGGCCTCAACCTGCTGACGGTGCTGGTGAGGAGCTGCACGGTGCAGGGCTTCATCCTGCTCGACTACATGCACCGGATGGGTGAGATCAGCGCCAAGCTCGGCCAGTGGCTGGGTGAGGGAAAGCTCAAATACCACGCCGATGTCGTCGACGGGCTGGAGAACACGCTGACCGCCTTCAAGACTTTGTTCGCGCAGGGCGCGTCGCATAAGGGCAAGCTGATGGTCCGCGTCGACCCGTCGGCGAACTGACCGCATGGTCGCCAAGACCAAGGCCCCCGCCGCGCCGCCTCCGGCGCATCACATCGCCTGGCTGCCGTGGGTCAGGCTGGCGACCGGGATCGCGGTCGGCTTCGCCGTCTATACTGTGCTGCCCCACCATCACGGGCCGGTCATCCGCGCGGTGCTGGGTTGGGATTTCGGGGTCTTCGTCCTGTCCGGCTGGATCATGGCGATGATGGCGACCAGCACCAACGACCATATGCGCCGCCGCGCCGAGCGCCAGGATCTAGGCCGCTGGGTGATCCTGCTGGCGATCATTGCCGGCGCGTTGGTCAGCATGATTGCGCTGGCCGTCATCCAGAAGAGCCTGAAGGCCGGGTCAGGCGACGAATCCGTGCTCTATATCGGCCTCATCGTCACCACCATCGTGCTGTCCTGGTCGCTGGTCCACACGGTATTTTCGCTGCACTATGCGCACGCCTATTACGGCCCGGCCGACGAGCCGGACGATGAGGACGGGCTGATCGGCGGGCTGGAATTCCCGTCCGAAGACAAGCCTGATTATTGGGACTTCATGTATTTTTCCTATGTCGTCGGCATGACCTGCCAGGTCTCCGACGTCGAGGTCAGCGGGCGGCATCTCCGCCGGCTGACCTTGATCCATGGCGTGGTGTCGTTCTTCTTCAACACCATCATCCTGGCGTTGACGATCAATATCGTGGCGAGCAGCTTCTAGCTGCTCATCCGACGTTCGTCGGCGGCACGGCGACCTCGATCCGGCCGTCCACGACCCGCACCGGGAACATCATCAGTCCGGTGAAGGCGGGCGGGCTTTTGGCCGCGCCGGTCTTGAGGTCGAACCGGGCGCCGTGGATCGGGCAGGCGACCTGGCGGCCGTGATAGATCTTGCCTGTCAGCAGTGGGCTGTTGGCGTGCGAACAGCGGTTCTCGACCGCGTAAAAGCCGTCGGCGAGATGCGCGACGATCACCCGCGTGGTCCCGACGCTCAACGCCTTGCAGCTGCCTTTGGGAATGTCGTCCAGCGCGGCGACGTCGGTGAATACAGCGGCCATTTCGGTGCGGTCCCTTGCTGCCACGACAGAGCGGGCTCATCGGAACTTCTTGGAAAAGCTTGGGTTTGACGATGTATCTGTCAGCTCCGGCTGGCGCTCACATAAAAGGCTAATTCACTATGCGCAAGTCCCTTCGTACGTCCGCTACCGCCGCCGGCCTGCTCGCTGTTTGCCTGCTGGCTGCTGCCTGCAATACCGTTGCCGGCGCCGGCAAGGATACCTCGGATCTCGGCCATGACGTGACCCATGCGGCCAACAGCTCCAAGCCGTAATCACTGAGTTCGGTTAAGTCATCGCGGTCGGCGGCGGGCGATCTCGTAAAGCCCGATCGCCGCCGCGTTCGACACGTTCAGGCTCCCGATCGGCGGCTCGGTCGGCAGCGACACCAGCGCGGTGCAATGCTCCGCCACCAGCCGCCGCAATCCCTCCCCCTCGGCGCCCAGCGCCAGTACGACCCGTTCGCCGAATTCGGCCTCGGCCAGGGACACAGCTCCGGCCTCGTCCAGCCCGGCGACATAGAATCCCGCATCGCGCAGGTGCTCGATTGCCCGCGACAGGTTGGTCTCGCTGATCAGCGGCACGACCTCGACCGCGCCCGATGCCGATTTGGCCAGCACGCCGGTGATTTCCGGCGCATGCCGGCTCTGCACGATCACGCCCTTGGCCCCCAGAGCGGCGGCGGAACGCAAGATGGCGCCGACATTGTGCGGGTCGGTCACCTGGTCCAACAGCACCAGCGCCGCCGGACCGTCGCCGACTGCGATCAGCACATCCTCCAGCCCCACCTCGGGTAGCGGCTCGCTGTCCAGCGCCAGCCCCTGATAGACCGCGCCGGGAGGCACCATCCGCTCGATCGCATCACGGTCGGCCATGACCGGGGCGGGCCGCTTCAGGCCCATATCCTTGGCCCTGTCGAGCACCGGCTGGAAGGCAGCAAGCGCCGGCGGCGTGCCGTAGAGATGCCGGCATTGCCGTTCTGGATTGGTCCAGGCGGCGCTGACCGGATGGACGCCATACAGCATCAGCGCGGGGGCGACCGAGGGTCTGGGCACGTTGCCGGCATGGCCGCCCTGGGCAGGCTTCGGGTGGCCGGCGTCGCGTCCGCCCGGCCTTCCTGACCGGCGGTCATCGGGGCGACGGCCAGCTTCGAATGGGCGGCGGGGCTTATGGGGCGGCTTGTTCATCGCGCCAGCATAAACGACTTCCATAAAATGTTTATGGTGGAGGCGACGGAGAAGAATCTAATTCCTTCGATAGCCCAAACCCCGGGAAGTCCGCAGCTCCCCGCTCGATCCAGCCGCGTCGGTGAGCTGTGGCAAATGTCTCAGTCGAGAATTTCAGTGTTTACAGTGCCGAGAAGATATTTCGGCAGGGATGCATCATCTATCGTTTGAAACCTCGGGAGTTTTCTAAGAAGTACGGTTGTCAGACTCTTGGATTCTCATTGAGTGATCGTTCATTGAATATCGATTGACTTCTGTCAGCTAAAAGGCGGCAATGGTAACGGGGATTCCGGGGAGGGAACGGTCATGAAGGCACAGTTGCCGTCAAGCGCGATAGATGCGTCCAACCGATCGTTTTGGCGACGCCGGGGACGCCCGATCCTGATTTGCGCAGTCGCCGCGGTTCTTTTCGGCTGTGTCGGCTATCTGACACCCGTGACCGATATTGGGACGACGACGGCGACCCTCGCGGCGCAGACACAATGTACGGGCGACACGCCCAGCAACCCATGCACCTATTGGTTTCAGTACTGGGCGGATGGGGCGACCAGGACGACGTCGACCAGCAGGACCTCCATAAGCGGGGCCTATACGGGCGCGGCGGGCTTCGACCTGACCAATCTCCTGCCGGGGACCCTGTATCACAACGTTTTCTGCGGCTATGGCGACAGCAACCTTCCGGCCAACGGCTGGTGGTGTGCCGGCCCGGATTTGGCCGGACAGGGCTATTATGTGGCCAAGCTTCTCTGCCAGCCCCAGACAAGCGCCGCGTGCCAAGCCCTGCTGGCTTCGCCCGATCTGAGCCAGGCCGGCGCATTCCGGACCGGCGCGGCGGCGGGCGGCGGCGTGCCGGCGATCACCGGCACCCCCGATATCGGCCGGGTGCTCTCCACGGCGGACCTGCCTGCGTCGCCGATCTCGCGTGACGATGGGCAAAGCGTCCAATACGCAGACGGGAAGGCGCTGTGGCTGTTCGGCGATACGCAGCAATACACGCCCAGCGGCGGCTCCGGCTTCATGGGTGGCACCACGGCGGCCTTCGGCGCCTTCGCGCAGGGGGAGGCGCCGCAAACGCTGAATGAGGCGCCCACTCCGGGCACCGGCGCGCTGAGGACGGGCCTGACCGCGCCCCAGCCCTTCCTGCCGAGCTCGCCCGGGCTCAAGGTTCCGGGAACCACCACCCCCTGCACCGGGACGGGAAACTACTCTCCGGCCTGGACCAGCGGCGAGCTGCTGGAGGACTCCGGCAAGGTCCTGATCACGATCGGCGAAGTGTGCGTCCATAACGGCGCGTTGATGGATGAGGGTTTTGGGGTCATGGAGTGGAACCCCGCCACGAACAGCTTCACGAACGGCTCAACGATCAACACGGTGTTCAAGAACACCGGCGCCAATGGTCTGCCGTACCAGGAGAACCTGAGTCACCCGGTGCTGGGGCCGCAAGGCAGTTACATCTATCTGTACAGTTCCAGCTTCTCGACTGACGGCACGGTCCCGAGCGGTGTCTATATCGCCCGCGTGCCGGCCGCCCAGGCTGCGACGGCGACGTCGGCGAGCTATCAGTTCTGGAACGGCACGACCGGAACCTGGGTGGCGGCCGCGAATTTCGCGCAGGCGACCAGCATGATTTCCTTCCCGAGCACCATCATCCCCATCGGGATCAGCGTGGGCGACTTCTCCGCGACCACGAACCACAATTACGTCATGCTGGTGAAGGTGCTCGAGACCGGCGTCACCACCGGGACCAAAGCCGCGATGGTCATCTACTCAGCGCCGATTCCGACGGGCCCCTGGACGAAGGGCCCGACCGTGGTGATCCCCGACACCTGCACCGGGAATATTTTCGGCTGCTATGCGATCGAAGGGCATCCGGAGCTGAGCTATGTCGGTAAATTCGTCTATTCCTACTTCAGCCCGGACGATCAGTCCGGTGACGGCACCGCGCGTGACGGGAGCGGAAACCAGGTCTATGCGGTCGGGCATATACGGTTGGGGACCATCGATTGGTGACCCCCTCGCGCCATCCATAAACGGCTGCTCGCACTTCTCCAATTGGGACGCAGTTTATCGCCTGCCGGTGTTGACTGCGCGCCCGCCAGTCCCTAAGACGCTCACTCTCTTGCGCCGACCCTGATCGCTCAGATCGCGGGGTCCCCCCGATGGAAGGGTGGCCGAGTGGTTAATGGCAGCAGACTGTAAATCTGCCCTCTTATGAGTACGGAGGTTCGAATCCTCCCCCTTCCACCACCCACCCTTCGAGGTGGAGAGCATTCCCCGGATCGACTGCTACACTGCCGAGATTTAGAGTCGCGCGGCGATATCGCCGTCATCAAGCGGAAGCCGCATGAATAACCTCAAGGACATCGAGATCCTGCAGCTCAACGCTTATGGGGTTCCAGAAGGGGACGAGGCGCTCGC